>DASQAH010000001.1:0-7468 GCA_035635835.1 Gemmatimonadales bacterium
CGCAGGTGCGCGGCCAACCGGGCCTCCGCGGGCTTCCAATTGTGCAGGCGCACGAGGCACTCCACCGTGCCCAGCGTGTCGACACTGATGGCGCTGCACGTGGCCACCTCTTTGCGCCGGATCAGCGCTGAGGGCTCGCGATGGCAGGCCGTGCCTGCTGCAACCGCGAGGATTAAGACCCGGCAGGCGACGATTCCACGCATGACAACCTCCCAGCGGGCGCGGGGGTGTGGGGTAGCGGGGGTGGGGTGGGGTCGAGCGTCAAACAACCAGCAGGAACGTGTCGTACAGCGCATGCGTCCACGCCGTGATCCCGAACCCACGCGACAGATACAGGGCGCTGAAGAAGACCCCGGCGACCATCCGGAACAAGAACGAATACGCGGTCAGCCGATCCCCGTAGCGCCCAACATAATGGAATGCAGAGAAGATAGCGGCGCCGACCAGGGTGGCGAAGATGCCTGCGGGCCGAGGGCGCCAGCCCAACAGGGCTTTCGCCCCCCACGCCAGCAACGCCACCAACACGACTCGAAACAGCAACTCTTCGTATAGGCCGGCACCGAGCGACAGCATCAGCCGCGACCACCAGCCGACACCTTCGACCCCGGTGAGTGTGAGCGGCGGCGCTCCCCCGCCCAGCAGCGCGGCCGTGACACGGGCCACTACACCGCCGAACAACAGGGCGAGCGCGGCCGCTTCCCCCAGCATCCCAACGAATACTCCTGGCCGCAGCGACGGGTGGCGCCGCAGGTCGCGCACGACCAGCCAGAGACCGAACCCGGTGAGGCAGACGAGGAACAGCAGCGGGCCCCACCGACCGGCCAGCCAGATGAAGAGGGTCTCCAGGATGACGTCGGCGCCATTGCGCAGCTGGCCGGCCCCCGGCGGCCCCGGGGGCTGCAGCGCCGCCAGCACCTGGTAAAACAGTAGCAGCGGCAGTGCGAAGAGCAGGCTGTAGCGCGGAGCCCGGCTCGCCTGCCAGTACGAGCGCGGCAGGCCTATCACATCGGCGGAAGCGGAGAGGGCCATCGTTCGCTGCTAACGCAAACCTGGTCGAGGTCGTTGCGTAAGTACCGGCGATCCCCTTCAGCGCATTCGGCACGCTGGCGGGTGCGGCCGTGCGGCCGTTACTTAGCGTTCATGCCTGAGGGCTCCGCCTGATGGCCGAGCTCAAACGCCAGCTCGGCCTGCTGGACGCCACGATGATCAATGTGGGCACGATCATCGCCTCGGCGATCTTCCTCGTTCCCAGCGCCGTCGCGCTGCAGCTGCACGCCACCTTCCCCATGGTTCTGGTGTGGGTTGTCGGCGGCATCGTGTCGCTGCTCGGTGCCCTGTCCCTGGCGGAGCTCGGGGCCGCCCTTCCGCAAGCGGGCGGCGCCTTCGTCTACCTCACTCGAGCCTTCGGCCCCGTGTGGGGCTACCTCTACGGTTGGGCGAACGGCACGGTGATCAACCCTGCCTCGATCGCCGCGATCGCCGTTGGGTTCGCCAGCTACCTCGCTGTCTTCGTACCCCTGTCGCCTTGGGGGATCAGAGGCGTGGCCATTTCCTCGATCCTCGGGCTGACCGCGCTGAATGCCCTTGGGGTCAGGGCCGGCGCGCGGACGCAAAATGTCCTGACGCTGACCAAAATCGGTATCGTGGGGGCGCTGATCGTGATCGGGTTCGCGCTGCCGGGCGGCAGTTCCGCGAACTTCGCACCGCTGTGGCCCTCGCAGCCGCTGTCCGCCCTGGTCCGGCCATTCGGCCTCGCCATGGTGGCGGTGCTGTGGGCCTATGACGGCTGGGTCGAGACGACCTATGTCGCCGGGGAGGTGAACAATCCCGGCCGCATCCTGCCGCGAGCCATTATCCTCTCGACTCTTCTCGCCATGGTGTTGTACACGGCGGTCACGGCGGCGTATGCCTATGTGCTCTCGCCGGCGGCGATGGCGTCGTCGACCCTGGTGGCACGCGACGCCGCGAAAGTGAATCTCGGGGCCGCTGGAGCGCAGCTCGTCGCCGTGGCGATCATTGTGTCTACGCTTGGTGCCAACAACGGGATCGTGCTCACGTCGGCTCGCATCCCGTACGCCATGGCGCGGGACGGGCTGCTCCCGCGGTGGCTCGGCGGCGTGCATGCGCGGTTCCTCACCCCGGTTCCGTCGCTCCTTGTGCAGGCCGGGATCTCCTGCGTCCTGACGCTAACCGGGACATACGATCAGCTCTTCACCTACGTGATCTTCACGGAGTTCCTCTTCTACGCCCTTATCTGCGGGGCGGTAATCCGGCTGCGCGTCGTCGAGCCGAACCTGCCGCGACCCTACCGCGCCTGGGGGTATCCGGTCACGCCGCTCGTGTTCATCGCCTTCGCGGCCTATCTGGTGGGCAACACCGTGATCGAGCAGCCCCGAGATGCACTGGTCGGCGGCGGGATCATCCTGCTCGGGGTGCCGGTGTACTGGATGATGCGGCGGCGCGCCTAGGGACGCCGGGGCGCCGACTCTCCCAACAGGTCAGCGAGGCCCGGGGGAATCCGTGTACCGAACACATCGCGTGCGGAGACGGTAATGACCTGAGGGCGCAACCCGTAGGGCCCGTCACCGCCGCGCCCACCGGAAGCTCCCTTCTCGCCGGCCACGCCGTTCACCCCGGGCCGGTCGCAATTGGTGGTGGTGCCGCGACGACCCCCGGCCCCTCCGTCCCCGCCCGCGCCGCCGTCACCGCCGGGGCCTCCCGGAGTGTGGGCGTCCACCAGTCCGGCCAGAAACGGGACCTCCGTCGGGACGATGATGGTGATCCGCCCCCCGCGTCCACCCGGTCCGCCGTCTGCGCCGCGGCCCCCAGGCGAGCCAGGGCCGCCGTTCGATCCGGGGCACGGCTCCGGCGATGGCGCATCCTGCCCTTTCGTGCCGGGTGAGCCGTTGCGTCCCCGGCCGCCCTGGCCCCCGCGCGACTCGATGAGCAGCCAATCGCGGGGCGGGACGACGTTCGCGTCAGCCACCGTGTAGAACGGCGGTGCGTACCCGATCTCGATCCCCGCGATCAGCAGTCGCTCGACGTACGGCGACCGGACGATCCCGAGTCGCACGGTCACGTCGGGACCGTCGCCGCCCGCTCCGCCACGGTCGCCGGGCGCGCCTTGAAACCCGAAGGCGTGGGGTAGACAGGAGTACTCCGGCGCGAGCGTCGCCGTGGCCTGCAGTGACGCCTTCTGCCGCAGCACGACCGTGAGATGGAACCCGGTCGTGACGGTCAGGAGGGGATCGCGATCGGCCGTCCAGGCGCCGTTCTCCAGGGGGGTCGCCGCATTGCTTATGCGATCGAGGAACACAACGTGGAGTCGCGGGGGGTGGTCCTTGTCGTACCGGTTCTCGAACGGCACGAGCGAGCCGTCGCTCAAGACCGCAGTGTAGGAGGCGGGGAACGACTGACCGGGACAGGCCGCGCTCGGCGCGTCGATGCGGATCTGGGTGATGCGTTGGACGAGCCCCGGATCGGGGGCGAAGTCGGCCGGTGGGCGGTGCGAGCAACCCAACACTAACAACAACAGCGTAAGGAAGAGGCAAGGAGTGAGTGCGTCCAGGAACATCGTGGTCTCTCGACGCTTTTCCTCGACGTCCTTCCTCGACGGTGCTTTGTCGTTCACGGTTTCCCCCGAAGCAGGCCAGTCAACATGTGAAATCCGCCTCGTTCTGGCAACACAATCCCGCCCCCGGTACTATACGGCCTATGCGCAGTCCGGGAGTGAGCGTGTTCGAGACCATGCGCGTGCGCCGGGGCGCGATTCCGCTGCTTTCGCGGCATCTCGCGCGGCTCTCGCGATCGCTGGCTGCCCTCGGGCTGCCGGCCGCGGACCGGGACCTCGATGCCTTCGTCGTGCCATTCACGGAAATGGATGAGGCCGTCTTGCACCTCGAGGTACGCGACGGTCGGGCGGCGGTCACGGTGGGTGGGGTGCCCGGCGGAGGTCCGCCAGTAGTGATCACGGCCGTCGCGCGCCACGAGCGCTACCCGCACAAGACCACGGAGCGTGACTGCTTCGAGGAAGCGGCGGCCGAAGCCGACCGCGCCGAAGCGGACGATGCGTTGCTGCTTACGGCCGAGGGCTGGGTGACCGAGGGGACGGTGTGGAACCTGTTGTGGTGGGAGGGGGAGCGACTCTGCACGCCGGGGCAGGACCTCGGCATCCTGCCGGGGGTCGGGCGCGCACGGATCGGCGAGCTCGTGCGGGTGGAAGAGGGGCACTGGCGGCGAGAGGCGCTGGATGGTCGTAGCCTGTTTCTGACCAGTGCCGTACGGGGTGTGGTGCCGCTGGCGCGGCTTGATGGCGCGCCAGTGCCTCTGGATCCTCGGACGGCTGAGATTGCTCGAGCCTTTTGGCCTGATTAGGTTTGCGCTGCACGGTGGCTGTAGCTCAATCGGTTAGAGCGCCGGACTGTGGCTCCGGAGGTTGCGGGTTCGATTCCCGTCAGCCACCCTGTCTGTCGGACGGTTGGACGGCCTCGGTCCATAGTTGCACCGACGGTAGCCGTTACAGGGCATTCTTAGAGGTACTTCAGCCACCAATCCCGTCGCCGAGCCTTGAGATCGGCGTACCAGCGGCACGGGAAGTAGAGCAGCACGATCGCCACAGCCCAGACTATGTACAACAGCCCAAGACTCCAGGTATAGCCGTCCGGCGGGGGCGGGTTGCCCATCGGGTGATTCGTGAACAGCCACGGGCTCGCCTCGCCCAGCCGGATCATCGAAACGATCAGCGCGAGCGCGTGGATTAGCGGGATGTGTAACACATAGTACCAGAACGGTACCCGCCCGAAGATCGTGAGCCAATGTGCGACTCGCCCACGCACGCGATCGAGCAGGGGGATTAGCGCGATCGTCGGCCCGAGCGTCATCAACAGAAAGCTGAGCGACGCGGGATACTTCGTGGTGTTGAGGAATGAGAGCAGCGCCGGCATGGGCGTCGTTGCACTCCAGGGTCGTGGATCACCGTAGAGGTTGGTGCCGCGCAGCACCAGGAACAGCACGATGGCGCCAAGGCCAATCCGCAGACAAATCCGGTTCCGCCGCGCGGGCTCCATCGTGAGGACCGTCCCGAAGGCATAGCCCGCCCCCATCACGCCGATCCAGGGAATTATCGAGTACAACACGATCAGCGGGGAATTGCCGACCGGTCCATTGAAGAAGCCGATGTACAAGATCTTCCACAGCTCTCCCAATGGGACGGCGTTGATGAGGGGAGGCATCAGCGCATTGTGCAGCGTGATGATCGCCAACCCGATAATCGCGATCGTCCGCACGCGCAGCCGTACCAGCGCCGCCATCAGGATCATGCACCAGCCAATCACCCAGATCACGCCGGCGAGCAAGTAATGCGTGAAGTCGAAGTTGAACGTCCACGCCACTCGAATGACGCTGAGCTCGAGCAGCACCAGCCACACGCCTCGGACGAACAGGAAGCGAGACAGGTCGGCGTGCCTGCGTCCGTAGAAAAACGCGCTCGTGCCCGCTAGGAAAATGAACGCCGGCGCCACGAAGTGCGTCACCCAGCGGGTGAAGAAGATCCCGGCCGTTGGGCCGCCGGCGGGGAGGCCGGAGTAGACACGGACGTGATCGATCGCCATGAGGATCATCGCGGCCCCGCGAATGATGTCGACCGAGGCGATACGTTGCGTGTCCGTGGAGCTCGGGCTGGACGCAAGTTGGGTCACGCTCAGGTCTCCGTGGCGGGGCGAGATATGGTCTTGCTCGCGTACCTGTCCGATGCGCCTCGACCTTCACGAAGCCGTCGATCCATGTCTTTCCCCGTTTGTGGATACATCGATGGTCCTAACGGATCGCGCAGAAGCCGCGGCGCAGCCTGTGAACGTTCACCAATAGAAGACGCGGGAGTACGAGATCGGCAAGAGGAACCCGCCAACACCCTGAGTCAATATTCATCGTGGTATTTGAGCCAATGCATGATGCCGTCTTCTTCCTGACGGCCGAGCGGCGTGAGATCGAGCAAGTTGTAGGTGTTGAGCAACGGGTCGAGGCCGCGCTGGTAGGTCGAGTACGTGTGGAACAGGCGATCGCCGTCCCGGAAGAAGACGCTCAACCCTTCCCGCTCGCCTTCGTGCGGCCGGCCTTCGGGTTGGGCGGAGACGGGCGCGTAGTTGTACATCGTATGCGTCTCGTCGAGCGTCACCCCGAAGTCGTAATTGAAGTCGGTCCCGAACGACGACAGCCACGGAAAGGTCCAGCCCATGCGCTGCTTGAAGGGTTTGATCTTTTCGAATGGCGCGCGCGAGATCACGGCGAATGCGGTGTCGCGCGCGGCGAGGTGCACGAGGCTGCCGGCGAAGTTGTCGGCGACGTATGAGCAGGAGGGGCACCCTTCTTTACCCCAATCAGGACCGAACATGAAGTGATAGGTGAGGAGCTGGCGCTTCCCGTCGAACAGATCGGCGAGTGTGCGGCGTCCCTCCGGCCCCTGGAACAGGTACTTCTTCTCGATTGCCACCATCGGCAGCTTGCGTCGCTCGGCGCTCAGCGCGTCGCGCTGGCGGCTGAACTCCTTCTCCTTTACAAGCAGCCGCTTGCGCGCGGCGACCCAGTCGTCCTGCGATACCACTTTCGGCATTTTCACTGTTCTCTCCTTTTGATTCACATCGGGGACGTGAGACCGGGAACGGATGCGGGCGCGATGAGGATCAGGATTCCCAGCGCTACAATCGCTAGCGCGAGCGGTACATCGATGGCCGCTTTCGTGGGCAGGAGCTTCTGGACGAGCACGAGGACGGCGATGACGCCCATCCAACGGACACTCATGACGCCCAGCGCCACAAGCATCACCATTAGTCCGATACTCGAGCCAACGCAGTAGAGCCCGAACGCGAATCCCGAGCGGGCGTTCTCGCGGCAGCACCGACGGCAGTGCTGCTTGAGCCGCGTGAGCTCGTAGACGCCTGCCGCGATCACCAGCGCGCCGGCGACGGCAGAGCCGTGTGGGCGGTACACCGCGTACACCAGGGCGCCGACGAGTGTCCAGACCGCGAGGTACGACGCGACAAACGGCACCACGGCGCGCACCGGGCCGTTGGCGGTCGCGCGACTCAGAACGGCCAGGGCTGCGCCCGGCAGCATCATCGCCGCCATCATCGCCGCCCACAGGGCCACGAAGAACGCGAACGAGCCGAGCGGGGTCGCGACGCCCATGTCCATCCCGTGCATCTGCCGGACCGTGACGATCCAGGCTGCGGCCGACAGGCCGAGCGTCGCCGCGAGCGCGGCTGCCGCGCGGGGGGCACGAAGCGGGATGGTCATGGGCGGTATCCTAAGAAGGGATGCGCTATGCGCAACCCTAACGTGACCGGCTCGACCAGCGATCGCGCGACGTCCGTGTCTCGTCTAATCCACAAGCGCTCGATGTTCGACCGCTACAACATCATCGACGAAGCCGACCTGGCCGCTGCGGTGGCGAAGCGATTCGGCAACTTCAAAC
>DASQAH010000002.1:0-4109 GCA_035635835.1 Gemmatimonadales bacterium
AAGCCGAGGCCGGTGCCTTCGTCGGGACCTTTTGTCGTAAAAAAGGGATCGAAGATGCGGCCGCGGATCTCCCGGGGAACGCCCGGCCCCGAGTCGTCCACCGTCAACCGCACCCATCCCTCGCGCGCCTGCGTGCGAAGCTGCACGATCGCGGGCTTCCGGCCCCGCACCACATACTCCGCGTTCGTCACGAGATTGATGACCACCTGTTGCAGCTCCTGACCCAGGCCCAAGACGGCGGGAGCGGACTGGTCGAGCGTGGTGCGAAATTCCACGCTCTCCGTGCGCAGCACGCGTTGGCGGATCTCGGCCACGTCGTGCACCAGGTCGTTCATTTGCACGCGCGTCGGGGTCGTGTCGGCGCGCCGAGCGAGGCGCAGCAGGCTGCGCACGATACGCGCGGCACGGTCTACCTCGCGGGTGATGGTGGCCGCCGTGGTGCTGGTGTCGGGATCCTTGCTGGCGCGGCCGAGCAGCTCGGCCTCCATCCGGATCGCCGCGAGCGGATTGTTCACCTCGTGCGCCACACCGCTGGCGATCTCGCCTACCGTGGCGAGCTTCTCGCGCGCGATCAGCTCGCGCTGCGCCCGCAGCTCGTCGGTCCGGTCGTACAGCGCCACCAGCAGGCTGTCCGGCCCGACTCCCGAGAGGCCGGTGATCGTGCAGTCGCAGATACGGCGGTCTCCCGAGGGCTGCGTCACGAGCACCCGACCGTGCCACGGAGATCCGTCGCGCGGTCGCGCCAGCACGAGGTGGAGCGAGATCTCGCTGGGAGAGAGCCCGAGCGCCTCCAGGTGAGCCCCGAGCGCCTGGGCTTCGGACGGGATGCCCAGCAGGCGGCATGCGGCCTGGTTGAGCTGGAGCACGCGGCCGCTCCGATCCACCAGGGCCATCGGGAGCGGGCTGCCGTCTACCATGGCGTGCGCCCGCTCCGCCGCCGCGCGCGCGCCGCTCACTGCCTCAGACAGCTCGAGCCCGCCCGCGATGTACGCCGCCACCGCGGTGAGGTACTGGAGCTCCATGAGGGTGAAGGGGGGTGGCTCGTCCGCGCCCGGGCGCAGGAAGCGCACCACACCCACCGCACCCGCCACGCCGCTCGATGTCCGCAGCGGCGCAATCATCGCGGCCCGTGCCATGCCGGAAGGCGACAGGCCGGGCTGGCCGTCACCGTCGGTCAGGATGTTGTCGGTGAGAAACGGCTCTCCGGTGCTGATCACGCGTCCCGTGGCGCCTTCATCGATCACGATCTCCGCGCCCTCGAGCTCTACGCACTGTCCCACGGTGGAGGCGACGCGCAGCGTGTCGGGGCTGGCGCCGCGCAACGCCACATAGGCGCCCTGGGCATCGACCAGGCTCGTGACGCTCTGGAGCGTGTAGCGGAGCAGTAACTCGCGCTCCGGCGCCGCCAGGAGCCAGCGCGACAGCTCCACCGGGAACGTGCCGAGCCGGCGCTCGCGCTCCAGCCCGCTGCGACGCGCCACCATCACGGCCAAGTGGGTCGCGACCTCGATGGTCGAGCGCAGCACCTCGCTGGGAAAGCCGGCGGGGAGCCCCGCGAAACGTGCGCTCACGTGACGTCCGTCGGCGTCGTGATAGTCAGTGAGGAACGTCTCGCCGTCCCTCCCGGCGGCGCCTGCCTCGAGGGTGCCCGATTCAGTCAGGCCCTTGTAGGTGAGCTGGACCCGCGCCCCCCCGGCCGACTCGCTGAGGATCTCGGTGGCGGTCTGCCAGAAGGCGCGGGTTTGTTTGGCTTTGCCGGCCTCGGTCAACAGCTTACGGATTGGGTCAATCATTACGGCAAACTGCGTCGAGCAGGGTACGATTCTGCGCGACGCCTTTGCTTGACGACTCTGCGCGACGTTGTTTCAAGGGTTTGTAGGCCGAATATCGACTTCACTGATCATCGCCCGATCCGACACCGTCAGCGTTGATAGCACCGCATGCGCCACATCCTCGGCGCTGAGTGCGCGGTCGGGCGCAGGGCGCACGCGCTCCCGCTTCTCCATGAACGGCGTGGCCACGGAGCCCGGGCAAATCGCCACGACCCGCAGGCCCTCCTTGCGCACCTCGAGCATCAGGCTCTTGGAGAAGCCCAGCACCGCGTGCTTGGAGGCGCAGTACGCCGTGCCCCCTTCGACGCCGTTCTTCCCGGCGAGCGATGCGATGTTCACAATCGTGCCGGTCCCGGCTTTGAGCATGCTCTGGAGGAACGCCCGCGTGACGAGATAGAGGGATCGCACGTTGACGCCCATCGTCTCGTCCCAGTCCTCGAGCGAGAGCTGCACCAGCGGCCTGAACCGCCCGATCCCGGCGTTATTTACGAGTACGTGCGGCGTGCCCCGCTCCCGGGTCACAAACGCGGCGAAAGCGTCCACGCAGGCGGGGTCGGACACGTCGCACGGCATGCCGATGGCGTCGATGCCGTCCGCCTTCAGGGCGCGCGTCGTGGCGTGTACATTGGCCTCGGTACGCGCGCAGATGGCGACTCGTGCCCCGGCCCGGCCCAAGACGAAGGCCGTCGCTCGCCCAATGCCTTCGGTGGCGCCGGTGACGACGGCGAGCGAGCCGGTAAGGTCCATAGGGACAGAAATATACGGCGCGCCGCGGCGCCCGGCGCGGGAACCCCGCGACGTTGTGGAGGATATGACGGAGGTTATAGCCATGAGCGCAGCACCCGTACTCGTTTCCGACGAGGCGGTCGTCCCACCCCAAGCTCCCGCGCGTTCCGTACCGCCCCGCGACGACGACCTGCTCGATGCGTACTCCCGGGCGGTGACGGGGGCGGCCGAGAAAGTCGGCCCCGCCGTGGTGAGCGTGGAAGTGCGACACAAGGTCGAACGGCGCGGGCGGCCCGCGCGCGAGGTGCCGGGCAAAGGCTCCGGGTTCGTGTTCACTCCCGACGGGTTCGTGCTGACCAACAGCCACGTGGTGCATGACGCCACGCGGATCGAGGTCGCGTTCGCCGACGGTCGCCCGGTGGCGGCGGAGCTGGTGGGGGACGACCCCGACACCGACCTGGCAGTGATCCGGGTGCCGCCCGTGGCGCTCACGGTCGCCGAGTTCGGCGACTCGGGCGCGCTTCGAGTCGGCCAGCTGGTCGTCGCGATCGGCAATCCGCTCGGCTTCCAGAGCACCGTGACCGCGGGCGTGGTGAGCGCCTTGGGACGCTCGTTCCGCTCGGTGGGTGGGCGGTTGATCGACGATGTGATCCAGACCGATGCGGCCTTGAACCCGGGCAATTCGGGCGGGCCGCTGGTGGACGGGCGGGGCCGCGTGGTCGGCGTCAACACGGCGGTGATCCTTCCCGCACAAGGGATCTGCTTCGCCGTGGGCATCAATACGGCGAAGGTCGTGACCGGCCAGCTGATCCGGCACGGCAAGATCCGCCGTAGCCGGATCGGGGTCGCGGGGCAGAACGTTCCGTTGCTCCGGCTGGCGCAGCGGGCGTTGGGCACCGCCGCGAAGAGCGGCGTGCTGGTGACTGGCGTGGAGCCGGACAGCCCGGCGGCACGCGCCGGAGTCGCGTCGGGAGACATCATCATCGGCTTCGACGGGCAAGCGGTCTCGGGGATCGACGACCTGCACCGCTTGCTGGTCACCGAGCGGATCGGTACGCGCACGACCATCGCCGTGCTGCGCAATGCCGACCGTCTCGAGCTGCCGATCGTCCCGCAGGAGTCCGGGACACGGAACCCCTGAGAAAGGAGCATCAGATGGCCGATACGAATCCCGCCGCCGAGGGTCCGCTTCCTGCCGGGACTCAGGCGCCCGACTTCACCCTGCACAGTGCGCCGGATCAGACCGTCTCGCTGCGTGACTACCGCGGGCACCCGGTGATTCTCGCGTTCTATCCTGCGGACTGGAGCCCGGTGTGCGGCGATCAGATGGCGCTGTACAACGAGGTCCGGTCCGAGTTCGAGGGTTACGGCGCCAAGCTGCTCGGCATCTCGGTGGATGGCGCCTGGTGCCACCGAGCGTTCGCCGACCAGCGCAAGCTGCACTTCCCCCTGCTCGCGGACTTCGAGCCCAAGGGGGCGGTGGCGCGCCGCTACGGCGTGTACCGCGAGGGCGACGGGTTCAGCGAGCGAGCGTTGTTCGTCATTGACGGT
>DASQAH010000003.1:0-3459 GCA_035635835.1 Gemmatimonadales bacterium
CGAAGGTCGGCCTCATCTGCAAATCGCTGCTCGGCAAGGCTCATACGGTGATGGCCGAGGGTGGCGCCGCGGCGGCGCTCGGCACAGTGGTCGCCGAGGACAACTGGCGGGTGCATTTCCGCGACACGATGCGCGGTGGGAAGATGCACAACAACTGGCGCATGGCGCAGCTTCATGCCCAGGAGGCTCCTGATCGGATCCGCGAGCTCGAGGCCTGGGGTGCGCTGTTCGACCGTACGCCCGACGGACGCATCAACCAACGGCCCTTCGGTGGGCACACCTACCAGCGCCTGGCACACGTGGGCGACCGCACCGGGCTCGAGATGATCCGGGTCCTTCAGGACAAGGCGGTGCATTCCGGGGTTGAGGTGCACATGGAGTGCACCGTCATCAAGGTCCTTGTCGCCAACGGCCGTGCGGCCGGCGCCCTCGCCTACTACCGCGAGACCGGGCGATTCGTGCTGTTCCGAGCCGGCGCCGTCGTGCTCGCGACCGGCGGCATCGGAAAGGCGTGGCAGATCACCTCCAATTCGTGGGAGTACACCGGCGACGGCCACTTCCTCGCCTATGATGCCGGCGCGGAGCTGATCGACATGGAGTTCGTCCAGTTCCACCCGACCGCGATGGTATGGCCGCCCAGCGTGCGCGGGATTCTGGTGACCGAGGGTGTGCGGGGAGAGGGCGGGGTCCTGCGAAATTCGCAGGGCGAGCGGTTCATGTTCCGCTACATGCCCGAGATGTTCAAGGGAGACTTCGCCGCGACCGAGCAGGAAGCCGACGCCTGGGTGACAGGCGATCGGATGAAGAACCGCCGGCCCCCCGAGCTCCTGACGCGCGACGTCGTAGCCAAGGCCATCGTTCGGGAGATCGAGGACGGGCGCGGCAGCCCGCACGGCGGCGTGTTCCTGGACATCGCCTCGAAGCGCCCGGCGACCTTCATTAAGCAGAAGCTGCCGAGCATGTACCGCCAGTTCAAAGAGCTGGCGGACGTGGACATCACCAAGACACCGATGGAGATCGGCCCGACGATCCACTACGTCATGGGCGGCGTGAAGGTCGATCCCGACACCCAGATGTCCACCCTGGCTGGACTGTTTGCCGTCGGGGAGGTCGCCGGCGGCATGCATGGCGCCAACCGACTGGGAGGAAACTCGCTCTCCGACTTGCTCGTGTTCGGGCGACGGGCTGGGCTGCATGCCGCCGAATTCGCGAAGCGGAGCGACAGGCCCCCCCCCCCGGCGATTCCCCGTTCGCTGACCGACGCCCTAGTGCAAGCGGCGCTTACCCCCTTCGAGCACGCCCACGGGGAGAACCCGTTCGCGGTACAGGCGGCGTTGCAGGACATGATGCAGCGCAAGGCGGGGATCGTCCGTGACCGCGCGGGCCTTGAACAGGCGCTCGCAGAGCTCGAGCGGCTCAAGGAGCGCGCGCGGCACGTGGGGATCACGGGCAGCCGGGAGTACAATCCGGGTTGGCACACGGCGCTCGACCTGCGGTCTCTCCTGGCAGTGTCGGAGATGACGGTGCGCGCCGCGCTCGAGCGCACGGAGAGCCGCGGCGGTCACACGCGCAGCGATCACCCCGACTCGGATGCGAAGCAGGAGCGCCGCCAGGTCGTGCTGCATCCAGAGGGAGATCGGATGGCGGTCCGCTGGGAGGCGCAGCCCGAGCTTCCCGCCGATCTCATGAAGCTCATCAAGGAAGGGGCGTGAGGTGAGCGAGCAGCGCCGCTTGCGGATCTTCCGCGGAGCTCGGAGCCCCAAGCCGGAGGGTAAGGGGGGGGGCGGGGGGGAGCTCAAGGAATACATAATCGAGGCCGGGGAGGGGATGGTGGTGCTCGACGCCGTCCACAAGATCCAGGCCGAGCAGGCACCCGATCTCGCCGTGCGCTGGAACTGTAAGGCGGGGAAGTGCGGTTCGTGCTCCGCTGAGATCAACGGGCAGCCCAAGCTCATGTGCATGACTCGGCTCTCGGACTATCCTGCCGAGCAGCCATTGACGATCACGCCGATGAAAGCCTTCCCGCTGATTCGCGATCTCGTGACCGACGTCTCCTGGAACTACGAGGTCAACAAGCGCATCCCCGCATTCGCCCCACGGGCACCCGACAAGCCCGACGGCACGTGGCGGATGCAGCAATACGAAGTCGAGCGCCCGCAGGAGTTCCGCAAATGCATCGAATGCTTCCTGTGCCAGGACGTGTGCCACGTGCTCCGCGCGCACGGGAAGCACCAGGAGTTCATCGGCCCCGCCTTTCTGGTGCGCGCCGCCGCCTACGAGACTCATCCCCTCGACGTGGCGGACCGGCGCGACTTCCTGAAGACCGAAGGCGGCATCGCCTACTGCAACATCACAAAGTGCTGTACCGAAGTCTGCCCGGAGTCGATCACGATCACGGACAACGCCATTATTCCGCTCAAAGAGCGCGTCGTGGACGCGCACTACGACCCCCTGGCGGCACTGTGGCGCAAACTGACAGGAAAGTGAGTCCTCAATGGCGATCCAGTCGTCCATGCTCGTGTCCACGACCTTCGACATCCAGAACCGGCGGATTCGGGAGTACAAGGGGCTGGTGTGGGGGGGATCACCGTGCGTGCTCCCACGATCGGCCAGGGCATTCTGGGAGGCCTGAAGGCCATCATCGGCGGCCAGATCGGAGCCTACACCGAGATGTGCGAACAGGCACGCCAGACCGCCTTCGACAACATGGTGGACCACGCCCGGCAGCTCGGGGCCAGCGCGATCGTGGGCGTGCGCTACGACGCCGCCGGGGTCGGCGGCGACCGCAGCGCCTCGACTGAGGTCCTATGCTACGGAACGGCGGTGGTGCTGGAGTAGGTCGCTGACCGGGAGGGGAGGGGGGGGCGCGTGAGCCGCCCCAGGGTCGTCATCGTCGGCGCCGGGTTCGGCGGCCTCCGCGCCGCGCGGACGCTGCGCCACGCCCCCATCGACGTGATCCTGATCGACCGTCACAACTACCATCTTTTCCAGCCGTTGCTCTATCAAGTGGCCACCGCGGGCCTGGAGCCCGAGCAGATCGCCAAGCCGGTGCGTGCGATCCTCCGGGGACAAACAAACCTCGAGTTCCGGCTGGGGGAGGTCACAGGGGTCGACTTCGCCGCGCGCCACGTCGTGACGCTATCCGGCCCGGTGGCCTACGACCATCTCATCCTGGCACTCGGCGGCGAAACCAACTTCTTCGGGCTCGAAAGCGTGCAGCGCCACTCGATCGGTCTCAAGGACATTCCCGAAGCCATCGCAATCCGCAATCACGTGCTGCGCTGCTTCGAGCAGGCGATGCTCGAAGAGGATGCCGACCGGCGTCGGGCCCTGCTCACCATAGTCGTCGTCGGCGGTGGGCCCACCGGCGTCGAAATGGCCGGCGCGCTCTCCGAGCTGATCCGCCTCGTGCTGGTGAAGGACTACCCACGGCTCAACATCGCCGACGTCCGCGTTCTG
>DASQAH010000004.1:0-2495 GCA_035635835.1 Gemmatimonadales bacterium
CCATGTACCCGCGATCGACTCGACCGGGCTGCACACCTTGCGCGATCTGGTGCGCCGCAGCCGCCGCGAGGGGACGCTGGTGGTGCTGGCCGACGTGCACTCGCAGCCGGTGGTGGCACTCGAACGTTCGGGCTTCCTGTACGAGATCGGCGAAGACAACGTCACGGGGAATATCGACGACGCCTTGAATCGGGCGCGGGAGCACCTCGGGCTGCCGGCCGTGCCGCGCCCGGTGTTCGCCACGCCGACGGTCTCTCGCGAGACGCCGGCGGGCGGGGTGCAGACGATCCCAGACTAGCGCGCTACCCCCAGCCCTCCCTCCCTGCCTCCCCCCGAAACCCCTCCCGCCTTCACCTGCTGCAGACTGGGAACTTTGTGGGGATATAGTTCATTCATGAACTATACAGTGCTGATCGAGCACCAACCCTACAACCAGTCTCTCTCGGAGGACGTTATGCTGAACCGGTTGATCTGCCTACCAGCGACCGCTCTCGCCCTGGCCGTCGCCCCGGTGGCGCTGCGGGCGCAGGTGGGAATCCGGCCTGCTGCGATCGAGGCACGCACGGGCTTCCGTCCCGCAGTTGACCAAGTGACCCTCGGCGGCGCGTTCGGTGGGCTCTCCGGCGCCGCGAACCTGGACCCGGCCGGCACGGCCGACTGGCGCCTGGGGTGGGCTGCGTCGGTGGATGCAACGCTGTGGCTGCATCGCAACGTCGGCGTGCGCGCCAGCGGTGGTTGGGCGCAGGACAGCCTGCGCGGCAACGCTCCCGGCCTCGTCGGACGCGGCACGTTCAACAAGTTTACCTACGACGGCGATCTGGTCCTGCGCTATCCCACCACGGCAGGCTCGGGCACCGTCATTCCCTACGTGCTCGGCGGCGCCGGCGCCATCAGCGTCCATCAGCTCGGCTCCGACAGCACCTGGACGAAACTCGCCGGCAACTTTGGAGCCGGGGTTGAGTACCGGTTCGGGCGCGTGGGAATCCGCGCGGAAGGGCGCGACTACGTCTACACCTTCGACCGTTACGGATTCAACAAGACCCAGCACGACGTCGCCTGGCAGGGCGGCGTCACGCTGTCCTTCTGAACAGGGCCGCGCGGCCCAGGCTCGCACCCCTCGCGGGTGGGGCCTGGGCTCGTCCCGGCTCGACCACTGGAGACCCTTTTATGCGCTATCTGGTTCCCGCAGGCCGAGTGCTGTTCGCCGCGATCTTCATCGCGGGCGCCGTGGGACACTTCACGCAGGCGGAGATCGGCTATGCCGCCTACCAGGGCGTCCCGCTCGCAGGTGTTCTTGTCCCCGCATCCGGCCTGCTAGCGCTGGCTGGGGGCTTGAGCGTGCTGCTCGGCTACCACGCCCGGCTGGGTGCCTGGCTGCTCGTGCTGTTCCTGGTGCCCGTCACCGCCGTGATGCACAACTTCTGGGTGGTCAAAGACCCCATGATGGCGCAGATGCAGCAGGCCATGTTCTTCAAGAACCTCTCCCTGCTGGGTGGCTCGCTGCTCATCGCCTACTTCGGCGCCGGGCCGCTGAGCCTGGATGCTCGCCGCGAGGCTGTGCGGTGAGCCTCCGCGGCGGACGGTGGGTAGCTCAAGGGGGCTTGGCGGCCGCTGCCGCACTCGGCGTGACCGCCGCAGGCGGCGGCGACCCCGTGACGACGGCGCTGCTCATCGGAGCGAGCTGTGGGGTGCTCGTCGCAAGCGGCGTCGGCCTCGTGATGTATGACGCCGCCGACGAGGAACGGGACGATCGATGAGTCAAAGTCGGCCGGCGGCTACTGCTTGACCTCAGGGCCGCGGCGGCGCACCGTTCAGGCATGAACAAACGTCGGCGCAAGGCGGCGGCTCGCCCGGCGGCCCCGCGAGGCAGCGATGCGATCGTCCTCTCCGTGTTGGGGACCGCACATGCTCTCGAGGCGCGGCTGGAAGCTGCCTTGGGTCGCGTGGGCCTGTCGCTGGCGAAGCTCGGGCTCCTCCAGCATCTGGCCGCGGCAGGCGGGCCACTCGCCCTCCGGGAGCTGGCCGAGCGTCAGTGTTGCGTGCGATCCAATATCACCCAGCTCGTCGATCGTCTCGAGAAAGACGGGCTGGTCCGTCGCCGCAGCGACCCGGACGACCGCCGTAGCGTCAAAGCGGCCCTCACTCCGGCGGGCGAGCGGGCGTACGGCAGGGGGAAACAAGTGTTGGCCGAAGAGCAGCGGGCGATCGCACGCGCGCTCACTGCCGGAGACGCGAAGCAACTCACGAGCACGCTCCACTTGCTGGCGCGCTAAGCGCCGGATCGGGAGACTCAAATGGGATTCTTCACGGAACTGCGGCACATGGGCGATTGGGCCCTGTTGGCTCTCCGCCTCGGGGTTGGGGTCCCTTTCTTGGTCCACGGCATTCAGAAGTCGGCCATGTGGAAGATGCAGCCGTCGGCGCAGCTGCCCGCGGGGATGCTCTCCGTCCTCCGGCTGCTTTCTATCGTCGAACCGTTGGGGGCAGTGGCCGTG
>DASQAH010000005.1:0-7185 GCA_035635835.1 Gemmatimonadales bacterium
GCGGACTTCTCGCACGATCCTGCCCACCTGAAGGGGTTTCTCAAGGCCGTAGAGGGGGCGGACTTGGTGCTCGGGTCGCGTTATCTTGGGGGGAAGGTGACGGTGGTCAACTGGCCCATGGGTCGCCTGGTGCTGTCCTACTGCGCTAATATCTACGCCCGGAGGCTGACGGGGCTGCGGATCTGGGATCTGACCGGCGGGTTCAAGTGCTTTCGCCGCCGGGTACTGGAGGCGATTAGCCTCGACCAGGTGCGCTCCAACGGGTACGCTTTCCAGGTGGAAGTGAGTGTGCGGGCATGGCGAAAAGGGTTCAAGCTAGCCGAGATCCCCATCGTGTTCGTAGACCGAACCGAGGGGCAAAGCAAGATGAACAAGGCCATCGTGCGCGAGGCGGTCTGGATGATGCCACGCCTTCGACTGATGGCCTGGTTCGGCCGCATCTAGTCGGACTCCCGGTCTACAAGATGACGGGGTCGGGCAACGACTTCGTCATGGTCGACGGGCGGGTCTCGACACCCGAGGACTGGGTCGCCGCCGACATCCGGGCGGCCTGCGCGCGCGGCACGGGAGTGGGCGCCGACGGCGTCGTGTTCGTGCTCGCGGGGTCCGCGCCCGGGGCGGTCCGCATGGTCTACTTCAACAGCGACGGCTCGCACGCCGCCATGTGCGGCAACGCGGCGCTGTGCTGCACCCACCTGGCCGCCCACCTGGGCGTCGCGCCCGCCGACGGCATGCGCCTGGAGACCGACGCAGGGGTGTACGAGAGCCGCTGCGCGAGCGACGCCGGCCGGGCCGAGCTGCATCTGGCTGCCGTGGAGTCGCCCGTTGCCGTCCCAGACATTGAGCTTGAGCCGGGAGGAGGCGAGCAGCGTCTCGCCCTCGGCGTGGTCGGCGTACCGCACCTCGTAGTCGTGGTCGACGACGTCGAGCGCGTGCCACTGACGACCCGCGGACGGACGCTACGCTTCCATGCCGCCCTCGCCCCACACGGCGCCAACATCAACTTCGTCTCCCAAGCTCGGGGCTCAGCCGAGTGGCGGATGCGCACCTATGAGCGGGGGGTGGAGGGAGAGACGCTGGCATGCGGCACCGGGGCTGTGGCAGCCGCCTGCGCCTTGACACAATGGGGCCTGGCGCAGCTGCCCACCGTCTTCCTGACCTCGAGTGGCCGGCGGCTGGATGTGCGTGCCGTGCGGACGGCGGACGAGCGCTACGACGACGTCTGGCTAGGAGGGGAGGCGCGGATGGTGTTTCGGGGTGTGCTGACGTGAGGGGGTTGTCCACATCGTCCCCCAAGTTAACTTAACATAACATCTCTTATACGAAGTACTCCTAAGCAGCCCTACTGAGCTACCACCCCCGAAACCACCCCCCGAGTCAGCTCCCCCAGACGCACCTTGGCCTCCATCACCGAGTTGGTGGAGTCGAGCTTGGTAACGATCTCCCGGTAAGCAGCGACGGCCTTGGCGGTGTCTCCCGCGGTCGTCCAAGCCCGCCCGGCGTCGGAGAGGAACTGGGCTCGCAGGAATGGCATCGAAGCCGCCTCAGCCGCCAGTTGGTAGGCCGCGGCCGCCTCTTTGGGATGGGCCACGTTCTCGTATGCTCCCCCGAGCAGCCCGTACGCCTGAGCCCGGAACTCCCGACCGGCGTCCGGCGCGAACCGGCGCAGCAGCTCGATGGCCGATTGGTTCTGTCCCTGCGCGAGTCGCACTTGGGCAAGCAGCAGGTTGGCCTCCTGTGCCGCGTGCGTGCCGGAGTAATTCGCGATGATGCGCGACAGCTCGCTCGAGGCTAAGGGAAAGTTGCGCGACTCGAAAGCGAGCCGTGCGGAGGAAAGGGCCCTGCCGGCGTTCTGCTCGCTTTGCCTGGTGGACAGGGCGTTCCACCACAGCAGCCCGCCCCCCACCACAAGGACCACCGCGACCCACAGGGAGAATTGCCTGTGCGCCTTGATCCATGCGATCGCGCGCGCGAGGGCGTCGTTGTCTTGCACGGCCGGCCGCGCTGTTCCCACCGATGTCGCCATTCCCCTCGATCCTCTCGTGTGCCGCGCCCTGGTGTTCGGTCCCCCCACCCCACTTAGCGCAGTGCCCCTGGGGTGACTCGAACACCCGGCCAACGGTTTAGGAAACCGCTGCTCTATCCACCTGAGCTACAGGGGCGTAAGCCTCGTAATGTAGAGGGGTTACGCATAGGCGAGCAAGGCCTCAACGCGTGCGGGCGACAGTCGCCGGCGGCCACGCAGGAACTCGAGCTCGATCAAGAAGCTGAATCCGGTGAGCTCGGCTCCACGGTTCGTCACCAACTTGCCGGCCGCCTCGGCCGTGCCTCCCGTCGCCAAGACGTCGTCGACCACGAGCACCCGGTCCCCTCGCTCCACGGCGTCCTGGTGCATCTCCAGCGCGTCGCTGCCGTATTCCAACGCGTATTCCACACGGTCCCGCAGGGCCGGCAGCTTGCCGGGTTTCCGGATCGGGACGAGGCCGGCTGCGAGGGCGAGCGCCACGGGCGCTCCCAGCAGAAACCCACGGGACTCGATGGACACGACTCGCGTCACCCCTGCGGCACGGTAGGGCTGCGCCATCAGGGCGATGCTCTGTGCGAAGAGCTGCGGGTCGAGCAGGACGGGCGTGATGTCGCGGAAGACGATGCCCGGTTTGGGGAAATCCGGTACGTCCCGGATGGCCCGTCGTAGCCGCGCGATGTCTTCCGCCGCTGGCACCTGAGTCGCCTCTTCAGTCAACTGGCCTCAAAGGGTTTAGGGAATCTCATATCATGTGGAACATCATTCTTTTCCACACCATCGACCTGCGCCGACCGCGGTCCCCGATGCAACGCGCGCTCGAGCTCGGCCAGCGCCTCAGGACTACCCTCAGCGAGGACCTCGACCGAGCCGTCCCGCAGGTTGCGGACCGAGCCACAGAGACACAGCCGCTCCGCCATCCGCAGCACGAACCACCGGAACCCCACCCCCTGCACCCGCCCCCGCACGACGTAGCGAGCCTGCGTCATGAGTCAGGCTGGCGCGAAGCGCGACGGCGCTGCCACAGCACATAGGCCGCGACCAATGTCGCCAGGATCGGCAGCAAGATCACGACGGCCCGCCCAGCGTAATGCCGCGCCTCCTGGTCGAGGGCCGAGACCAGCAGATCCTGCTTCTTGCCGATGAACCAGCCGATCCAGGTGAGGATCGTGCACCACACCGCGGCGCCGAGGCCGGTGAACACGACGAAGCGCGGCAGCGACATCCGGGCGAGCCCGGCGGGCAGCGAAATCAGGTGTCGGATGACGGGCACCAAACGAGCGATGAACGTGCTGATCTCGCCATGTGCGGCGAAGAAGCGCTCCGAGCGATCGAGGCTCTTCTCGGACACGAGAACGTACCGGCCGAGTCTGCGCACGAGCGCCCGGCCGAGCCAGTGGGCCAGGCCGTAGTTGGCGAGGGCCCCGAGGATGGACCCCAGCACGCCACAGCCGACGGCGAGCAGGAAATCCATCTCCCCCTTGGCCGCCAGGTACCCGGCTGGCGGCATGACAAGCTCGCTCGGCAGCGGGAGGATCGATGACTCGATAGCCATGAGCACGATGATGCCCGGATAGCCGAGGTCGCGGAAGCGCTCGAGCAGCCAGGCGATGAAGTGTTCAAGCATCGAAGCCGTGCTCGCCGACCAGGGGAACGAAGCGCGCATCGCCCAGGGAGGTGTGCTGGACCCCCGCCGCCGTTCGTTGCACCAGGGTGAGCACCTGGGCCCCCTTGGCACCCAGGGGGATCAGGAGCCGACCGTCCGGGCCGAGCTGCTCGAGCAACGGCGCCGGGACCTCGGGACCGCCGGCCGACACCAACACCGCGTCGTAAGGCGCGTAGGCGCTCCACCCGAGCGTGCCGTCCCCCACCAACACCGAGACGTTCCGGACCCCAGCCTCGCGCAGCGTGCGGAGGGCCGCCTCGGCGAGGCTGCGGACCCGTTCCACACTGAACACCTGCCCTGCCAATGCGCCAAGCAAGGCGGTCTCGTAGCCTGAGCCTGTCCCGACCTCCAGCACCTTCTCCGAGCCCGTGAGCCGCAGAGCCTCGAGGTAGCGCGCCTGCGTGAACGGGCGGGAAATCGTCTGCCCCGCCCCGATCGGCAGCGCCGCGTCCTCGTACGCCCGGTGCCGCACGGCCTCTGGGACGAACAGATGACGGGGCGTCTCGGCGAACGCTTTCAGGACGGCGAGATCGCGGATCCCCTGCGCGCGCAGCGTCTCCGCCAGCCGCACCCGGTAGCCGCCGTAGCTGTCGCTCCCTCGGCTCAGGTCTCGAGGTTCCACGAGCGCACCACCTCGATCAGCTTGTAGTTCGTCAGGTCGACGTGGAGCGGGGTCACCGAAACGAAGCCTTCGTGCACTGCCTGGAAGTCGGAATCGGCCCCGCCCGACCAGGTGACGTGGCCACCGCCGATCCAGTAGATCTCGCGTCCCCAGGGGTCCTTCATCCGAGCGATCTCCTCGTGGAAGACGCGGCTGCCCAGATGCGTGATGCGCACGCCCTTCACTGCATCGCCACTGATCGGGGGGAGGTTGACGTTCAGCAAGGTCTCCGGGGGGAAGTCGCTCCGCCGCACGATGCGCTGGAGGAGACGCTGGAGACCGTCACGGTGACTTTCCAAGTACTCCAGGTCGAAGCTCCCATAGGAGACAGCGATGCTCGGGATGCCGGCTGCCAACCCCTCCATCGCTGCCGCGACGGTCCCGGAATAGAGCACGTCTTCCCCCATGTTGGGGCCGTGGTTGATGCCGGAGATCACGAAGTCCGGCTTCTCCGGCATCAAGCCGCCAAGCGCGAGCAGCACGCAGTCGGTTGGCGTGCCGTCCACCTGGAAGGATCCGTCGGCCCGCCGCGTCGAGCGCAATGGGCGGTGCAGGGTGAGCGAGTGGGAGGTCGCGCTCTGCTCGCGATCGGGGGCGACTACCGTCACCTGCCCTACAGTGGCGCACACCTCGCCGAGCAGCGCCAGCCCACGGGCCAGGATGCCGTCGTCGTTGCTGAGCAGGATCTTCATGTGGCGCCGAACAGGATCGCTGGGCCGTAGCGCGCGAAGATGCGGGCCAGTCGCCAGGTGTCGGCCACCGTGCGAAAGTGGCTCGGCGCCCCGTGGTACACGGTCGGGATGGGGATCGATGCCACGCGCACCCGCCGCGCTAGGGCCTCGAGCAGAAACGCGGCCTCATACTCGTAATGGGACTCAGGGGGCCGGACCAACGCCGCAATCTCCGCGGTGAAGGCCCTGAAGCCCGTTTGGGCATCGGGAATCGACTGGCCGCCTATGCGGGAGGCGAGGGCGGCCGAGAGCCGGTTGGTCAGTCGACGGCCGAGCGGCATCGCGGCGGTGCGCTCGCGGGCGCCGAGCACGAGATCCGCCTGGCCCTCAGCGATTGGCGCGACAAGACGGGGGATCTCCTCCGGAGGATGTTGCCCGTCCGAGTCGAGCGTGACAATCACCGATCCCCCCCCCCCCTGCCCCGTGGCCACCTGGGCCACGCCGCTGCGGAGAGCGGCACCCTTGCCACGGTTCGTGTCGTGACGGACCACGCTCGCCCCCGCGGCGGCTGCGACGGACCCGGTGCCATCGCTTGAGCCATCGTCGACGACGATCACCCGCGCCGCCGGGACGCTCGCCCGGGTTCGTGCGACCACTTCGCCCACGCTCGCGGCCGCCTGGAAGGCCGGAACCACCACGGTAATCCGCAGGTCAGCGCGGGCCGGCATGTGGCGGGGCGCTGCCGTCCAGAATGGCGAGCACCGCTTTCAACTCGGCGCGCAGGTCGCGCACCGTCTCGGTCGCCAGCGCCCGCCTGGCTTCCGGCTTCAACTCACCGCTGCGGCGGTACTGCTCGATCTTCTGGCGCGCCCCCTCGATCGTGTATTTCTCCGTGTACAGAAGGTGCTTGACGAGCATGATCAGCTCGATCTCGCGCCGTTGGTACACACGGTTGCCGGAACGATTCTTCGCGGGGTTCAAGAAGCGGAACTGGCTCTCCCAATAGCGCAGCACGTGCGGCTTCAGATCGGTGAGTTGGCAGACCTCGCCGATCGAGAAGAACTCCTGCACGGGATGGGGAGCGCTCACCGCCACTGCTCCGCTTTGAGATCACGCTCCATCAAGTCAGCAATGGCCTCGCGGGGGGCTTTGCCCTCAAACAGGATCGCCGCGACCTCCCGAGAAATGGGCAGCTCGACCTCGTGGCGGTCCGCCAGCGCCACCGCAGCGCGAGCCGTGAGGACCCCTTCGGCAACACTCTGCCGGCCCGCCTGTGCCTGCTCCAGCGTCCTCCCCTGCCCCAGCTCCACTCCCAGGGTGCGATTGCGCGAGAGGGCCCCGGTCGCGGTGAGGATAAGGTCGCCCATGCCGGCGAGGCCTGCAAACGTCAGCGGATCGGCGCCGAGAGCGACGCCCAGGCGGGTGATCTCGGCGAGCCCGCGCGTGATCAACGCGGCGCGGGGGTTGTGACCCATCCCGAGTCCTTCGACAATGCCTGCGGCGAGGGCGATCACGTTCTTGAGAGCACCCCCGAGCTCAACGCCCAGGACGTCGGTGTGCGTGTAGACCCGCAGGTGGGCGCTGGAGAATACCTGCTGCACGCGTCGGGCGACGGCTTCGTCCGCCGCCGCGGCGACCACGGCGGTGGGCTGGCGCTGGTAGACCTCTCTTGCGAACGAAGGCCCAGAGAGCACGGCGAGCGGTGTGGCGGACCCGAATACCTGGTCCAGCACGCACGACAGCGTCACTAACCGATCGGGCTCGAGCCCTTTAGAGACGCTGACGACGAGCGGCTTACCGGTTGCTGCCCGGGCCGCCTCCGCCATCACGACGCGCACAGCGTGGGACGGGGCGGCCGAAACGACCACCTCCGCCTCCCGGACGGCTGCGGCGAGGTCCCCCGTGGCCCGCAGCGTCGGCGCGAGCGGCGCGTCCGGCAGGAAGAGCGGGTTGACGTGGTCGCGATTGATCGCCGCTACGACTTCGGGCTCCCGCGCCCACAAGGTGACCGCCTCGCCCTTGCGGGTCAGGAGGTCCGCGAGCACGGTGCCCCAGGCACCACCGCCGACGACAGCGATCCGGCTCATGGATCGGACGGTCCGACAGTCGGACGGTCGGAGAGCACCACCCCGTCCCCCCTTCTCCCGTCCCCCCCCTCCCCCCC
>DASQAH010000006.1:0-12726 GCA_035635835.1 Gemmatimonadales bacterium
GGGGGGGGGGGGGGGGAGCCAGCGACAGCGACGAGGAGGCGTACCTGCGCGTGAAGGGTGCCAAGGCGCTGCGGCCACGTGATCTGGCGGCGTTCCGGGAGTTGTACGCGTGGCGGGAGGCGGTCGCGCAGCGCGAGGACAAAGCACCCTTCCGAATCATCGGCAACGACCCGCTGCTGGCCGTGAGTCGCGCGCTGCCGGAAACGGCCGTCGCGCTGGCGAAAGTGGTCGGCCTGCCGCCCAGCCTCGCCCGACGCCACGGGCCGGCCCTCCTCGAGGCCGTGCACCGCGCCCGGGCCCTGCCCGAGGCCGAGCTGCCGCGGCTCGTGCGGCCCCCACGGGGGCCCAAAGATCCGAAAGTCGACGAGCGGGTGGAGAAACTCAAAGCGGCGCGCAACCGGGTCGCCGGCGAGCTGGGGCTCGACCCCGGGGTCCTGTGCGGCCGGACTACGCTCGAGGCGGTGGCGCGGGCAGCACCCAAGGACCGCGCCGGACTCGCCACCGTGGGCGAGCTGCGGCGCTGGCAATTCGACGTGCTGGGAGACGCGCTGCTCGCGGCGCTCGCTTAGTACCCCATCATCGCCCGGATCTTCGGATCGATCTGCTCCGGCGTCCAGTAGGGCTCCCACACGATCTCGATGTCGACATCCTTGACCCCTTCCACGGGGCGCAGGGTCTTGTGGATGTCGTTCATGATTTGCGGTCCCGCTGGGCACCCCGGTGAGGTGAGCGTCATGCGGATGTGGACCATGCCGTCCTCCACCGCCACGTCATAGACGAGGCCCAGATCGATGATGCTAAGGTTCAGCTCCGGATCCTTCACGGTCCGGAGCGCCTGGCGTAGCGTCTCTTCTGTCAGTGTCGCCGTCGTCATGCGTCCTCCATCGGGGCGAACCTAGCCGCGCGGGTACGGCGTGGTCAATGCGTGGAGCCCCACCCGTCCCCTCCTCCTCCCCCAGGCCGCCCGCGGACCACGCAGCGGCGCCGCTCGGCCACCCAGCGGTACACCCGCCGTGCTAGGGGCCGCACACCGGGCACAGCGAACACCAGTCGCCACCACCGCTTCGCGCCCGGCAGCAGCCGCAACAACTCCGGCACCGCGTCGGCGCCTGCGGCTACGCGACCGTCCGGAAGGACGAGGTGCATCGCGGCCGCGAGCGCGGGCAGGCCGATCCCAAACCGCGCCACGGTGGCCTCGTCCTGAAACGGCACGAGGGCAATGCGGTGTTCCCGGTCCCAAGCGGCGAGCCGCGCGACCAACGCGCGGCACAAGCCACATTCGCCGTCATAGATGAGCGTTGGCCTGGGGGGGGGAGGCGGCCGCTCAGCGCCCATCATGGGCGCGCGCGGCGGCATCGGCGACATCGCCGCGCACCTCCTTCAGAACGGTAAACGATGTGCGGCTGCGAGGCGCGTATGCGCGGTTGGTGAGCAGCACTACGAACAGACCCCGTGCGGGGTCGATCCACAGCGACGTGCCGGTCCACCCCGTGTGACCGAAACTCCGCGGCCCGAACAGCACGCCCGCGCTACTCGTGCGCTCCCCCGTCGGAACGGCCTGCCACCCTAGTGCCCGCGCCTCGCTACCTCGGCCGAAATCGGCCGCCTTCGTCGTGAACAGCCGCACGGTCTCGGCGCGCACGAGCCTGCGACCGTCGGGGAGAGTGCCACCGCGCAGAATGAATTGTGCGAAGCGGGCGAGGTCGCGGGCCGTGGCGAACAGCCCGGCATGCCCCGCGACGCCGCCCAATCGAGCGGCGTTTTGGTCGTTCACCACGCCCGCCACGGGCCGCCCGTGCCAGAGGCCAGTCGGAGCGATACGCCGCCGCAAGGCGGCGGGCGGGCGGAACCGCGTCTGGTGTAGTCCCAGCGGGGCGAGAACTTCACGCACGGTGTACACGTCAAGTGGCTCGGCCGCCGCCCGGCGCACGACCTCCCCAAGCAGGATCGCGTTGAGGTCGGAGTACACGACCCGTGTGGCGGGAGGAACGGTTGGCGTCGCGGCGAACACCGCTCGCAACGCCGCCGCCGAGTCCGCCTCGCGATACAGGGGGAGCGTGGGCCGCAGGCCGGAGGTGTGAGTGAGCAACTGTCGCACCGTGATGGCCGCGGTGCCCGGTGAGGCGAATTCAGGGATGTAGGCCGTCACGGGGGCGTCGAGCCGCAGCTTGCCCCGATCCACCAGGAGCATCAACGCCGTCGTGGTAGCCACGACTTTGGTGACCGAGGCGAGGTCGTAGAGGGTGCTGTCGGGGTCGGCGGCGGGACTGCGTGGCGACCACGTGAGGTGCCCATAGCCCCGACTGAAGAGGACCGTATCGGCCCGCCCGACGACCAGGGCCGCCCCGGGATAGGCACCGCGCTTGATGCCCGCTTGAACTAGCGGGTCGAACGAGGCGGCATCGAAGCGGGCGCGTGGCACTGTAATCGGCCCCACCCCCACCCCCCCCCCAGCGGCCGTCTGCAGCACCAGGACCAGCGCTAGCACCAGAGGCCCGGAATCGCCCGCCCGCAGGAGGGGCAGCGCCCGTCGGACCCGACGCGCTGCTGCCGGATGAGGTACCCGGAGCGCTCGATGAGGAGGTCGCCGCAATCGGGGCAGGTGGTGTGCTCCCAACGACCCACTCGGCCGGGGAGGTTACCGGCGTAAACGAACTTGAGCCCGGCACCAGCCCCGATCTCACACGCGCGCACCAACGTCTCGGGCGTCGTGTTGTCGGGGTCGGTCATCTTGTAGTCCTTGTGGAAGGCCGTCACGTGCCAGGGGATCTCCGGGGACACGGAAGCGATATACTCGGCGGCGCGGGTGAGCTGCCCGTCGTCGTCGTTGAACCCAGGGACAATCAGCGTCACCAGCTCGAGCCAGAAGCCGCGCTCGTACACCATGCGGATGGCGTCGAGCACGTGTTGGAGGACGCCGCCCAGCTCGCGGTAGCGTTTATCGTCCATCGCTTTGAAATCGATCTTGTAGCAGTCGGTCCAGGGCCGGATGTAGTCGAGCACTTCAGGCGTCGCGTTGCCATTGGAGATGAACGCCGTCTTGAGCCCCCGGGCTCTGGCCGCTTTGAAGACCTCCACCGCCCACTCCGCGGTGATCAGCGGCTCGTTGTAGGAGGACCCCACCAGTTTCGCTCCGTGCCGCAGGGCGAGCCGCACCAGGTCGTCCGGCGTCACGTCGGTTGGTAGAACGCCGGCAGTGTCGTCGCGCAGCGCTTGCGACGTGAGCCAGTTCTGGCAGTAGCCGCAATGAAAGTCGCACCCCAGCATCCCGAATGTGAGCGTGTCGGAGCCGGGGAGCGCGTGGAAGAACGGCTTCTTCTCGGTGGGGTCGCACTGCAGCGCGGCCACATAGCCGGCGGGCGCGTAGAGCGTGCCGTCCCGGTTGAAGCGGACTTTGCAGATGCCGCGTCGCCCCGGTTTGACCAGGCAGCGGTGGCCGCAGGCGAAACACCGCACCACCCCGCTCCCCATCCCGCCCGATTCGGGCACGCGCTCGACCAGCTCGCCCTCGCGGACTCGGGCGTCGAGCGCCTGGGCGAGCGAGGCAGCGCCGCCGTCCCCCGCCCCCCCTCCCCCCCCCTCCCCCGCACCGGGTGAGGAGGCGGCAGGGGGCCTGTCATGAGTCAGGAAGGAGATGATGCTGCGGTGCGACATGAGGCTACCGTCGTTTTCCTTAGTATAGCGCGTCGCCGTACTGCAGGGGGTCTGTCACCGCAGGCTCCCAGGCGACAACTGGTAGAGCAGCGTCACCGTTCGGATATCCCGATCGGTGATCTGCCGCGTATTTCCCCGGGCGTACATCAGGTCGGTCGAATCGGGCGAATGATCGAGGCCCAGCACATGCCCGACCTCGTGCAGCGCGATCGCGCGTACGTCGTCGCTCTCGAGTGGCCGCCCCTTGGGATCAAAGGTGGCGATGGTCACGACCGCCTTCAGGATGTGGCCGTCCTGGTTCCACTCCAGATCAGTCTGACCGGTGCGGTCGATGTCGAACTGGATCTTCCAGCGCACGGTGACTTCCGCGCGACTCGAATCGGCGTTCACGTCGAAGCTGACCGGTACGCCCACCTGCTCCCACTGCCTGAACGCCGTGCGGATCGCGTCCAGGAACTCCGTGTGGAAGTTGGCGACGGTGCCGGGCGGGAGGTAGACGCGCACCGGGTCGGTGGCGCGGTGGTTCCAGCGGTGCAGTGCCGAGTCTTGGCTTTCGGCCACGATCTCGTTCAAGTAGGTCGCGCCGGCGCTCGCCCGAACGCGGCGCCGGGTCTCCGAGCGCGCGAGCTGTTCCAGGTAATGCGACTCGCCGCCGGAGTCGGTACTCCTGCCTTGCGAAGCGGTGACGGCCGGTTGGGGGCGCGCGGCCGGACGTGTCGTGTCCGCCGCGGGGGCGCTCACGCGGGTGGGCGCACGGGTCGCGGGCGCGCGATGCGAGACGAGGGCATCCCAGGCCACGGCCAGCACGATGAGTACGGCAGCCGCGGCGATGAGCCGGGAGGTGTAGGCGTCCGTCATGCGCGCAATATGCGAATGTGCGGCGCGTCGCCGCTAGCTTTGCCACCCTGGCGTCTCTATGATTGTGGCCTGCTTATGCTTGGACGCTGAGTGTTCGCACTTCCTGCCAAGGTGATCGTCCGTCGCCACCGGTGGGTACTCGCGGCCTGGGCCACGCTAGCCGTGTTCCTCGCTCCCCGCGCCTGCCACGTGCAGCAGGTGCTCGCGGTCCGGGGCACCTCCGACCACTCGACGGAGTCCCATCGCTCCGCGATCCTGATCAAGGAGGCGTTCCCCAGCCCGGTTGCCGATTACGTGGCCATCGTAGTGCGCGGGCCAGTGGCGCAACGCAACCGGCGCTTCCGAGTGGTGCTGGACTCGATTTCCGCGGCAGTCGCGCACCGCCCCTACGTCAGCCAGGTCATTACGCTGCGGTCCATCGGCGACTCCGCGCTGGACCGGCCCGAGCAGCGCATCACCTTCCTCATCGCCGCCCTCGCCCCCGACAGCACCAACGATATCACCAAGAACTACGTTCCCGACCTGCGGACCGAGATCGCCCGCACGTTGGAGCGCCTCCCGGGGGGCACGGGGTTTGACGTCAAGGTCACAGGGGACCCGGCGCTGGACTACGACTTACGCACGATCAGCGGCGAAGACACGGCGCGGGGGGAGCGGCGCCTCGTGCCCCTGACGCTGGTCGTCTTGGTGCTCGCCTTCGGCGCGCTGGTCGCGGCCCTGCTGCCGCTCGCCGTCGGCGTGCTCGCAATCACGATCGCTCTCGGCATCGTCACCATCGCCGCCCGGTTCGAGACGATGTCGGTGTTCGTGCTCAACATCACGACGATGGTGGGGCTGGGGGTCGGCATCGACTACTCACTGCTGATCGTGACCCGGTTCCGCGAGGAGCTGAACCGCGGTCTCGCGCCCGCGGACGCCGCGGTCCGTACCGTGCAGACCGCCGGCTCCGCCGTGGTCACCTCCGGTCTGACGGTTGTGGTGGGGTTCGCGGCGCTGCTCACCACGCCGATCGTGGAAACGCAGTCGGTGGGCGTGGGCGGCTTGCTCGTCGTGGGCGTCGCGGTGTTACTCGCGACGACATTCCTTCCGGCGATGCTGGTCGTGCTCGGGCGCAATATCGATCAACCCCGCTGGCTCGCCCGCCCGCTCTCGCGGATCCACGCGCCCACGGGATGGGAGCGTTGGGCCCGTTGGCTGGGGCACCGCCCGTGGCGGGCCATCGCCGGCGGCGGCCTGGCGATCGGCCTGCTCACGTTACCGCTCACACAGATCCGAATCGGCTTGCCCGCCACGAACTGGTTTCCGACGGAGTCCGAGTCGGGCCAGGGCCTGAACGAACTGCGGGAGATCGGCGCCAGCGGGGTAATCCAGCCCATGCGCATCGCGGTGCGCTTTCCCGAAAGCGAGTCGGCGCTGTCGGCCAGGCGGCTGGCCGGCCTCAAAGCGCTGAGCGACTCGCTGCGCCGGGATCCGCGCATCAAGGAAGTGCGCGGGGTGGCGACGCTGCGACCGATGTCCCGGCTCCAGCTGGCGATGTTCTACAGCGATCCTCAAGAGGTGCGCGCGCGCTACCCCGAGTTCTTCAACGCTTATCTCAGTGCGGACAACCGCACGACGCTGGTGGACGTGATCCCCTCGGATACTGTCTCCCTCACCGGCCTGATGGACGATGTGCGCGACGCCCGTGCGGTGATCGCGCGCGGCGTGCGCGGGCTCGATGGCGCCGAGATCGCGGTCGGCGGCTTCGCGGCCGCGAGCGTGGACCTGCAGAACCACCTGCTCAGCGGCATGCCGGGAATCGTCGCGCTGATCCTCGGCATCACGGCGATCATGCTCTTCTTCGCCTTCAACTCGCTGCTCGTGGCGCTCAAGGCGGTGGTGCTCAACTGCCTCTCGGTGGGCGCCGCCTTCGGCGTCACGGTCCTCGTGTTCCAGCATGGCTACGGCGGGCAACTGTTCGGGTTGGATGGGCCCACGCAAGCGATCTTCGTGATCGTGCCGGTGCTGGTCTTCGCGACGGTCTTCGGGCTCTCGATGGACTACGAAGTGTTTCTGCTGGCGCGCGTGAAGGAGGTCTTCGACAAGACCGGCCGCAACGACCACGCGACCATGGAAGGCCTGTCCGCCACTGCCTCGACGATCACCTTCGCGGCGGCAATCATGATCGCTGTGTTCGGCGTGTTCGCGTTCTCGCGGGTGCTGGCGGTGCAGTTCATCGGCTTCGGGCTGGCCGTGGCGGTGTTGCTCGATGCCACGCTGATCCGGATGGTCCTGGTGCCGGCGATCATGCACATCGCCGGGAGATGGAATTGGTGGCCGGGCGTGCGCGCGCCCAAACTGGATGCCGAGGCCAGCGACTAGCCGTCTAGCCGTCTAGCCGTCCAGCCGTCTGAGCCGTTCTCCCCACAGGTCCCAGTGCCACGCGGGCACCCGCTGGCCGGTGCGCGGATCCTTCAGCGGCTTGTATTGCAGCCACGCGGGTTGCAGGTCGAGCGCGCGCCCCACGGAGAGCAGGGCGTCGCGGCCGCTGCTCACCACGTGCGCCATCGGCTCGCCGCGAAAACGGTGCCGATGAAGCCACACGCCGCCGTCGAGGGCGAAGCAGAGCCCATCGCGGCGGCGTGCGAATTCTCGGAGCTGACCCGCTAGGAGCAGGTGATGCGTCCCTCGACGGTGGCCACGCCGACCGGCGGCCCGGTCCCGGAGAACACGAAGCACTGGCGCGGGGTATTGGCGTCGACGGCGGAGGCGTTCCAGCCGCCCGCCGTCGCAGAGAGGGTGATGGTCACACCGGCACTGGGTTGGAAGTTGTTCAGCTGCAGCAAGCTGTTCGTGTACGTCGAGCTGTCGTAGAAGAACGACTCTTCGGCCGTGGCGATGTTGCGCAGATCGGCTTTCATCTGGGCGATATACGCCTTCTCCTTCGTGTTGACGAACTTCGGGATGGCGATGGCCGCCAGGATCCCGATGATCACCACCACGATGAGTAGCTCGATCAGCGTAAAACCGCGTTGCGACCTCACGGCATGACCCTCCACATGCTTAGTGCGCCCGCACTCTGCTGCGGGGTCGGCCCGAGTACCGCCTATAGTAGGGCGCGAGGGGTGCAAGCTGCAAGAGCCGTGCTCAACCCTTGGCCTCCACCCAATTCTTTCCGACACCGAGACTTACCACGAGCGGGACCCGCAAATTGGCCGCCCCTTCCATGTGGCGTTTTACCAGTTCTTTTGCGCTCCCCTGCTCCGCATCCGGCACCTCGAAGACGAGCTCGTCATGCACCTGCAGCAGCATCCGCGTCCGCAGGCCGTCGGCCCGCAGCGCCGCGGCGATGCGGATCATCGCCAGCTTAATCAGGTCCGCCGCCGAACCTTGCAGCGGCGAGTTGGTCGCCGTCCGCTCCCCGAATGCCCGGACGTTGAAACTCTTGTTCTGGAGCTCCGGGACATAGCGCCGCCGCCCGAACAGCGTCTCCACGTATCCTTTCTCGCGCGCCTCGGCCACGGTCCGGTCGAGCCACGCCCGCACACCTGCGAACCGCTGGAAGTAGCCCCGGATGAATTCCTTGGCCTCTTCGAGGGTGATCCCCAACTGCCGCGCCAGGGCGAACGGCCCTTGCCCGTAGATGGTCGCGAAGTTGATGGTCTTGGCCCGCGCGCGCATCTCGGTTGTAACCTGCTCCTGCGCCACGCCGAAAATGAGGGCTGCAGTTTGCCGGTGAATGTCGCCGCCGCGCGCGAACGCCTCCACGAACGCCGGATCTGCCGACAAATGGGCGAGGAGCCGCAGCTCGATCTGCGAGTAGTCGGCGGTGAGCAGCACGGCGTCGGCCGGGGCTACGAACGCGCGGCGAATCGCCTCGCCGCGCGGGGTGCGCACGGGGATGTTCTGGAGGTTCGGGTCCTGACTCGAGAGCCGGCCAGTCGCCGCGCCAATCTGATTGAAGTCGGTATGCACGCGTCCCGTCGACGGGTTCACGTACGCGGGGAGCGCGTCCACGTACGTGGACTTCAGCTTGGAGAGCTCGCGGTATTCGATCAACAGCTTCGGCACCTCATGCCCCATCGCCGCGAGCTGCTCCAGCACCTCGAAGTCTGTGGAAGCCCCCGTCTTGATCTTCTTCAGCACCGGTAGCTGCAGCTTGTCGAACAACACCGTGCGCAGCTGCGGGGTCGAATTGATGTTGAACTCCGTTCCCGCAGCCTGGTGGATCTGCCGCTCCAGATCGGCCAGCTCACGCGCGAAGGCACGGGAGAGCTCGCCGAGCAACTGCCGATCGATCAGAACGCCCGCCCATTCCATGTCCACCAAGACGCCGATCAGCGGGACTTCCACCGTATCGAGCAGGGGGCGCAGCCGGTGGTCCTCCAGCTCGGGCGCGAACGCGTCGCGCAGCCGCAGCACCGTTTCGCTGTCTTCGCAGCAATAGCGTGCCGCCGCCGGGACCGGCACTTCCGCGAATGGCCGCTCGCCACGCCCGCGACCCGCGACGTCCGCGTAGCTGCGCAACTCGACGCCGACCAGTTCACGGGCCAGCTCGTCGATGGCGTGCGAGCGCCGTCCCGGGTCCAGCAAGAAGCTCGCGAGCATCGAGTCGTAGGCGACCCCGGCGACCTCCGCGCCCGCGCGGCGTAGCACCAGCCAGTCGTATTTGATATTGTGCCCCGCTTTCGGCACGGCGGGGTCGGCGAGCAGCTCGCGCAGCGGGCGCAGCGCCTCGCTCGCCATGGGTGGCAGGTTGCGCGGCGGCTCCCCGCCGGCGAGCTCACCATCGGGCGCCACGTGGGCGAACGGCAGATACCAGGAGCGGCCGGGCGCGACCGCCAGCGACATCCCCACCAGCGTCGACCGCAGCGCATCGAGTGATGTGGTCTCGGTGTCGATCGCAACCACGCCGGCCTGGCGGCATTCCGCCGCCAGTGCCGCGAGCTGCGCCGGGTCGTCCAGGACCAGTGCTGACCGACTCACGGCGGCGTCGGCCGCAAGCGCGCGCGGCGCGGGCGCCGGACCCGCTACCGTATCCCTCCGCACGCCGCCCGCCCCTCCCGCCGCACCCGCACCCGCCCCCGCCCCCACCCCGAGCTGGTCGAGCCGGGCGATCAACGACCGGAACTCGAGCTCGGTGAACAGCTGGGTCAGTGTTGACACATCAGGCGGTCGGACGCGGAGCGCGTCCAGGTCGAGCGTGACGGGGACGTCGCGCCGGATCGTGACCAGCTCGCGGGACAGTCGCGCGAGGTCGGCGTGCTCCAGCACCGCTTCGCGTGCGCGCTTGCCGGGGATCTCCGCGGCGCGGGCGAGAACCCCATCCAGATCGCCGTACGCGTCGAGCAGCTCGCGGGCGGTCTTCTCGCCCACGCCTTTGACGCCTGGGACGTTGTCGGAGCTGTCGCCCACGAGGGCGAGGTAATCCACCACGCGGTCGGGCGGTACGCCGAGCCGCTCATGGGCGTTCGTGGCGTCGACCCAGTGCTCCTCGACCGCGGCCGGGCCACGGCGCCCGGGGTTGAGCAGGGAGATTCCGGGCCCGACTAGCTGGTAGAGGTCCTTGTCCCCCGAGACGATCACGACCTGCAGGCCTCGGGCTGCCCCCTGGGTCGCGAGCGTCCCGATGACGTCGTCGGCCTCGTATCCTTCCACGCCGATTACCGGCACGCCGAAGCCCTCGAGGATCTGGGCGATGCGCTCCACCGAGCGATCGAAGTCCTGCTGCAGCTCCTCCCCCAGCTTCTCGCGCGTGGCCTTGTAGGCGGGATACGTCCGGTGGCGGAAGGACTCGCCCACGTCGTTCACCCACCCCAGGTAGTCGGGGCGGTGCTGCTGGCGCAGGCGCAACAGGAAGTTAGTGACCCCCCAGGCGGCCGACGTGTTCTCGCCGCTTTTGGTGGTGAGGGGTCGCGCGATCATGGCGAAGAAGGCGCGGTAGATGAGCGCATAGCCGTCGAGGAGAAACAGGCGCTCGGCAGGCGACATGGGCGAATAATAGACCGCAAACGAAAACCCCGCCCGCGAAGCGGCGGGCGGGGTGCGACGAACGGCGAGGGGGTCGACTAGACGCGGGTGACGTTCGCCGCGTGGAGCCCTTTGTCGCCCTGCTTCACCTCGAACTCCACGACCTGTCCCTCCGCGAGCGTCTTGAAGCCGTCCATCTGAATCGCTGAAAAGTGGACGAAGACGTCTTCGCCACCCTCCTGTTCAATGAAGCCGTACCCCTTCGCATCATTGAACCACTTCACCTTTCCCCTGGCCATTCTCGCTGCCTCCTGCAAGGTCATCCGTGAGAGGCGTGTTCGCCTGCTGCACACCCTCCGTGCGGTGCGCGATAGAAATGTTGCCCGACAGAATCCTTGTCAAGCGCCGCGCAGGCCCAGCCTGCACCGCCCTGGCAACGGCCGTCAATTATTTGGGGGGGGGGAGGCGGGGGAGGCGAGGGAGGCGGCGGCGTACAGGGCGCGGTACAGCTCGCGGTTGCGGAGCACCGCGCGCACGTAGCCCCGCGTCTCGGGATAGGGAATCAGCTCGATGAACCGGTCGGGGTCATCCGCGCCGGGCCGCGCCAGCCAGCGCGCGACCGGGACCGGGCCGGCGTTGTAGGCCGCCACGGCGACCTCGACCCGTCCGCCGTAGCGGTGTAGCAGGTCGGCGAAGTGCGCCGCGCCCAGGTGGAGGTTCAGATCGGGAACGGTGATCCACTCAGGATAGAACGTGACGTCGAGACTGCGGGCGGTGAGGGCTGCGGTCCCAGGGAGCAGCTGCGCCAGCCCGCGGGCACCGGCGGCCGAGAGGGCTTCGAGGTCGAAGATACTCTCCTGTCGCACGATGCCCACGAACAGCAGGGGGTCCACGCCGAACTCTCGGGCCTCCGGCTCGAGCGCAGCCCGATCCGGCCAGGGGAAGATGGCGCGCAGCGCACGGGGATCGTTGGGCGCGCGGGTGAGGGCGTGCCAGCCGAGCCGCACTCCGGCGGGACCCCACCCCGCCCCCACAAGCCTCGCGCTCCAGGCGAGCAGAGCGTCGGTTTCCTGCGGCGGATGGACGAGCACCCATCGGACCTCGGCCAGGGCTTCGGTATCGAGGCCGGCCAGGATGAGTGTATCGAGGGCACCGAGCTGGGCGGCGACCGATGGCGGGACCGGCGTGGCCGGCGCGTCGGCGATCCGCAGCGGTGGCAATGCGACCTCGCGCCGGGCCCGCAGTCCGTAATAGCCGATCGAGTCTTCGCGCGCGAGGGCGGTCCACAGCTCACGGGCCTTGGCGCTGTCGCCGCGCTCGCGGGCGAGCCGTCCGAGCCAGAAGCGTGCGGCGTTGCGCTGGATGCCGACGGCATCCACTTCCGCCTGATAGAGCCGGGCGGCGCTGTCGGGCCGGCCCTCGTCGCTCGCGCGCGCGGCGAGACGGAAGCGGGCGTTCGAGGCGCGCAGGTCGGCGGGATAGCGCGCCAGCAAATCCCCGTACCAGCGTGCCGCCCCAGTCCAATCGCCCCGACTATCCAGCAGGTCTCCGATGAGGTATAAGGCGGTCGGCGCGGCCGTGTCCGCCGGGTACGTCTGCGCGAACGCCGACAGCGCCTCAGGGGCGCCTGGGTCTCCGAGACGCAGCAGGACCCGCGCGCGTCGATACAGCGCGAGGGTTCGCAGGGCGGAATCGCCTGCCGCGGCGTGGTACGCGCGCACGGCATCGCCGAGCCTCCCGGCGGCGGTCAGCAGTTCGCCGTACAGCACCAGGGTCGCGGCGCTCGAGTCGCCTTGGGCGACGGCGCGCGCGACCTGAATGCGGGCTGCGGTGACGTCGCCGTGCAGGCGCAGGGTGCGAGCCAGCGCCACCCGCTCGGCTGGCAGGCGCGGTGGCAGCCCGCCACTCGCTAGCGCCACACCCGCCGCCGCGTCGTCGCTCTCGGGAGCGCGACCGATCAATTCGTACAGGGCAGCGCGGGCGCGGGCCGAGTCTTGCCGGCCGAGTGCGAGCCGGGCGGCCTCCAGCAGGTGGCCGGTGTGGGCGAGGGCCTCGAGCGCGGCCGCCGAGTCTCCGGCCGCAAGCAGCGCCCGCGCGCGCGCGGCCGGCGCTTCGCGCGCCACCTCCGCCGGCAGATCGGCGAGCAGCCGATTTGCGAGCGCCGTATCCCGCGTGACTCGGGCCTGCCGCAGCCGCAGCCAAGCGTCGATTGCCCCGAGTCCAGGCGCGGTTCCTCCCCCCCCCCCCCCCCCCCCCCCCCCCCCC
>DASQAH010000007.1:0-18203 GCA_035635835.1 Gemmatimonadales bacterium
CGGTATGGGACGCTCCCGTGGCGGTTGGGGCGGCGGTGGATTCGGTGGCGGTGGCTGGGGAGGGGGGAGTGGGGGCGGCGGAGGTGGAGGGGGGGGATTCGGCGGGTTCGGGGGGTTCGGCGGTGGTGGTGGTTTCTCGGGAGGCGGTGCTGGCGGGAAGTTCTGATTGCGCGCAAGGAGCGGAGATGGCAAAGACCAAGACGGTAGAGGAGTTTGCGACGGCGCTGCAAGAGGCGCTCGGCTCGCGGCTGGTCGCGGTCCTGCTCTACGGCTCGGCGGCGCGCGGCTCAGGGGCGCACGTGCCCGGCCACTCGGACTGGAACACGCTCCTGATCGTGGATCGGGTGGACGATGGCTTGTTCGCCTTGATCGCGTCGGCGGTCGCCGCGTGGACCCAAGGCGGGCACCCAGCACCGATTCTGCTGTCCGACGCCGAGTGGCGGGCGTCGGCGGACGTGTTTGCCATCGAGTACGAAGACATGCGGGAGGCGCACCGGCTGCTGGCCGGCCGCGATCCGTGGCCGGGCGTGACTGTGCAGCGCGTGGACGTGCAGCGCCAGCTCGAGCAGGAACTGATGGTCAAGCTGGTGCGGCTGCGCCAAGCGTACGCCGCGCTCCGCAACGATCCCAAGCGGCTGGCGGGAGTTGTGGGCGGCAGCATGGCGGGCTTCCTCACCATGTTGCGCACGACGCTGCGGTTAGCAGGACGCAAGGCTCCGGCGGCGACGGAGGACCTGGTGCGTGAGGCAGCCGCGCTGTTAGGGCTGTCACCCGACCCCTTATCTGAGCTGTTCGGCCAGGCCCGAGGACGCGCGTTACAGCTATCGGCCGGCGATCCGCGCGCGGCGGCGTATCTCGCCGCGTTGGCGCGCGTAGCCGAGTTCGTGAACCGACTGACCTGACGAGGAGAGACGACGTGAAGACTCTGCGCTGGAGGCCGGTCCTTGCACTCGCCCTGTCTGCGGGAGGGGTGGGGGGCTGCGGCTACAACACCATTCAGACCTACGACGAGCAAGTCAACGCCGCTCAGTCACAGATCAAAGTGCAGCTGCAGCGGCGGGCGGACCTGATCCCGAACCTCGTGGAGGTAGTGAAAGGCTACGCCAAGCAGGAGCAGACGATTTTCATCGAGGTCGCGAATGCCCGGGCGAGGCTCGCGGGCGCCGTGCAATCGGGTGACCTCGCGCAGATGGCGAGCGCCAACGCGGCACTGACCGCCCCCTTAGGCCGGCTCCTTGCAATTGCAGAGAACTACCCGCAACTCAAGTCGAACGAGAACTTCCGCGCGCTGCAGGATCAGCTCGAAGGCACAGAGAACCGCATCGCGGTGGCGCGGCAGGACTACAATGACGCGGTGAACCGCTACAACGCCTTCATCCGGCGCTTCCCACAAGTGCTGACGGCGAAGGTGATCGGGAAGGGGCCGCGGGCCTACTTCGAGCTGCAAACGCCCGGGGCGGATACGGTGCCGAAGATCAAATTCTCGAATTGAACTCGGAGTTCCCAGCCAGAGACACGCAGGGGCACGGTGATCCGTGCCCCTTATTCCGTCCGTTCTTCCGATCGCCCGACGTCTCAATCCACGATCGCGTCCGGCAACACGTACTTCATGGGGTCGACCGGCTTGCCGTTCACCCACACTTCGTAGTGCAAATGCGGACCGGTGGACAGTCCGGTCGAGCCGACTAGCGCGACCTTCTGCCCGCGCTTCACGCGCGTGCCTCGCGCCACGAGGATCTTGGAGCAGTGTGCGTATCGGGTGACTAGGCCGTAGCCGTGATCGATCGTGAGCATGTTGCCGTAGCCCTCTTCCCACTTCACGTCGGTCACGATGCCGGCGGCCGGGGCCTCGATCTCGGTGCCCATCCTCGCGGACACATCGATCCCCTCGTGCGGTCGGGCCAGATGGAGGAGCGGGTGCTCCCGCATCGCCATGAATGCGCTGCTGAGCCACCCCTTCGTCGGCATGACGGATGGCGTGGCGGCGAACCGGGCCTGATGGCGGGAGAGCGAGTCGTACGCCTCGGTCAGGGAGCGGACCAGGATGTTGGCGCGGCGACTCAGGGCATCGACGTCCATGCGCGCGGCCAGCGCCTGCCCGCCGAGCTGCCCGGATGCTGAGAGACTGTCGCGCTCCGACCAGGCGCCCTTCGGCCCACCGATCCCCCCCTGCTGCACGCCGACGTCCGTCGGGGAAAGCCCCGCGAGCAAGCGCAGCTCCTGCTCCCGCTGGCCGATCGTGTTCAGAGTGTCCCGCAGGCCGACCATCCGCTCGCGCAGGCGCTGGATCTCGTCGGCGAGCAATCGATTCTCACGCTCCACCGCGCGACTGTGCGTGATGTTGATCCCGCGCGACAGAGCGGCGCCCCCCAGGACGAGGAATAGGAGCGCCAGGGCGCTCCCGAATCCGGCGAGAGCTTTGACGACGGTCTGCGACACCTCCACCGCCCGGGACACGCCCGAGCCGTGAGGCACCAGCATCACCGTCCACCTGCGCTCTGCCTTGCGTCGCATGCGGCTCCGTCAGTCGCTGGTAGGGCTAGGGAAGGTGAACATAGACCCCAGTCTAGGAGCCGTCAACAACCCCGGCGTGAGCTAAGTCACGAACTCCTCGGCAAACGGGTTAAGTCGCGGGGGGCTTGGGGAATAGGATCGGGGGCTTTGTGACCGTCCGTCCCTCGACTGGTGGCTCTGTCAGGTTGGCGAGGCGAACGTTCGCGAGGGGCTGCCCAGTCCCGAGGAGGTTCCAGATCACCTCCGCCTTGCTCGGGATGAACGGCGCCGCCAGCACGGCGAGCCGCGCCACGGTGCGCACCAGGTTGGCGAGTGCGGAGTCGAGCTCGGCGTCCTTGCCGGTCTTCGCGAGCGTCCAGGGGGCCGTCTCTTCGACGTAGCGATTGGCACGCGACGCGAGCTCCATGATCCGCGCCGCGCCATCCGCGAGCGCGTACGCGTCCATCGCCGCGGCGTAGTCGCGCAGCGTTTGGCGTCCCGCCTCCTCGAGCGGCGTACGGTGTCCCAGGGGGTCGCGCGGCACGCCGCCGGCGCGGTGGCGCAGCACCAGCGACAGCGTGCGTGACACCAGGTTTCCGAAGGTGTCGGCGAGCTCGGCCGTGTAGCGCGCGTCGTAACGCTCCCAGGTGAAGTTGCCGTCGTTCTCGAACCCGATCTCGCGCAGCAGGAAATACCGCAGCGCGTCCGGGCCGTAGCGGGCGATCGCTCCGCCGAGGTCCACGGCCGTGCCCGCGGTCTTGCTCATCTTGGCGCCCTCCCATTGCACGTACCCATGCGCCCAGACGAGTCGGGGCAGCTCGAGGTCGGCCGCCAGCAGCATCGCCGGCCAGATGATACAGTGGAACCGCGTGATGCCCTTGCCGATCACGTGCAGGTCGGCCGGCCACAGACGCTCGTAGCCAGCGTTGGGGAAGCCGGTGGCGGAGAGGTAGTTGATCAGGGCATCAAACCAAACGTACACCGTCTGCTCCGCGTCGCCGGGGAAGGGAATGCCCCAGGGCTGTCGTTGCCGAGAGATCGAGATGTCCTGGAGGCCGTCTTCCAGCAGTCGCACGACTTCGTTGCGACGGATCGCCGGCTCGACACGCAAGGCGCCGGATCGGATGCGTTCGAGCAGGGAGTCGCGGTAGGCGCTCAGCCGGAAGAAATGATTCCGTTCCTTCGTCGGCACGAGGTCCAGGGTGGGGTGCTCGATGCAGTGGCCGTTCCGGATCTGCGATTCCTGCTTGAATTCCTCGCAGCCGGTGCAGTACAGTCCCTCGTACTCGGCGACGAAGAGTTCGTCCGGACGGCGTTCTTGGATCCGTTGCAGCAGCGCCGTGACCGCGCGCGCATGACGGGGCTCGGTGGTGCGGATCCAGTCGTCGTGGCTGCACAGCAGGCGGTCCCAATACCCGGCGAACGTCCCCGCCATCCGGTCCACCCAGGCTTGGGGGCTCACGCCGGCGCGGGCCGAGGCCTGGATCACGGACTGACTGTGCTCGTCCATCCCCATCACGAAGTGCACAGTGTCGCCGCGGAGGCGGTAGTAGCGTGCGATACAGTCGGCGCCGATCTTCTCGAGCGCGTGGCCGAGATGCGGATCGCCGTTGGAGTAGTCGATCGCGGTTGTGAGGTAGAACTTAGACACCGGTCTCCGTCTTGAGCTGCTCGAGCGGAAGGATCCGTGTGCTCCCTTCGTCCCCGCGCAGCGTCACGCGCTCGCGAAAGATGTCCACCGCCAGCACACGCTCGAGGCCGACGCTGGTGCGGAGCACCTTGCCTTCCTTGGGAAAGCGCTTGCGGCTCTCCACGTAGAAGTCGTGCTCGTAATGCAGGCAGCACAGCAGCCGCCCGCAAGGGCCCGAGATCTGCGCGGGATTGAGCGAGAGGTGTTGGTCCTTTGCCACCGACAGGCTCACCGGCCGCAGCTCGGGGAGCCAGCTGGCGCTGCAGTACTCACGGCCGCAGCGGCCCACACCCGAGAGGCGCCGCGCTTCATCGCGGGCGCCGATCTGCCGGAGGTCGATGCGGGTGCGATACAGACTCGCGAGGTCGCGCACGAGTACGCGGAAGTCCACTCGCTGGTCTGCCGTGAAGTAGATGGTAAGCTTGCGGCGGTCCCATTGCCATTCGGCGTCGGAAACCTTCATCGGGAGACCGTGTTCGCGGACGCGGTCCCGCACCTTGCGTCGGACGTCGTCCTCGGAGCGCCGCAGCTGATCGGCGGCTTGGACGTCCTCACGGCTGGCGCGCCGCAGGATGCGACGCGTGGCCCGTTGGTCCCCCGCCTCCTGCAGGGAGCACCCGGCGCAGCCGCGGCCACACTTCTTGAGGGCGACGTCCCCCAGCGCCGACACGCGACCCAAGTCCTGGCCCCGCTCCGCCTCCACGATCACCGGATCGTGCGGCGCGAACGGTTCCGCGGACTGCCAGGTGAAATACTCCAGCCGGTTCCCTTTGAACCGGACCTCGACGACCGGATCGGTCAACTCACTTCTCGGTGAAAGCGCCTATCGAAAGGTACTTCTCTTCGCGCCGCTTGAGGAGCTTGGCGGTCCTGAGCTTCATCAGCTCGCGCAGATGACGCTGCAGTGGCGAGGCGAGGGCCTGCGCGGCCGCCTCGGGGTCGGCGTGGGCGCCGCCGAGAGGCTCTGGGATGATCTCGTCGATGACTCCGAGCGCCAGCTGGTCCTGGGCGGTGAGCTTGAGAGCTTCGGCCGCCCGTTCCTTCTGGGTGGCGTCTTTCCACAGGATCGCCGCGCACCCCTCCGGAGAGATCACAGAGTAGACCGAGTTCTCAAGCATCAGCACGCGGTCGGCCATCCCGATCGCCAGCGCGCCGCCCGAACCGCCTTCGCCGGTGATTGTTGCGATCAGCGGAGTGCGTAGCGCCGCCATTTGGATCAGATTGCGGGCGATCGCCCCCGCTTGGCCGCGCTCTTCGGCTCCGAGCCCCGGATGGGCGCCGGCGATGTCGATCAAGGTGAGCACCGGAGCGTGGAACTTCTCGGCCAGCTGCATCAGCCGCAGCGCCTTCCGATAGCCCTCCGGGTGCGCCATGCCGAAGTTGCGCCGCAAGTTCTCCTTGGTATCGCGGCCCTTTTGCGTGCCGATGACCATGACCGTCTGGCCGTCGAGCCGGGCCCAGCCGCCTACGATCGCGGGGTCGTCGCCGAACAGACGGTCGCCGTGTAGCTCGACGAAATCTGTGAAGACGAGCCGGATGTAATCGAGGGGATAGGGCCGCTTCGGGTGGCGCGCGACCTGCACCCGCTGCATCGGCGTCAGTTTGCGATAGATCTCTGCCCGCAACTCGGCGAGCTGCTTCTCGAGCGGAGCCAAGTCACTGTTGCGGCTCGCGCCGTCGCCGCCCCCGATCTTCTTGAGCTCCTCGATCTGACGCTCGATCTCGAGGAGCGGGCGTTCGAAGTCCAGCGTGTGCGTGGCCATGCCGCGTCAGCTCGTCTTGACCAAGTGCACGCGCTCAGGGCCCAGGATGCCACGCAGGGCCGCCAACAAGTCGTCGGCCGGCTCGACGCGGAGCGAGCGGCTGCGCAGCCGTGCGCTCGGTCGCGCGCTCGCGCCGCGCCCCTCTCCTCCATTGCCTCCCTCATCGGCCCACTCGACGAGGACCGGGGCCGGGCCGGGGTGGGCGGCGCACAGCGCTGCCACCGCTCGCGCGGCGTCCGGCTCGGGGGGGCTCGTGACTGACCACGTGAGCGCTAGGCCGACGGCGCCGCTCGAGCGCAGTTCGTCGAGCGGGCGAACCGCCTCCACAATGAACGGCGCCTGCTCCTCCCCCCGGTCTCGGGCGCTGTGCGAGCCGGTGAGCAGGTACGCGCTGTCGGCCTGGATCACCGCGTTGAGCCGCGCCCAGGCTTCGGGAAACACCAGCGCTTCGGCCGCGCCGTGAAAGTCCTCGAGCACCAGGCGGGCGTATTCGGCGCCACTCTTCTTCGAGATCTGCCGCTTCACGACCGAGACCACGGCGGCGATGGTGACTTTGCGCTCGCTCCACTGGCCCAAGGTGGCAGTCGTGCGAGTCCCGAACAGCTCCACTTCCATGCGGTACTTGGCGAGGGGGTGGCCCGAAATGAAGAACCCGAGGACGGCCTTCTCGCGCAGCAGTCGTTCGTGCTCGGACCACGGCGGGACCTCGGGGAGGGGAGCGGGGGGACGCGGGACCGGGGTCTCCTCACCGAACAGGGCGTGCTGGCCGGCCTCCCGCTCCTGCTGGCGTACCTGTGCCTCGCCGAAGGCGTGCTCGAGGGCGGCGACGAACTGCGCCCGGTGCCCGCCGAGCGAGTCGCACGCGCCAGCATCGATGAGCGCTTCGAGCACACGTTTGTTGCAAAGCCGCAGGTCGATGAAGTCGCACAGCCCCACGAGCGAGCGATAGGGCCCAGCGTCCCGGCGGCCGGTGAGGATGGAAGCGATCGCGCCCTCGCCGACGTTCTTGACGGCGCCCAGGCCGAAGCGTATCCGCCGGTCACCGACGACGGTGAACTTGAAGCCCGACTCGTTCACGTCCGGCGGCAGCACCTCGAGGCCCAGCTCGCGGGCCTCGTTGATGTACGTCACCACTTGGTCCGTGTTGCCGATTTCCGACGACAGCAGCGCCGCCATGAACTCCGCGGGGTAGTGGGTCTTGAGCCACGCCGTCTGGTAGGACAGGATCGAATAGGCGACGGCGTGCGCCTTGGGGAAGCCGTAGCGTCCGAAAGTGGCGAGCTGCGCGGCGATTTCCAGGATCACCCGGCGGTCGTGCCCGCGCGCCACTGCCCGCTCCACGAAGCGCTCCAGCTCCGCGTCGATCAGTTGCTGGATCTTCTTGCCGACCGCCTTGCGGAGCACGTCGGCTTCTGCGAGGGAGTAGCCGGCGAGCACGTTGGCGATCCGCATCACCTGCTCCTGATACGTGATGACGCCGTAGGTCGGCGCGAGGATCTGCTCGAGCTCGGGGAGCGGGTAGCGGACCTTGTCCCGTCCCAGCTTGCGGTTGATGTACACGAGATGCATCCCGGCGTCGAGCGGGCCGGGGCGGAGCAGGGCGTTCGTCGCGACGAGGTCGACGAACCGGTCGCACTTCATGTTGCGGAGGCAGTCGGTGGCGAGCGGGGACTCAAACTGGAACACGCCCGCCGTGCGGCCCGAACGCAGGAGACGGTAGACGTCGGGGTCCTCGAGGTCGAGCGAGCCCGGGTCGAGGGCGACACCGTGGCGCTCCCGGATCATCTCGACCGCGTCGTGAATCACAGTCAAGGTCTTGAGGCCGAGCAGGTCGATCTTGAGCATGCCAACGTGCTCGAGCGAGACCATGTCGTACTGCGTGATGATGCCATTTGCGCCCTGGGGCGCGAGGCAGACGGGGACGTAATCGGACAGGGGGCCCGGCGCGATCACCAGGCCGGCCGCATGCACAGAGGCGTGGCGCGCCAGCCCCTCGATGCGCGCGCCCAGCTCCAGCACCTTACGGATCCGCTCGTCTTGGACGGCTGCGGCCTTCACCTCCGGCACTTTCTCTGCCGCCTCCGCCAGGGTCAGCGCGTACGCCGGACCCGAGGGGATGAGCTTCGTGATCCGGTCCACGTCGCCCATCTCGACCCGCAGCGTGCGTGCGACGTCGCGGAACGCAGCGCGGGCCTTGAGGGTCCCGAAGGTGATGATTTGGCCCACCGATTCCCGGCCGTACCGCGCCCGCACGTACTCGATCACTTCCCCGCGTCGCTCGAAGCAGAAGTCGAGGTCGATGTCTGGCATCGAAATGCGCTCGAGGTTCAGGAACCGCTCGAACAGGAGATCGAACTTGAGCGGATCGACGTCGGTGATCCGCAGGGCGTAGGCGACCAGCGAGCCCGCCGACGAGCCGCGCCCCGGGCCCGTGGGGATCCCGCGGTCGCGCGCCGCCTTCATCAGGTCGTACACGATGAGGAAGTAGCCGGCGTACCCGGCGCGCTGGATGACGTCCAGCTCGTAGGCGAGGCGCTGCTCCACATGCGGGGGGAGCGGAGAGCCGTAGCGCGCCCCCGCACCGTCGCGGGCCAGGTGCACGAGCAGATCGTTGTCGCTCGCGAACTCCGCCGGGCGCGGGTATTGCGGCAGGAAATAACGCTTCTCGAAGTCAAACTCGCATCGCTCGGCGATCCGCTGCGTTTCCGCGATCGCATCGGGGCGCTCCGGAAACAGCGCGCGCATCTCCTGCTCGGACTTGACGTAGCTCTCACGGCCCATGAAACGAAACCGCTTCGGGTCGTCGAGGTCCTTGCCGGTGCCGATCGCGAGCAGCACGTCGTGGGCCTCGGCGTCCTCCTGCATGAGGTAGTGCGCGTCGTTGGTCGCTGCCACTGGGAGGCCCAGCTCCGCGGCGAGCTGGAACATCCCCGCGGCGACGACCTTCTCGTCCGGGAGGCCGTGGTCCTGCACCTCGAGCCAGAACCCGTCGGGCCCGAAGGTGCGGGCGAACCACTGGGCGCTGGCCTTGGCCGCTTCAAAATTGCCCTGGCGGAGGTACAACGAGATCTCTCCCGAGAGGCACGCCGCGAGGCAGATGAGCCCTTCCTTATGCTGTTCTAGAACCTCCTTGTCGATACGCGGCCGACGGTAATAACCCTCGAGAAAGCCGATCGAGGAGAGCTTGACGAGGTTCTGGTATCCAGTGCGGTTGCGGGCGAGCAGCACGAGGTGCGAGTACGCCGCCGGGGCGTCTACGGGCCGCTCCCGCAGCTTCCTGCTGCCGAACGCCAGATAGGCCTCGAACCCCAAGATCGGTCTGATCTTCCGGGCCTTGGCCCCCTCGTAGAAGGTCCAGGCGCAGTGCAGGTTCCCGTGGTCGGTGATAGCCAGCGAGTCCATGCCGAGCGCTTGGACGCGGTCCAGTAGATCCGGGATCCGATTGGCGCCGTCGAGCAGAGAGTACTCGCTGTGGGTATGGAGGTGGGCGAAGGGCATGGTCTATCGCGCATATTACCGGGGCCTTCGCGCGTTGTCAAAAGCCGCGCTGCTGCCGAGATTTGTGCGCCATGCGTTGGTTCGCGAGCCTCCTCGCTCTGGCCCTGACGATGGCCCTGTTCCATCGTCTGGCCGAAGCCGGGCCCATCGAAGCGCGCGCCACGCTCGCTCTCGGGTTCCTCCTGCTCGCCGCGCTCTTGGGCGGCGACCTCAGCCGCCGCTGGCCCCTCCCGCGCATCACGACGTTCCTGCTCATCGGCTTTTGCGTCGGCCCGGCCTGGCTCGGCCTCGTGCGGGAAGACGAAGTCAGCGCCCTGCGGTTCATCGCCGATGCGGCGCTCGCGCTGCTCGCGCTGGCCGCCGGCGCCGAGCTGCGGCTCGAGTTCCTGAGGGAGGGCCGCGTCGCCCTCACGCGCCTGGCAGCCGGCGCGATCGGCTTCCCGTTTCTCGCCGTCTCGGCCGTGGTGCTGTCGGTCTCACCGTGGCTTCCCCTCACGGTGCACCATTCGTTGGGCGATGCGATCGTGGTGGCGCTGGTGCTCGGGACTCTCGCCGCTGCCGCCTCACCCGCGATCACGATGGCGCTGATCGGCGACCTCGACGCACGGGGACCGTTCGCGCGTACCGTCCTGGGCGTCACCGTCATACAGGACGTCGTCGTCGTGCTGCTGTTCACGCTGGTCCTTACGCTGGGAAAAGCATTGGTGAGCACGGGCGCCCTGAACGGCGCGTACATGTGGACGGCGGCGACCCACTTGCTCGGGTCGGTGGCGGTCGGAGTGGTGGTGGGGCTGCTGGTGGACCAGTACATGCAACTGGTCCAGCGCGATACGGGGCTGTTTCTGATCGCCGTCGCGTTCGTGACGGCCGAGGTCGCGCGTCTGACGGGTCTCGAGACAACGGTGATCGCCCTGGCCACAGGCTTCTACCTTGAGAACTTCTCACGCGTCGAGGGCGAGCGGCTGCGGGACGAGCTGAAACGCGGGCTCCTTCCCGTGAGCGTGGTGTTTTTCGCCATCACCGGCGCGGGGCTGCGCCTGCATGCCCTGGCCGAACTCTGGCCCTGGATGCTGCTCCTCATCGGCCTCCGGGTCTCGGGGCTGCGCTTCGGCCTGCTGTGGGCGGGCAGGCACCCGGCCGTACCGACGGACGTGTCCCGCTACGGCTGGATGGGCTTGATATCCCAGGCGGGACTCGTGTTGGGGCTCGCGTTCACCGCCCGGCGGGCGTTTCCGGAGTGGGGGGTCTCGCTCGAGGCCCTTGTTGCGGCGATCATTGGGGTACATGAGGTGGCAGGGCCGATCTGCTTTCGGCGAGCCCTCGTCCACGTGGGCGAAGTGATGGAAGGAGAGCAGCTTGCGACGAGGCCTGATATGAGCCGGATGCACTGACCGGTGAGACGGCGTCGTGTTCTCTCCCTGGCGCTGGTCGTCGATGCCCTGCTAGCGACGGCGCTGGTGAGCCAGTCGGAGACCAGCGTCGTGGCTTTGCTCCCCGGCTCCACCCGGTCAGCCGGGCTGGGCGGCGCGGGAGCCGCGCTCGTCGGAGACGCCGGCGCGATATTCGCCAATCCCGCCGGCCTCGCCACCGTCCGGCATGTCGCCGTCGAAGGCTCCTACGAGCCTTACTTGGCAGGGACGGTCTTTTCGACGGCCGCCATCGCGGTTCGGCTGGGGCGGATCACCTGGGGAGCGGGCGCACAGGCCCTCGACTACGGATCCGAGCCGATCATCGTGCCGGATTCGTCTACCGGTGGTCGGCGCGGGTCGCCAACCGGCGGTACCTTCAGCGCCGCCGACCTACTTGCCGTCTCTTCCGTCGTGTACCGGCACGGCTTGATCGCCCTGGGCGTCTCAGGCAAGTACGCCCGGCAGCAGATAGGGGGCTATGCGGCTGACGCCTGGGCGGGCGACGCCGGACTCGCGATCGCCGTGTTCGACATCTTCGCGGTGGGGGCGAGCGTGCAGAACATCGGGGGGGACTTCGGCAACGGAGCCCGGCTGCCACGGCGCACCCGCGTCGGTGTCACGCTCAATTATGTGGACCCCGAGGGTACCATGCGACTGCTCAGCACGCTCGAAGGGCAATGGACCCCTGGGCGGCCCGCGGTGCTCGTCCAGGGAGTGGAGGGTGGGGTGGTGACGGGTGGCGTCGGGCTGGTGGGGAGGCTGGGGTACGCCACGCGCTCGCCCACGAGTGACGCCTCCCGCTTCACGGTGGGTGGCGGGATAGAACTGGGGCGGCTGCACTTCGACTACGCCTACCAAGGCTTTGATGTCCTCGGGGGCGGGACCCACCGCGTGGGGCTGCGATGGACACCCTGACTAAGCGCCGCCGTCCTCCCTGGGGGCGCATCCTGCGGCGACTCGGGCTCGGTGGACTGGTAGGCCTCATCGCGGCGGCCGGGCTGCTGTTGGTCGTGAGCGGTGATGCCCGGTATGTGGCCCGCGCGGGGCTCGAGGAGGTGCGCATTCTCCTCAAGCGCCGGTCGATCGCCAAATTGCTCGCCGACCCGCGGACGCCCGCGCCCCTCGGGCAGCGACTCAAGCTGGTGCTCGCCGCGCGGCAATTCGCCGCCGATTCGCTGCACCTCGCTGCGGGTGAGACGTTCACGACCTACGTGGACGCCGGGCGCGACACGCTGCTGCTCGTCCTGTCGGCCAGCCCCCGCAACAAGCTGCGCCAATTCACCTGGAGCTTTCCCATCGTGGGGGACGTGCCCTACAAGGGGTTCTTCGACGCCCGCCGCGCCCAGGCCGAGGCGGCCGAGCTCGACCGGCAGGGGTTCGATATCTACCTGCGCCCGTCGGGAGCGTTCTCGACGCTGGGGTACTTCAGCGATCCGCTGTTCTCAACGGCGGTGGACCGCGACACGATGGAGCTCGTCGCGACGGTCCTCCACGAGCTGGCCCACAACACGCTGTATGTGAAGAGCCAGACACAGTTCAACGAGAGCTTCGCGAGCTTCGTGGGGTATCGCGGGGCAGAGCGGTTCTTTCGCGCACACGGTGACACGCTCGACGCGCGGCGAGCGGCCGCACGCTGGCGGGACGAGCGCACGCTGGACGTGTTCTACGCCGAGCTGGCGCGGCGCTTGGATTCGGCGTACGCCGATACCTTGGGCGTGCCGCAGCTCGCTCATGTGCGCGAGACGATCTTCCGGTGGGCCGGCGCCCAGCTCGCTGGCGGGGTAGGGCAGGGGCTCGAGACCTACGATTGGCGCTGGCTCGTCCGGGTGCCGCTCAACAATGCGGTGGTGATCGCGCAGCGGCTCTACCGAATGAACCTGAATCTATTCGACGAGATTTACGTGCAGAGCAACGCCGACATCGGGGAAGCGATCCGCGCGATCCAGATCCGAGTGTTCACCCAGCCGGATCAGGACCCCTACCGCGCGCTGTACTCCCGGCCTGGGATGCCGGCGGAGGACTAAAGGCGGCCCGGCGGCCGGGCGCGAGCGCCCATCAGTTACCGCGCAACCGCTCCGCCTCGGCGACGCGTTGCAGCGCGATCGCATACGCCGCCGTCCGCAACGTCACCCCCTTCTGCTTGGACAGGTCGCGCACCGCGGTGTAGGCACGCGTAATCGTCGCCTGGAGCTCGCGGTTCACCTGTTCGTGGGTCCAGCGATACTGCTGCAGGTTCTGCGCCCACTCGTAATAGCTGACTGTCACGCCGCCGGCGTTGGCGAGGAAGTCGGGCAGCACTGGGATGCCCCGCTCCTCGAGGATGAGGTCAGCCGTGGGGGTCGTGGGCGCGTTGGCCCCTTCCACCAGGACCTTGCAGTCGATGGTGCGCGCGTTGGCCTCCTTGGTAATCACGCTGCCCAAGGCGGCTGGAACCAGCCAGTCGCACGGTACCGTCCACAACTCCTCGTTGGTGATCGCTTTGCCGCCCTTCCAGGCGGAGACCGGCTTCTTGCTAGCGACGTGGGCGAGCAGTCCGGGCAGGTCGAGTCCGGCGTCGTTGAAGATCCCGCCCTCGACGTCGCTCACGGCGACGACCTTGGCGCCCGCTTCGGCGTCCAGCAACCGAGCCAGGTGGCTCCCCACGTTGCCGAACCCCTGAATCACCACCCGACCGCCCTTCAGGGGGATGCCGAAATCGCGTGCGAACTCGGCCATCACGTACATCACGCCCCGACCCGTCGCCTCCTCGCGCCCCAGCGAGCCGCCGAGCGAGACCGGCTTTCCGGTCACTACGGCAGGGGTGTACCCCTGGCGGTTGGAGTACTCGTCCAGGATCCAGGCCATGACCTGCGCGTTGGTGTTCACGTCCGGCGCGGGGATATCACGGTAGGGGCCGAGGACGATTGCGATGCGCTGCGTGAAGCGTCGCGTGAGCCGTTCGAGCTCCAGCCGGGAGAGCTTCTTGGGGTCGACGGTCACCCCGCCCTTGGCGCCGCCGAACGGGATGTCCATGAGGGCGGTCTTCCACGTCATGATCGTGGCGAGGCCGAGCACTTCGTCGTGGTCGGCACTGGGGTGGAACCGGATGCCGCCCTTGCAGGGACCGCGCGCACCATTGTGCTGGATGCGGTAGCCGGTGAATACCTCGATCCGGCCGTCGTCCAGCCGGACCGGGACCTCCACCTGTACCTCGCGGAACGGGGACGTGAGGATGCGGCGCATGTAGGCTTCTAGGTTGATCAGGTCGGCGGCGCGGTCGAACTGACTCCGGGTGATCGCCTTCCCCGACATCGTCGGGCGGTCGGGAACAGTCACGCGGGTCTCCTGGTCGGCGGCTAGGGAAGGCGGAGGCGGCGGCCCGCGATCCTGGCCGCGGGGTGCTGCGCCACCGCCAAGGCGTGCGCGGGCTGTGGCATGCAGGAGCGCCGCTGGCCCCCTCCGCCTTCAGTGAGGACCCCGATCACGTCGGCAGCGACGGCACCGGGTGACTCCGGGGAATGCTCGAGTACGAAGACCAACCCTGTGCGCGCCTCCGTGATGGCCGTGACCAGCGCCGCCCATCCCGCTTCCGGTGCGAGCGGTCGTAGGGCTGCCACGAGCGGCACCGCGCGCGGGTCGACCGCGTCGCGCCCGATCAGCGGCGCACCCAGCGCCTCGGCGAGGGGCGCCCAGACCGACAGGCTCGGGCCCACCGCGACCACCTGCCCGAAGCGCCACCCCGAATCCTGCGCCAGCTCTACGAACGCCTTGGCCAGCGCCTCATCGCTGGGCGGGACTGGGCCCGGGATGGGAGCCAGCACGACCGCGCCGCTGTCGGCGAACCACCGCTCCGCGGGCTGCAGGTCGTCGGGCCGGCGCGGGGCCCAGAAGGCATAGCGCTGCGTGGCCAGGATCTCGCGCTCGGCCTCTTCACGCTGCTCAAGGTGCTCCGCCGCCTGTGCCGCACCTTCGAACGCGACCTCGGCGGCCGTGTAGCGTCCCGCCTCGCGCAGGATGCGGCCCCGCAGCTTCAACGTCTCTGTGTGTGGCTCGAGCCCGAACGCGCGGTCGAGGGCCAGCAGCGCGCGGTTGCGGTCGCCCAGCCGGTAGGCCGCGTAGCCGAGCTCGTGCCACACGAGTGCGAGGTCGGGGTCGGCCTCGACGGCGCGCTCCAGCACCGCCAGTGCGTCCGGGAACCGCGCTAGCTCGATCAGCGCCGCACCTTTGAGCGCCAGGGGAAACGCCCCGCCGCCGAACTGCGCCTCGGCGTCTTCGGCGAGTCGCAAGGCGTCCTGGGCGCGGCCCGTAGTGCGCAGGAGCTCGAAGTACTCCGCCCAGCAGGGCTTCAGGTCCGGATGAGTGGCGAGGACGCTACGGTAGGCGGTTTCGGCGTCGGCAACGCGGCCTTCGCGCGCCAGCCAGCGCGCGCGAGCCATCGCCCGCTCGCTGGGCGCGTCCGGGAATAAATCGTAGGACGCGGTTGTCCGCATGCCTGGGAATCTACCCGCCGCCGACACGCTGGCTAGGCGAGCCTCGACGGTCTACATTTGGCGCACGATGGATCCCGACCGACTTCTGCGGGAGCTGATGGAGTTCCTCCGGATTCCGTCGGTCTCCACGCTTCCAGCACACAACTCCGATTGCCGTCGCGCCGCCGAGTGGGTGGCTGCCGAACTGCGTCACCTGGGATGCCGCGACGTGCAGTTTCTCGGCAACGACTCTCATCCAGTGGTCTGGGGTGTCGGCCCCGAGGTGCCCGGCGCGCCGACGCTGCTCCTCTACGGGCATTACGACGTGCAGCCGCCGGATCCCCTCGAGGAGTGGACTGCGCCGCCGTTCGAGCCGGCGGTCCGCAACGGCCGGGTATTCGCCCGCGGGGCCGCCGACGACAAGGGCCAGGTGTTTTGCCTCCTCAAGGCGATCGAGGCGTGCGGCCGCCCCCCCGTGAACTTCCGCTTCCTGATCGAAGGCGAAGAAGAAAACGGCAGCAAGGTCCTGTTCGACGTGCTGCGCCGCGAGCCCCGGCGCACCCAGGCCGATGCGGTGCTCGTGGCGGATATGGCCTACGTCGCGCCAGGCTGGCCCGCGGTCTACACCTCGTTGCGCGGCATCTGCTACGCAGAACTCACCGTCCGCACGGCTGAATCTGACCTCCACTCGGGTGAGTACGGTGGAGCGGCGCCCAACGCCCACGAGGAGCTGTGCCGCTTGCTGGGCCGGCTCAAGGGGCCGGACGGGAGGATCAACGTACCGGGCATCTACCAGGCGGTACGCCCGCCCACCAAAGCGGAGCGCGCGCTGTGGAAGAAGCTCCCGTTCAAGGAGTCGGAGTTCCTCACGAAGCGTGTCAAAGCCAAGGCCCTGGTGGGCCTGAAGCGGTACTCGGTGCTGGAGCGTCTGTGGGCGTTGCCGACGTTGGAGATCCACGGTATCACCGGGGGTTTCACGGGCGATGGGGCCAAAACGGTGATTCCGGCGGTCGCGACGGCGAAGGTGAGCCTGCGGCTGGTACCTCGCCAGTCGTTGCGGACGGTAGAGCGTCAAGTGGCCGTCGCGGTGCGGCGCCTCGCCCCCAAGTACGTCACCGCGACAGTGCGCTTCCTACACGGTGCTGACCCCGCCGTGATTGCCGTCAACCACCCATCGTTCGCGCTGCTCGATCAAGCTTTCCGGGAGGTGGTGGGGCGGGGTACAGTCGCGGCGCGCGCGGGAGGCTCGATCCCCGTCATTCCGGCGCTACGCAAGTCGGGCGCCCCGGTTATCCTCACCGGGATCGGCCTGCCGGACGACCGATTGCACGCCCCGGACGAAAAGCTCGACTTGCAGCAGCTGTGGGACGGGATTGCGGTCTTCCAGCGGTTCTACGAGCTGCTCGGGACGAACGGCGTCGAGGGAAATCGTCGAGGGAAACCGTCGAGGGGAGGCGAGGAGGACCACCGTCACTGACGCTTCTACGCAGGATTCTGCTCGAGGTTCCGCTCGTCGTCCTAGGGGACGTGTTTCTTGCTCGCATTCCGAAACGCATTGATCTCGTGTTGCGTGAGCCCGCGCCCCCCGTAGCGCTCCTCGGCCCACGGGTCGCCGCGCATGTGGTAGCCGTTCTGCTCCCAGAAGCCGGGGAGGTCCTGTTCCAACAGTTCGAAGCCGCGCACCCACTTGGCGCTCTTCCAGAAATACAGATGCGGCACCAGCAGCCGCGCCGGCCCGCCGTGCTCGGGCGTGAGCCACTCGCCGCCCCACTTGAGCGCGATCAGGTTGTCCGGCCGGTCGAGGTCGCCGAGCGGGAGGTTCGTGGTGAATCCCTGCTCGGCGAACACCAGGCAGTACTGCGCAGCAGATCTCACGCCCGCCCGCTCCAGCAACAGCCGCACGGCCACGCCCTCGAAGGTATTGTCGAGCCGGCTCCAGGTCGTAACGCAATGGATGTCGCAGACGACGCGCGTCATCGGCAGCTGCAGCAACTCGTCGTATTGGATCGCGAACGGCCGCTCCACGAGACCGGATACGGTGAAGGTCCAGGTGGCAGGATCCGTGCTGGGCACGTTGCCGTAGTGCAGAACGGGCCACTTGGTGGTGACGACCTGACCTGGGGGGATGCGATCACGCATGCCCACACCGCCCGAGGGAAGCCGTCAAAGAGCACCGTCTAGGAGCGTCGTTCCGCTTCCCCGTGACACCATTGCTCGACCCTTCTCCTCGACGTCATAGACTGCCAGGCCGAACGCGTGTGCGAGGCACCGGATGACGGCCGCCACCGTATCGTCCCACAATGCGGTGGAGGGTGGTCCCGCGGCTGCCGAGAGTTCGTGTGCAACGGAGGTCATCACCACGCCGGGGATTCCGCACGGCACAATCCGCTCGAAAGCGCCCAGGTCGGTGGTGACGTTGAGGGCGAAGCCGTGCCAGGTGACCCACTGCTTCACGTGCACGCCGAGGCTCGCGATTTTCCGCTGCCGCGTCCAGACGCCGGTGTAACCCGGATTACGCTCTGCCGGGATGCCGAGCTCGGCCAGGGCGTTGATGAGGGCCTGCTCCAAGGTACGCAGGTACCAGTGCAGATCTTGCCGGTGACGGGTGAGATCGAGGATGGGATAGCCCACCAGCTGGCCGGGGCCGTGGTAGGTGACGTCCCCTCCTCGCTCTACCTCAAAGACCTCGATGCCCTCGGCGTGCAGCAGATGGGACTGGTCGGAGCTGCGGCCGAGCGTGACGACGGGCGGATGCTCGAGAAGCAATAGCAGGTCCTGCTCCTCGCCTCCCTCGATCCGACCCTGCGCCAGCCGGCGCTGCCATTCGAGCGCCTCCCCGTATGGCACGCGACCGGCCTGGATCACCTTAAGGAGGCGGGGGGGGGGAGGGGGGGGGGCGCTC
>DASQAH010000008.1:0-6047 GCA_035635835.1 Gemmatimonadales bacterium
ACGACGCCCGCGATCAGCCCAGCGACGATCCAGCTCATCGGTGCTCCTCTCTAGAGAGTGTGCACGACCAACGATCTGCCGCCACTATCGCCGCTCGCCCGGTACTCCCGGCTCTGTCATGGCCCGGAGGTCCAGCACGGCGTCGAGCTCCTTTCCTTTGAGTAGTCCCTTCTCGATCACGAGTTGCCGCACAGTCACGTTCTTGGCCACCGCCTCCTTGGCCAGCTTGGCGGCCTCGGCGTAGCCAATCTTCGGCGCCAGCGCCGTGACGAGCGCCGGACTGCGCTCCAGCCAATGCTCGCACATGGCGCGGTCCGCCTCGATCCCCGCGACGCACCGGTCGGCGAGCACTCGGCTCGCGTTGGTGAGCAGGACCATGGTGAGGAGCAGGTTGTGCGCGATCACCGGCATCATCACGTTCAACTCGAGCTGGCCCGCTTCGGCGGCCGTCGCGACGGTGACGTCGTTCCCGATCACCTGGTAGCACACCATGTTGACCATCTCGGGAATCGACGGATTCACCTTTCCCGGCATGATGCTGGAGCCCGGCTGGACGGCCGGTAGCGCGATCTCCGCGAGTCCGGTCCGCGGGCCCGAGGCGAGCAGGCGCAGGTCGCTGGCGATCTTGCCCAGGTCCACGGCATAGGTGCGCAGCGCGCCCGACAGCGCCGCGGCGTCGCCCAAGGATTGCATCAGTTGTACGCGGTCGGCGCCGGCGCGCAGCTCGAGGCCGGTGATCGCCTGCAGGTGCTTGACCATGAGCGCGGGATAGGCCGGCTCGACGTTGAGCCCTGTCCCCACGGCGCTGCCGCCGATGCCGAGGTCACGCAGGTCGTCGGCGGTCTGGGCGATGCGCCGACGGTTCCGCTCGATGCTGTGGCCGTACGCGGCAAACTCCTGGCCGAGGCGGATCGGCGTGGCGTCCTGAAGGTGGGTGCGCCCGGATTTCAAGATGCTGTCGAACGCCTTGCCCTTGGCGGCGAACGCCGTCGCGAGGTGGTCCAGCGCCCCCAGCAGGCCAGGCAGGAGGCTCAGCGCGCCGAGGCGGATCGCCGTGGGGATCACGTCGTTGGTGGACTGCGCCATGTTCACGTGATCATTGGGGTGGACCGGCGTATAGGCACCCCGCTTGGCGCCGAGCAGCTCGTTCGCGCGGTTGGCCAGGACCTCGTTCACGTTCATGTTATGGGAGGTCCCCGCGCCGGCCTGGTAGGGATCCACGATGAACTGGTCGCGGTGCTCGCCCCGCTCGATCTCGTCGGCGGCGCGGACGATGGCGTCGGCCAGCTTGGCCGGGAGGCGGCCGGTCTCCTTATGCGTGAGGGCGGCGGCCTTTTTGATCCAGACGACCGCGTCTACGAAGGGCGCGAGTGGCCGCTGCCCTGAGATCGGGAAGTTCTGTCGGGCCCGCTCGGTCTGGACGCCGTACAGCGCCGCTGCGGGGACGGGGAGCTCGCCGAGAGGGTCCTGTTCGACGCGGGTGCTCATCGCCTCGATCCGATCTGCAAGACTGCCGTTAGTCGCCAACCAGGAATCGCCCATGAGCACCGAAGAGCTGCTGCAGCACCTGCCGCTCCGCGCCGTCTTTCGCCGCGAGGCGATGGCCAAAGTCGACTGCTTCCGGTCCGCACGGCTGCTGGTGGGGCTGAACTGCTTCGAGCCGGGCCAGAGCCAGTCGGTCCACGTGCACGCCAGCGCGGACAAATTCTATTTGGTCGTGAGCGGAAAAGCGAGATTCGTGATCGGCGAGCGGCGGGCGGACGCCGCGCCAGGCGATTTGATCCTGGCGCCGGCCGGCGTGCCACATGGTGTGGAGACAGCGCTGGAGCGCACGGTGCTGCTGGTCGGCATGGCACCGGCGCCCTAGGGTCGCTCACTCATTCACTGGCTTTCCGGGACCGCGCGATCCAGCCGATGGTGAACAGCCGCTGGGCCATGGTGAGCCCGAGCGAGCGGATCATGGCGTACACCCCGAGCCCCGTCAGGAGGATCATGGTATAGAAGCGCCACAGCACGAGCATCGTCACCTGCCGCCGGCCGAAATCGCCCGCGAACCCCGACAGGAACGCCACCTCGATCCCGCCGCCGCCCGAGGGCAGGGGGACGGCCAGCGGCACCGCGAGCAGTGCCAGGGAGCCCAGAAACATCACCGCGAACTCGGGCGCCCCAGGGATCCCCCACGACAGCGCCGGCAGCACGAGGGCGCGGGCCGCGAGGCTCACGGCGGTGAGCGCGGCGTTCCCGCCCATCACCCACCACGGCGTGCGCCGCACGTGCGCCATCGCCACGCGCCACTGACGCCGCACGCGGTGCCGGATTGTCCCCGCCTTCACGAAGCGCTGGATCACGTAGATCACGAGCAGCACGGCGAGCACCACACTCTCGATCACCACCAAATCCGTCGCCAGGTGCCGCTTGAGCCAGACCTCGGCCGCGGCCTCCCAGCCCGGCACGTAGTAGGCGGCGAGCCCCAACGCCATCAGCGCGAAGACCGGCCACTCGGCGGCGACTTCGACCCCCAGGGCAACCAAGGCCACGACCGGCCGCATGCCCGCCTGCGTCAAGCCGACGAACCGCGCGGGCTCGCCGCCTAAGCGATTGGGCGTCAGCGTCGACGCAGCCTCGCCGTAGAGATTGAGTTGGACGGCGTCGCCGAAGGCCAGACGGCCGCCCACGCTCCACACCGCGAGCTGCATGCGCCAAGCCCTTACTAAGACATCGAGACTCAGCGCCAGCAGTGGCAGAAGATGGCGAATGATCAACGGCGGCGTACGGCAAAAAAAAGGTGGAGCGAGCTAGGGGGGCCGACGGGGGGAGGGGGGAGGGGGAGGGGGAGGGGGGCGACCATCAGTCCGAGCAGTCGCCCAGCGGATAGAGGAAGCCGCAATTGCGGCACGGGTTCTTGCACCCCCACGGCTTGGGCAGCACTACGGTGCCGCAGCGCAGGCAGGTGGGCCGGGACTCAGGGCCCCGCGGGGCGGAAGGCGCCGGTGAGAAACGGGTTGCCGCGGCGCTCGGCACCGATAGTGGTTTGGGGTCCATGACCGCTGTACACGATGGTGGAATCGGGAAGGACAAGCAACTCCCGCTCGATGCTGCCGAGCAGTGCGTCGACGTCCCCGCCGGGCAGATCGGTGCGGCCGATGGACCCCTGAAACAACACGTCCCCCGCGAACACCACGCCCTGGCCCACGAGACAGACGCTGCCGGGAGAGTGCCCCGGTGTGTGACGAACGGAGAACCTCAGCATGCCTACGCGCACCTCGTCACCATGGGCGAACGCCCGGTCGGGCGGTGGCGGTGGCACGCCTGCCGCGCGCAGCCCGAAGGCTTCGGCCTGCTGTGGCACATGGTCGTAGAGGGCCCGGTCGTCGGGGTGCAGAAACACCGGTGCCCCGGTCTCGGCCGCGACCCGTCCCACCCCGAGCACATGATCGAGGTGGGCATGGGTGAGCCACACGGCGACCGGTCGCGCGTCCGTGGCGGCGACCTGACCGAGAATCAGACCGGCGTCTTCACCTGGATCGACGATGACACACTGGCGCGCGGCCTCGTCGATGACGAGGTAGCAGTTTTCGAGGAACGCACCGTTGGGAATCGAAACGACGTTCACGAGGCTGCGGCCGCGTTCGTCTTCGCCTTCTCCCGTTCCCGCAGCGCCGCGAGGTATTTCTCGACGGCGATCGCCGCAGTGGTCGCATCCCCCACCGCGGTCGTGACCTGGCGAGTGAGCTGCGCGCGGACGTCCCCCGCGGCGAAGAGGCCGGGAATCGAGGTCATCATGCGCTCGTCGGTGATCAGATAGCCCGCCGCGTCGTGCTTGACGTGCCCCTCGACGAGCTGGGTGTTGGGCTGGAACCCGATGAAGATGAAGACGCCCCCCACCTGGAGGACGGAGCGCGCGCCGGTTGCCGTGTCCTGCAACGCCAGATGATCCACGCCCCGCTCGTTGCCCACAATCTCGGAGACGGTCTTGTTCCAAACCACCTCGATCTTCGGGTTCGCGAACACCCGCTCCTGCAGGATCTTCGAGGCGCGGAATTGGTCGCGCCGATGGACGATGTAGACCTTGTCCGCGTAGCGGGTGAGGTAGTCGGCTTCCTCGACCGCCGCATCGCCGCCGCCGACCACCGCCAGCACCTGTCCCCGGAAGAAATGACCGTCGCACACCGCGCAGTAGGAGACCCCCTTCCCGGCGTACTCTTTCTCCCCCGGCACGCCCAGCTTCACCGGTGTGCCCCCGGCCGTGAGGATGACGGCCGGAGCGCGGTAGGTGACACCATGGGCGGTGACGACGTCGAACCAGCCGTCGTCGGCCTTGCGGACCCGCTCCACGGTATCGGTCACGATCTCGGCGCCGAACTTCTTCGCGTGCTCGGCCATCTTCTCGCTGAGGTCCCAGCCCTTGATGCTTTCGAACCCGATGTAGTCCTCGATCAAGTCGGTGTTCAGCAGCTCGCCGCCGGGCGCGCCGCGCTCGATCGTGAGTCCCCGCAGCATCCCCCGTCCGACGTACATAGCGGCGCACAACCCCGCCGGCCCCGCGCCGACGATGATCACGTCGAATTGGTTCTTCCCGTAGTCAGTCATCCGTCTTCCGTTCTCCCTCGTCGCCACGGAACTCGAGCTGCGGTGCGTCGGCGTCGCTCGCCAGGGCCCGTGCCAACTGGGCCCGGAACGTCACGGTGTCGAACTCGATCTCGGGCCGCTGCGGCCCGCCGAGCTTCGCCAACGCCGCGGCACCGAGCTTCACAATGCCGTGGCGGTTGCCGCGCTGACGGTGCAACAGCGCCGCCGCGGCCTGGATCAGGCCCTGCCACACCCGGGCCTCCTCGCTCTCCTTTATAATAGAACGCCAGACGGTTTCCAACGCCTCGTGCGCGAGCCAATACTCGCCCCGGTTGAACAGGTTGCGGGCATTCGCCAGATGCGCCCGCCGCTCTTCAGACGTCATCCGCTCCGATGCGCAGCAAGTTCACCGCGCCATGGCAGCTCGAGATCGTCCCCACCAGGACGCTCCTGGGCTCTGCGTGCGCTCCCCCCTCCCCCCTGCCCCGACCCGCGCCGGCGTTCGCTACGATCTGGTCGCCCTCGAGCACCGCATCCACAGCGAACGTGCCAACGCCGAAGACGTGGTGCCTGCAGATGAACAACGCCGGCCCGAACACGCGCTGGCCTGAGCGCCGCAGCTGCTCCGCCAGCGCCGAGATCGCGCTCGCCATCTCCCAGGTGCGTGCCGAGCCGATCGCCGGGCACACCGCCGGCTCGATGCAGTGAGTCGGACAGATCCACCCGGCGAAGGAAACGAAACGGGTGCCGTCGGATCCGACGCGGTCGTAGGGCAGGTCGAGCTTCCCAGGCACGGGGTCCACGGCGATTGCCCGCCGCGGCCAGCGTGCCACGGCCCGGCGCCGCACCCACTCGAACATCAGGTGCGGCATGTGCGGAGACGGTACGATGTAATCCCCCTCCTCCCCCTCCCCCGAGTACCGGGCGGAGCCCAGGAACTCGTCGAAGAAAACGCCCCATTCGGCCGTCACGAACACGCGGTCCGGCGTCGGTGGCAGCTCCCGGCGCGCCCGACACCCATCGTCCCGGTCCACGATGATTACCGATCGGAGCTCTGCCTTCCCGCGCTCCTTGGCCTTGGCGAGCTGAGTCGCGTAGAACGTGCCGTAGCACCCGCCGCCCACTACGACCACATCCCGCATCCGAACCACATCGCTCACCGGATCAGCCTGCCCCCATCCACGACGAGGACCGTGCCGGTGACGTAGTCCGTTCCCTCGAGCAGGAAGCGGACTGCGCTCACGACGTCTTGGGCTGTGCCGAGCCGCTTCAGCGGGGTCGTCTCGGCGAAGTGGGCGCGGGTCGCCGCATCCCAATCGTCCGGCAGGAGCACGGCCCCGGGAGCGACGGCGTTGACGCTGATATCCGGTGCCAGGGCGCGGGCTAGCGCTTTCGTCAGCATCACGACGCCCGCCTTGCTCACGCAGTGGGGGAGATAGGCTGGCCAGGGCTCGAAGGCCGCCACATCCGCGAGGTTA
>DASQAH010000009.1:0-19594 GCA_035635835.1 Gemmatimonadales bacterium
GAGGCCTTGAAGGGACGCGTGTCGAGGATGCACTCGTGCGCGATGAGGCCGTGCTGGCCCGCGTACAGCAGGCCGAAGTGGTCGGCGAGCCGTTTGGCGACGTAGTTCGCGTTGAGGATCGCGATCATGGTCGCCTCGGCCAGATGCTCGCGACCCATCATCGCGATGTACGCCCAGGAGATCGGCAGGATGGACGGGCTGCCCCACGGTGCTGACGACACGGTGCCGCAGCTTTGCGGGATGTCGAGGTCGATGACCGGGTGACTCGGCAGGAACGGCACTAGGTGCGGCGCGACGCCGATCGGGCCCATGCCGGGCCCACCCCCACCGTGGGGGATGCAAAACGTCTTGTGTAGGTTCAGATGGCAGACGTCCGCGCCGATGTCACCTGGTCGGCACAGTCCGACCTGCGCGTTCATGTTGGCGCCGTCCATGTACACCTGGCCGCCGTGCGCGTGCACCAAGCGGCAGACTTCCTTGATCGACCCCTCGAACACGCCGTGCGTGGACGGGTAGGTGACCATCAGCGCGGCGAGGGTGTCCGCGTGCTGGGCGGCCTTCGCCGCGAGGTCGGCCACGTCGATATTGCCGTGCGCATCGGTGTTGACCGCCACGACCCGCATCCCGGCCATCACTGCGCTGGCCGGATTGGTGCCGTGCGCGGACTGGGGAATAAGGCATGCAGTCCTGTGGCCCTGGCTGCGGGAGCGGTGGTAGGCCCGAATCACGAGCAGTCCCGCGAACTCGCCCTGCGAACCGGCGTTGGGTTGCAGCGACACAGCAGCGAAGCCGGTGATCTCGGCGAGCCACGCCTCGAGCTGGCGGAACAGTGCGGCGTAGCCCTGCGTTTGCTCGCGCGGCGCGAAGGGATGCAGCCGGCCGAACTCGGGCCAGGTCACCGGAATCATTTCGGCCGTGGCGTTGAGCTTCAGGGTGCACGAGCCGAGCGGGATCATCGCGGAGGTGAGCGAGAGGTCGCGGTCCTCGAGCTTTTTCAAGTACCGCAGCATCTCCGTCTCCGAATGGTGCGTATTGAACACCGGATGGGTACAGAACGGCGACGTGCGGGCCAGCGTTGGGGGGATCGCCTGGCCGCCACTCTTGGCGAGGTCGTCGAGCTTGAAGGAGACGGGTTTCCCGAGTGCGAAGGCCGCAACCAGATCGGCAACATCCGCCAGGCCGGTCGTCTCGTCGAGCGCCACGCCGATCCGGGTAGCCGAGAGGGAGCGGAGGTTGATGCCGCGCGCCCGCGCGGCGTCCAGGATCTTCGCTTGCGCAGCCGCGTCCGCGTCCACCGCCAGGGTGTCGAAGAAAGCAGCATGGGCGAGGCGGTAGCCGAGGCGCCGCAGCGCGTCCGCGAGGACCGTGGTGTGGGCGTGCACCCGCTCGGCGATACGCTGCAACCCCTCGGGACCGTGATAGACGGCGTACATCGCGGCGACGACGGCGAGCAGCACTTGCGCAGTGCACACGTTGCTCGTCGCCTTTTCGCGGCGGATGTGCTGCTCGCGGGTCTGCAGGGCCATCCGCAGCCCCGGCCGGCCCACCTTGTCGCGGGAGACGCCGATGATCCGGCCCGGGAGGTGGCGCTTGTAGGCGTCGCGCGTGGCGAAGAACGCCGCGTGCGGTCCCCCATAGCCGAGTGGCACGCCGAAGCGCTGGGAGTTGCCGATCGCGATATCGGCGCCCCATTCGCCTGGGGGTGCGAGCAGCGTCAGCGCCAGCAGGTCCGTCGCGACGGTGACGAGCGCGCCAGCCGCGTGAGCGGTCGTGCACAACCCGCGATGATTGGGGAGCGCGCCGTCGGTCGCCGGGTACTGCAGCAGCGCACCGATCACCGCGCCGCCGAAGGCGAACGTCGCGGGGTCCGCCACCACGATCTCCACCCCGCGCACCTCGGCGCGGGTGCGCACGACCGCGATCGTCTGGGGATGACAGTTGCTGTCGATCAGATAGACGCGGGGACCGTCGCGAGCCGCGATCGCGTCGGTCAGATGCATCGCCTCGGCCGCGGCCGTGCCTTCGTCGAGCAGGGAGGCGTTCGCGATCTCGAGCCCTGTCAGGTCCGACACCATCGTCTGGAAGGTGAGGAGTGCCTCCAGCCGACCCTGGGCGATCTCCGCCTGGTAGGGCGTGTAGGCCGTGTACCACCCGGGGTTCTCCAGCACGTTCCGCAGGATCACCGGCGGCGTCACGCAGTCGTGGTAACCCATTCCCAAGTACGAGCGGAACACCCGGTTCTGGGCGGCTAGTCGGCGCAACTCGGCGAGTGCCTCCTGTTCGGTGCGGGCGGGCGGCAGCTCGAGCGGGCGCCGCAGGCGAATGTCGGCGGGCACGACCGCATCGACGAAATCGGCGAGCGAGGCGTAGCCGAGCGTTTCCAGCATCGCTCGCACGTCGCCCGGCCTGGGGCCGAGGTGCCGCGCGGCGAACACATCGGGGTGACGCAGGGGGGACGCGACGAGCGGAAGATCAGCAGCGGGCATGCGGAGACGTCTCAGGAGTGTTTGAGGGACTCGCCGGGCTTCAGGATCACGACATCGGCCCGATTGCCGACCCTACGCCGGAACTCCTGTGGGTCGGCTTTGATCACCTCGAAAGTGTTGTAATGCATCGGAATCGCAATTTGCGGCTTCACGAACTCGATGGCGCGCACCGCATCGTCGATCCCCATGGTGAAGTTGTCGCCGATCGGCAGCAGCATCACGTCCACGCGCCCTTCGAGCAGCCGCATCTCCATCGTGAGGGCCGTGTCACCGGTGTGGTACACCGTCTTGTCGCCGGCGGTCAGGACCAGGCCGCACGCGGCGGTGGTGTATTTGCCGGTAGGGTCGCCCTCGACGGCGCCGCCGTGAAAGGCGGGGACGAGCTTCACCGTACCCCAGGGAAACCGATGCGCGCCGCCGATGTGCATACTGTGAGCCGTCACGCCCCTGTCGCCACAGAACTGGGCGAGCTCGTAGGTCGCGACGATCGTGGCGCCGTGCTTCTTGGCGATCGCCACGGCGTCGCCCAAGTGGTCCCGGTGCCCGTGCGACAGGAGCACCGCGTCGATCTTGGGCAGCTGCTCGGGCCCGATGTCGGCTGCTGGATTGCCGGTGAGGAAGGGATCGATGAGGATGCGGCGATCGTCGGCCTCGATGAGAAAGCAGGCGTGGCCGTGGAAGGTCAACGTCAACATGCGCTCTCCGTCATCCGTTATCCGTCATCCGTTCCGCAGCCGGACAACGGAGAACGGAAGCTGCCTCATTCTCCGACGTGCTTCGCGTAGGCGGCGCTGTCCAACAGCGCAGCCGCCTCGGCGGCGTCTGTTACGCGAAGCTTGATCATCCAGCCGGCGCCGTAGGGGTCTTTGTTCACCAGGGCGGGGTCGCCCTCGAGCGCCCCGTTGACCTCGACGACCGTGCCGCTCACAGGGGAGAACAGGTCCGAGACTGCCTTGACCGCTTCGATCGTGCCGAACACCTGCATGTGGCCGAATGTGGCGCCCGGTTTGGGGAGCTCCACATACACGACATCCCCCAGCTCGCCCTGCGCGTAATCCGTTATCCCGATTTGCACGACCGCCTTGTCGGCGGTCGCCTTCACGTACTCGTGTTCCTTGGTGTAGCGGAGGTCCTTCGGGATGTTCGACATGCGGGGTTCGTCTCGCACGGCGGTGAAGTCGGGGCGAAGGTTACCGGAGCCGGAAACCCCTGTCAAGGCGAGCGTTGAGCGTTGGCCCGCCGACGCAGCTCCTTGTAGACCGCCTTCGCCGCGCGCTCGAGCTCCTGCTCCGTGCCCGCGTTTTCGATCACGAAGGCGCTGCGCCCGCGCTTGCGCTCGGCGGGCATCTGGGCGGCGATCATCCGGTCCGCCTCCTCGCCGCTCAGCCCCCGCGAGCTGCGCAGTCGGGTGCGCCGCAAGGCTGCCGGCGCGTCCACCAGCACGACGACGTCGAACTGCCGCGGGTCGAGCACCTCGAACAGCAGCGGGATGTCGTTGACAACGACAGCATCGCCGCGCGCGCGCGCCTGCGCGAGCAGCTCCGCGCGCCGCCGCTGAACCGCCGGGTGCACCATGGCATTGAGGGCCGCCAGCGCCGCATCATCCCCCATCACTTTGGCGCGCAGCGCCGCGCGGTCCAGCCCGCCGTCGGGGCGCAAGACATCGCTGCCGAACCGCCGCACGATAGCCGCGAGCACCTCGGTGCCAGGCGCCTCGGCCTCGCGCGCCAGCTCGTCGGCGTCGATGATCGTGGCACCCCACTTCCGGAACAGATCGACCACGGTGGACTTCCCGGCGGCGATGTTCCCCGTGAGGGCGACGTTCAACACGGCGGGCATTGGGGAAAGGGGAATGGGGAATGGAGAGGCGCGGACGATGCGCCTGTCCCGAGTCCCCCCTCCCCCCGTTCGCCGCTGTCAAAGCAGGGCTGTTTGATCCTCATCCTGCCTCGGCACCTTGTGGCAGTGCCGGCACCGCGCCTCGTAGGACTCCCGCCCGCCCACCATGATGACGGGGCTGTCCCACGAGGCCGGTTTGCCGTTGACTAACCGTTGGTTTCTGGTCGCAGGCCCTCCGCATACGACGCAGATGGCGTGGAACTTGTCCACCACCTCGGCGATGCACATCAGGGTCGGCATCGCACCGAAGGGGAGGCCGCGGAAGTCCACATCCGTCCCGGCTAGAATAATCCGGACCCCGCGGTCGGCCAGGGCGTTGGCGACCGCGACAATCCCCTCGTCCAGGAACTGGACCTCGTCCACCGCGACCACCTCGGTGCCGCTACGCCAGCGTCGCATGATCTCTTCAGCGCTGTCTACGGGCTCGGCCTCCACGGTGAGGCCGTCGTGGGTCGTGACGTTGTACAGGCCGGTGTAGCGGGCGTCGAGGTGGGACTTGAAGACTTGGACTTGCTTGCGCGCGATGACCGCCCGGCGGACCCGGCGGATGAGTTCCTCGCTCTTGCCGGAGAACATCACGCCGGAGATGACCTCGATCCAACCGGGGCGGGTGCCGTGGAACATCGCAGTTTGAGGTGTCACGTGTTGGTTGCCGGGGGAATCGCTAAGACGCCAAGCGGTTCCAAGTCTATAGCGGGGGGGAAGGGCCTGCCGCCGGTCCCCGGTTTCCCCTTCGCGTCTCGGTGTTTCGGCGTCTGAGGTCGAGAAAACGCCCACAACTTGCGGATTTCCGAGGGATACCCCATTATAGTGCCGGTTTTATGCGGGTTTTCGGGCGCCCCCCCGCAACAGGGGCGGAATCTCAAGGGTTGTCTCAGTTCTCGTCCCTCAAAAGGAGACCGTCGTGAACAAAGCCGAGCTGACCTCAGCGTTGGCGATGCGGACTAAGATGTCCAAGGCCGACGCGTCTCGCACGATCGAAGCCCTGTTCGACGACAAGGGCATCATCGCCGGTGAGTTGAAAAAGGGCGCTAAGGTGCAGATCACCGGCTTCGGGAATTTCGAAGCGCGCAAGCGCGCTGCACGCATGGGGCGCAACCCCAAGACCGGCAGCGTGATCCAGATTAAGGCGTCGATCGCCCCCGCCTTCCGCGCCGGCAAGCAGTTGAAGATGGCGGTGAACAAGAAAGCATAAGGTCGCAGCATTGGTTTGAAGAGGCCGGTCACGGGCCGCCCCGCTGGGCGGCCCGTCGGCGTTCTGGGTAGGAGGAGGTGTGGGGGAGGGACAACACGGGTTGCCGTAGTGGTGACCCGGAAGAATAGGTTGCCCGGTTCCCGGTTGACGGTCACGGCCGGAGCGATCTGGACGGGAGTCGGCCTTAGCGCTCTCGATCGAGCCGCGCTTGCACGCGCCGGCCTCGGATCGTCACTCCGCCCCCGGTCAGGCCCCGCATGGCCCGTGTGACCTCGCCCGCCGCGATCTCCACCACGCTGAACGTCTCGCGGACCTCGATCTTGCCGATAGCCCCCTTATCGAGGCCCACCTCGCGGATCAGGGCGCCGACGAGGTCCTTCGCCGCCGCTCCATCCTTCTTCCCGACGTTGACAAAGATCTTCGTGCGCCCGGTGGGGGCAGGGTCGGGCTGATGGCCGACCGCTGCCGGCTGATGGCTGAGCTTCAGCACCGCTGCCGCCACCTCCGCCGGCTCGAATTGCCGGAACAGTGGTGCGAGCAACATCAGCTCGGCGTCGATGTTTCCGGTCTCTAGCAGCGCGACAACCTGGGTGCGCAGCGCCTCGGCGCGGTCCTGGGCCCGGTCGCTCGCCCCGGGCAGCGGCAGCGGCACGAGCGGCGCCGCGATGGTGCGGAGGTAGAGCAGCTGCCCGGCGCTCGCGAACTGGGTCACCGGCCCTATGGCCGCGAGGGCTCGGAACTCTTCGCGCGTGGGCAGCTGGGTGGAGAGTACAGCGTCGCAGGGCCCGGCTCCCGGCCCGCGGCCGATCGCCCCGCCGCTCCAGACGTAGGGGTGCTGCGCCCGGACTGCGTCACGCCAGTCGGATATGGCGAAGGGCCGACGGAACGGTGGGACGACGACGTATCGTGCCGGCGCGACGGGCGGGAGTGGACGGCCGTCGGCATCCACCGGGAGGACGCCGACGACTTCGGCGCGGCGCGCGTGCCGCTCGAGAAAATCGCTGAGCGCTGTGGGGTTCCAGCTGAGAACGACGCGCGGCAGGTCGCGCAGCTCGGCCAGCAGCGTGTCGAGCGCAGCCGACTGCTCGCCTGCGAGCAGGAGCTCGGGCCAGGCGAGCACGACGCTGCGAATCGTGTCGAGCTTCAGGGCGGATCGCGCGAGCAGGGCGGCGAGGTCCTGTGGGGCGCCGGCGAGCACGTCGTGGGGTGGGGGGGGCGCGCCGGCGGGCTGGCCGCGCAGCAGAGCAGCGCTGTGGCTGAGGCTTGTGATGGCGTGCACCCGCCGGTCGGCGGGGGCGGCGGTGACCCATTCGAGAGCGGCGGCGGGGTCAGCGCAGATGATCACTGTCGGCGAAGGCGCGAGCGCCCACACCTCCCCCGCATGCTCCGCGGCGGGTGGCGTGACCAGCACCGTATGCCGACTGCGCTCACTCTTCACACAAGCCTCGATTGTCAAAGGGCGAGAATCCTGGAGAGACGCTAGCTTCGATGCACAGGTAGCGCAATGGAGAGCGGACGTTTGTGGCGCGCTCCACCCGTCGCCATTCTCAAACGCCACGGAGCCATCCGGCTATGAGTGAGGGCCTCTCGCCCAACCTGCAGCACCTCGAGCCGTCGGCGACTATCGCGATCTCGCAGGAAGCCAAGCGCCGCCAGGCCGCCGGCGAAGATGTGATCGACCTCGGCGCCGGAGAGCCCGACTTCCCTACGCCGCCCATTCCTGCGGAAGCGGGGATCAAGGCGATCCGCGACGGCAAGACCCATTACCCGGCGAATGAAGGCATCCTCGAGCTGCGCGTCGCCGCGGCGAAACACCTGTCCCTACTTTCGGGTGGCCGGCCGGTGAACGCCGACCATCTCGTGGTCTCTAGTGGATCCAAGCAGTCGCTGTTCAATGCCTGCTTCACCCTGTTCGGACCGGGCGACGTGGTCGCGATCCCCGCCCCGGCGTGGGTGTCGTATCCCCAGATCGTGCATCTGACGCGTGCGCGCCCGGTGCTGGTCCCGGGCGACCCAGAGTGGGGGTTGAAGGTGAGCGTGCGGGAGTTGGCCCGCATGTTGCCTGCCGCAACCGGGCTGCTGTTGTGCTCACCCTGTAACCCGACCGGCTCTGTTTACACGCACGCGGAGCTCAAGGCGATCGCGCAGTGGGCGCGGGAGCGCAAGGTCTGGGTGATCACCGACGAGATCTACCGCCGCATTCATTACGGCACGGGGCCGGCGCCGTCCTTCCTCGATCTGCCGGACGAGCTACTCACGCGCGTCGTGGTCATTTACGGGGTCAGCAAGGCGTACGCGATGACCGGCTGGCGCATCGGGTTGGCGCTCGCGCCCGCGCCGGTGGCCAAGGCGATGGCCGCCCTGCAGTCGCACACCACCACGGGCGCGAACCACATCGCGCAGTATGCCGCCGCCGCCGCGCTTGATGACGAGCGCGTCGAGCAGGACGTCGCCCGCATGGTGGCAGAGTTCCGCCGGCGGCGGGATCTCGTCGTCGCGCGGTTTCGACAGGCGCTGCCGGGGGTCGAGTTTGTCGACCCCCTGGGCGCCTTCTACTTCTTCTTCCGGGTGGACTCCTTCGGTGGGATCAGCGGGACTACCTTCTGCACGCGGCTGGTCGGCGAGCAAGGCGTGGCCCTGGTCCCGGGCGCCGCATTCGGCGACGACCGCTGGGTGCGCCTGTCCTACGCCGCCGCGACCCCGGACATCACCCGCGCGCTCGATCGCATCGTCGACTTCTCGAAGAAACTGGCGGACTGAAACGGGGAGTGGGGCCTGGGGACAGGGGAATGGCATCACCATTCCCCGTTTCCCGTTCAGAGCTTGGCGACGCGGTGTGAGAGGACCTCGAGTCCCGTGTCGGTCATGAGACAGTCGTCCTCGATCCGCACGCCGAACTTGCCGGGCTGATAGATCCCCGGCTCAATCGTGAAGACCATCCCCGGCTCGAGCCGGGTCTCGTTGCCCTCGACCAGGTAAGGCACCTCATGCCCGTCCATGCCCATACCGTGGCCCAGGCGGTGAGTGAAGAACTCACCGTAGCCAGCGTCCGCGATCACTTTGCGGGCGGTGCGATCCATCTCCTGGCACCGCGTCGTAAACGGCTTGCCGAGTTGCATCGCCGCCGTCTGCGCGTCGTGAACGGTGTTGAAGACCTTCTTGAACTCCTCCGAGGGCGAGTCGCCCCACCAGATGGTACGGGTGATGTCCGAGGCGTACCCCTGCACCGGTGAGCCCGCGTCGATAAGCACGACCATCTCCCGCTCGAGTCTGAGTCCGCCGGGGTGGCTATGCGGCAAGGCGCTGGAGGGGCCGAACTGTACCAACCCGCCGCCCGCCGCGCCGCGGGACCGCATCGCGTCGGAGAGCCGCTCCGCCACCTCCTGCTCGGTCAGGCCGGCCTGGAGCGCGGCGAACGTGGCGGCGATCGACGCTTCCGTGATGGCGATCGCCTGCCGGATCAGGGCAATCTCCTCGGGATACTTGATGATGCGGAGCCGCTCGGTGACTGGCTGCGCCGTCTGGACGTGCCAGTCACCGCCGGCGACGTCGCCCAACCGCACGTACGAGGCGTAGTCGAACGTGTGCTCGAGCGCGAGCTCGCCCCGTCCGTGCTGCGGTTTCATCTCCCCCAGGGCCCGTCGCACCAGCTTCCAGGGGTCGTCCTGCTCCTCCCAGCCGCGGATATCCGGGACGGCGGTATTGCGCCTGAGTCGCTCCACCTCGAAGGAGGGGCACACGACGACGGGCGCGCCCTTGACCGGCAGGAAAAGCGCGATCAGGCGCTCGTTCCGGCCCGGGTTGTAGCCGGTGAAATACTGGAAGTTGACGCTCGGTGCCGCGACGAAAAGGTCGAGCTTGCGGGTGATCAGTTCCTGGCGCAGCCGCTCCTGGCGCCGGGCGAAGACTTCGGGCCCGAGGAGGGGCGCCTGAACGTCGGATAGTGGGATCGCTGGATTGGGCGGGGGCGCCACAATCCGGCTATCCGACCCTCCGACTATCCGACGTGGTACCAAGGCTGCCCCTGCGGCGGCGACGAACTCGCGTCGTTCCATCGGCTGGCTCCGCTGCGGACTGGCGCTATATTACCCGCCCCACGGACGAGTCGGAAGGCAGTCGATGCACTTCGAGGCACGCATTGAGCCGCTGGATGGCAAGCTCCCTAAGGTCAGCTACCATTGGGACCCCGAGACGGACATCCTGTCGGTGGCCTGCAAGGGCGGCGGGAAGGCTACGGGGCTGAACGGCACCGTCGACCTCGAGGGCGACGACGGGGCGTTCGTGGTGCTCGACGTGGCTGGCGGTACGTTGCGGGGCCTCGACGTGGTTACCTGGCCCGACGACGTGCGCACCGTGGACGCGCTCGCGGCGCCGACCCCCGATAAGGAGGCGCGCGTGGTGTTCCCAAGCCGCCGCTCGCAGCCGGGTGTGGCCGCGGTCGAAGTGGACACCGCGCTCACGGTGGAGAAAAACCCGGGCGAGTCGGTGTTCCATATCGGCGTGGGACGGGGACGGGCCGCGTCGGTGGTGCAGGTCGCCGACCAACTGCTGGTCGAGGTCGACAAGCAGTCGCGGCTCGTGGGGCTGTGGCTGCTCGAGGTGCCGCCGTTCCCCAACGTCGAGGCCACCGCCTGAACGTGGACGAGCGGCTGGAACGCTACGTCGCTCAGTTGTTCGCCGTCGAAGATCCCATACTCGCCCGTGTCCGCGCTCGCCATGCCGAGGCAGGGCTCCCCGCGATCCATATCTCTCCCGAGGAGGGCAAGCTGCTCCTCGTGCTGCTGCGCGCCATCGGCGCCGCCACTGTCCTGGAGCTGGGCGCGCTCGGCGGCTACAGCGGCATCTGGCTCGCCCGGGCGCTGCCGCCCCCGCCCCACGGGCGGCTGACCACGGTCGAAAAGGACCCGCGTCACGCGGCCCTGGCACGGCAGGCCTATGTGGAAGCTGGCCTCCAGGACCGCGTGCGGCTGATCGAGGGCGCGGCGCTCGCCGTGCTGCCGACCCTCCCGGCCGGGTTCGACGCCGTGTTCGTGGACGCTGACAAGGAGCCGCTGGCGGACTACTTCGAATGGAGCGTGCGGTTGCTGCGCCCCGGCGGGCTGTTGCTCTGCGACAACGCCTTTTTCCACGGCGCCGTCGTCGATCCTGCCGACCACTCGGCCACGGCCGAGGGGGTGCGCGCCTTCAATCGCCTCGCCGCAACCGATCCGCGCGTGGTCGCGACGGTGATCCCGATCCGCGACGGGCTCGTGGTCGGCGTGAAGGTGCCCCAGTGAGCGTCGAGCTGCCGCGGCTCGAAGGATTGCGCGAACCGGACAAGTATGAGCGCCTGGTCGAGCGAGACCCGGAGGTGTGGTGGAGCGACCGGGGCCCGTTTCTGGGACTGCACGAGCTCAACCTCGCCCGCGTCGACTATTTCCGCGGTGTGTTCGGGGGCTTCGCGGGCAAGCGCGTGCTTGACGTGGGCTGTGGTGGCGGGATTCTGGCGGAAGCACTGGCGCGCGAAGGCGCACGCGTCACGGGCGTCGACCCGTCGGAGAAATCACTGGCGGTGGCCCGCGCTCACGCCGCCCGATCGCGGCTCACCATTGAGTACCGCGCCGGGACGGCGGAGGACCTGGCGGCGGCCAGCTTCGCCGGAACGTTCGATCTCGTCTTCGCAGTCGACGTGCTCGAGCACGTCGACGATCTCGAGCGCAGCCTCGCGGCCATCGCGCAGCTCCTCGCGCCCGGCCGCGCGTTAGGCTTCCTGACGCATAACCGCACGCCGGCAGCGTTCCTCCAGCTCATCTGGGGTGAAGAGTATGTGGATCACTCCATGCCCGAGGGCTTCCACGAGTTCCAGCGGTTCGTCACCCCTGGCGACCTGACCGAAACCCTCTCCCGCCACGGCCTCGCGGTGCAGGAGTTGCGAGGGCTGGGGCGCAGCGCCGATGGCAGCGCTCGCCGCATCCTCACCGACGACTTGAGTGTGACCTACCTCGGCTGGGCGCGGAAAGGATGACTCGTGGGGGGGGCGGGGTCTTGGACCGTGCGGATCAGAGACGAGGGGACGGTGCACGCGCGGTTCGATCGATTGCAGTATCCTTCACATGACGTGGAGACCTACCTGCGGAGCCGCGCACCCCGGGACGTTGTCCCGCCGGCTGGCTCCGGTCTGCCGAGAACCGGCACGTGATTGATCGAGCGGGACCTCCCGCGTCTCCCCCCATTCCCATCGGCCGTGTCGTCGCGACCGAGCTGAAGCCGGCTACCCCGCACCAGTTCCACTTCTGGACGGCGCAGGAGACGAGCATCGGGATCGGGGCCATCGTGCGCGTGGAAGAGCAGGAGAAAGGGAATGGGGAAGTGGGACGGGTGGTGTACGGTGTGGTGACCGACGCGTTCGCCTACTCCGACCTTCCGACGCCGCTGCACGACGTAATCGGCGCCCAGGGCGACCCGGCGCGCGCCGCGGCGGCGCCGACCGTGCGCCAGGAGATCCGGCTCTGGACTGCGGCGGTGTTGCGGCAGATTCCCGAGGAGCCGCTGCAACCGGTGCCGCTGGGACGCGTCCTCGTCGCCACCGATGCCGACGTCGCCCAGGCGCTGCGCATGGACGCCTATCTGACCGGTGCCGCGCCGACCGGGATCCCCGTCGGCCTGTACACCTCGGGCGGTCTCGAAGCGCCCGTGTATTTGGACGCCGACTTCCTGCTCGGTCCCGAGGCGGCACACCTCAACATCTCGGGCGTTTCCGGACTCGCCACCAAGACCAGCGCGGTAGAGTTCCTGCTGGCGTCGATCTTCCAGCACTTTCCGGCGCACAAGGGCAAAGTCGCCGCCGTGTGCTTCAACGTGAAGGGGCCCGACCTCTGCTTTCTCGATCAGCCGGGCGCCCTGGCCGAAGAGGACCGGCGTCGCTACGAGCGGTTGGGAGTCGCGCCACGCCCCTTCGAGCAGGTGCGTTACTTCGCCCCCTTCAAGGCCGATGGGGTGAACCTCAACACGCTGCGGACGCACCCCGATCTCGCCCCGAGCGTCGAGCCGTTAGTGTGGGGCCTGGCGGAGGTACTCGACTACGCCGAAGTGCTACTCAACCGCGACGACATCGACGCCAAAGCCGATGCATTCATCGATTTCCTCGCCGACCGGGTGCTGAACCGCGACTTCGCGGACGGCTTCGGGGGCACGCACCGCGTGCAGTCCTTCGCCGACCTGGACCGGCTGTTCCGCGCCATTATCGGCGGGCTGGAGGATGCCGGACGCAGCGATATGTGGCGCACGCATCACATCGCCACGATTCGCAAGGTTCGCAACCGGCTGTCCAACATCTCCACTCGCTGCAAAGGGCTCGTGGCCGACGACGGTCAGTCGAGCGACCTGCCCTGGGGCGCGTTTGCGGACCGAACGGCCTACGTCGTGGACCTGGCCAACGTGGACCCCCTGGGTCAGGACCTGGTGTTCGCCCGCGTCGTTTCGAAGCTGCGCGAGCACCTGGAGCGCCGGGACCTCGGCGTGGACGCCGTCGTAGTGTTCGTGGACGAGCTGAACAAGTACGCGCCGGCGGACGGAGCCGACACCTACGTGAAGAAGATGTTGCTCGACATCTCCGAGCGGGGGCGCTACCTCGGGCTGGTGTTGTTCGCTGCCGAGCAGTTCCGCTCGCAGGTGCACCGCCGCGTGGTGGGGAACGCGGCGACCCAGGTGTTCGGCCGAATGGACATGGACGAGCTGGCGACGCCCGGCTACCAGGTGCTCTCGCCGGCGATCAAGATCAAGCTGGCCACCCTGCCGATCGGCGAGCTGATGGTGCGCCACCCGCATTTCACCCAGCCGATCTTCGTGCGGTTTCCGCGCCCCGCGGTGCTGCGGGGGCGAGACGGCGTGGAGCGCTTTCCGCCGGCTGCGGACCTGCCATTCGCCGACGCGGTCGTGCGCCAGCTGGTCCGCCTCGACCGGGGCGTAAGACCCAACCTGGTGAAGGATCTGATCGCCGACCGGGAAGAGGAGGATGTGCGTCGTGCGCTGGGCGCGGTGCGCCGGGCCCGCCCGAGCGATGTGCTGGCGTACTTCCGAGCGGCCCTGGGCGGGCGCGTGCGCGCCGAGGCACCCCGGGCGCGCACGGGAGTCCCGCCTCTCAACCCGATCTCGGAAGAGCCCTACTGACCGACAGGGCGGGGGATTCCATGGCGGATCGTCTCCGCAGGCTCGCGCTCACCGTGCCGATCGCCTGCGCCGCCCTCGGGTGCGGCAGCGACAAGGTGCTGCTACGCTATCACCCCAAAGCGAATACGACGCACCGCTACACGCTGGACGAGCAGATGAAAGTGGCGGTTGCCGGAGCCTCCGCGTCGCTCCCCGCGATGGACATGGGGATGTCCGTCCAGCTGCGCGAGCGGATCGGCGAGGCGAACCGTGGCGGGGTTGGGGGAGTCGGGGGAGTGGGGGGGACCGCCGTCTCGTGGTCCGTCGACACGCTGACGTTTCGCCCGCCTGCGGGAATGGACGCGGCGAGCCCGGCGTTCGCATCGCAAATCGCACGAGTCAAGGCGATGTCGTTCGACCTGGTGTACGATGATCGGCGCATTCCCCTGAAGGTGCAGGTGCACGATCCCTTGGGCGCGGCATCCGCCGAGGGCCGACGGGTGACGGGCAACGTGGAGATGTTCAACTATCCCCTGCCGGTGGAGCCGGTCGGCAAGGGGGACCACTGGCGCGTGGAGACCGACATCCCGCTCCCCGAGACGGGGGGGCCGATCTCCGTCCAAAGCGTGCTGACGGTCAAGGACATCACTGTGGCGGCTGGGGATACCACGGTCGTGTTTGAGGTCAGCACGCAATTTCCAGAGCAGCCGATCGCGATCTCCCGCATGGGCCAGACAATGACCATGAAGCTGTCGGGGACGATCACCGGTGAGCAGGCGTTCTCGGTTTCGCAGGGGATGGTGCTCGACGCCACCGTGAGCGGGACGATCAAGATGGCCATGGCCGTCCCGGGACTTCCATCCGTGCCGATGTCGTTGTCGTTGGACATGCAGGCGACGCTCAAGCGGCTCGCCGGCCCGTGACGATCAAGCTCGCGCATCTGGCCGACCTGCACCTCGGATTCCGGCAGTTCGACCGGCAGACGCCGCGCGGCGGGAACCAGCGCGAGGCCGACGTGGCGGAAGCGTTCCGGCGGGCGGTGGATGATCTGCTCGTGCAGCGCCCCAACCTGATCGTGATCGCGGGCGACGTGTTCCACTCGGTGCGACCCACGAATCCGGCGATCCTCTTCCTGTTCCAGCAACTGCAACGAGTGCGCGTCGGCCTGCCGGACGCGCCCGTCGTGGTCGTCGCCGGAGACCACGACACCCCGCGCTCCCTGGAGACCGGCACGATCCTGCGACTCTACGAGGCGCTGGGCGTGCACGTCGCGGTGGAAGCCCCCCGGCGCTTCGTGTTCCCCGCCCTCGATTGCGCCGTTCTCGCGGTCCCGCACCAGGCGCTTGCAGAGCCGGAGCGACCGGCACTCCGGCCCGAGCGCGGCGGCCCGACGATTAACGTGCTCGTGACCCACGGGAAGTACCCCGGCGTCGGGGAAGGGCGGGGCACCGACGACTACGGGGGGGCGTCCTTGTCCCGTGAGACCCTGGCGCCGGAGAAGTGGGACTACACCGCGCTGGGCCATTGGCACGTAGCCTACGAGGTCGCTCCCAACGCGTGGTACGCGGGGAGCCTGGAGTACCTCCCCCCCAATCCCTGGGGACAGTTGCAGGACGAGGCGGACCAGCAGCGGCGCGGCAAAGGCTATCTCCTAGTCGATCTGCCCGGCGCGCGCGTCACCTTCCGGCCGATCGTTCCGGTGCGGGCGCACGTCGAGCTGCCGCCGATCAGCGGCGCCGGACTGTCCGTCAAAGAGCTTGACGCGCGGATCGCCGAAGTCGTGGCCGAAGCCAGCCCGGCGATCGACGACCAGATCGTGCGGCTACTTGTGTGGGACGTGCCGCGCGCGGTCGCGCGCGACTTGGACCACTCTGCGATCCGCGGCTTCAAGTTGCGCGCGCTCAACTTCCTGCTCGATGTCCGGCGCCCCGAAGCGCAGCGGACCGAGGCGCTGGGAGCCCTGGGCCGTCGCTACACCCTACCCGAGGTAGTGCGCGAGTTCCTCACGCGCCGCCCGCTCGATGCGGACCTGGACCGTGAGGTCTTCGTCCGCCTGGGCGTCGAGTACGTCGAGCAGGCCGGACGCGAGGGAGCGAGCTGATGGAGCTCCGGCGCCTGCGCTTGACGAACTTCCGCCAGCACGAGTCCACCGACATCGAGTTCGGCCCCGGCATTACCGGGATCTTCGGACCGAACGGCTCGGGCAAGACCACGCTGCTGGAGGCGATGGCGTGGGCGATCTACGGGGCGCAGGCGGCGCGCGGTGACCGCGACTCCATCCGCCGGCTCGGGGCCAAGGGTCGTGCCAACGTCGAGGTCGACCTCGAGTTTCGGCTCGGGGGTCACGAGTATCGCGTGGTGCGCCGCCTGCACGACGCGGAGTTGCTCCAGGACGGCCAGCGCGTCGCTAATTCGCTGCGCGCGGTGACCGAGCGCCTCGAGCAGGTCATCAGCATGACGTACGAAGAGTTCTCCAGCACGTTCTTCGCCGGCCAGAAACAACTGGCCGTGTTGGCCTCGAAAAAGCCCGGCGAGCGCGCCGCCTTCCTTTCCCAGGTGCTCGGGCATGAGCGGCTGCGGCTGGCGCAGGAGCGGGCGCGAGAGATCAAGAACACGTTGGGCGCCGAGCTGCGCGGGATGGAAGCGGGCCTTCCGGACAGGGCCGAGCTGGGGCGGGCCCGGCGGCTGGCCGAGGAGCGACTAGCAGCGGTCCGCGCGGCGGCGCAGCTTGTCGAGAGGACGCGCGCAGCCGCGCAGGAGGCGCACGCCCGGGAGGAGCCCCGCTGGACCGAGTGGGTTGCCCGGCGCGAGCGGACCCTGTCACTCGACGGGGAGCGGCGCATGGCCGAGCAGGCTGCCGAAAGCGCTCGCCAGGAGTTCAAGCGGCTCGACAGGGAGCTGCGGGACGCGGTGGAGGCCAGGAACCAGCTCAAGCGGCTCGCCCCGCAGCTCGAACCGATCGCGCGCCTCAAGGGGCAGCTGGCTGAGCTGGAGCGGTTGCAGCGGGAGGAGGCGGCGCGCCGTGCGGATCAGGCGCAGCTCGCCGAGCTGGCGCGCTCGATGGACGCGCTGGAGCGCCGCCTGGCGGAGCTCGCGCCCGCGGCCGAAGCGCAGGCCGAGGTGGCCGGGGTCCGGGACAGTGTCGAACGGCGCCTGGAAGAGACCGAGCGGCTCGCCGAGGAGCAGCGGACCGCGTGGGTGCGCGACCGCCAGGACGCCGAGACCAAGCGCCAGCAGATGCGTGATCTGTGGAAAGAGGTCAAGGAGCAGCGCGACAAGCTGGCCGCGCTTGGCCCTGACGGCGTGTGCCCGACGTGCCAGCGTCCACTGGGCGACCAATACGAGGCGGTGCTGGCGGAGCTCGACCGGCAGCTCGAGGATATCACCATCAACGGCAACTTCTTCAAGAACCGGCTCGAGCAGCTGCAGCAGCCGCCGCCGACGCTGCAGGAAGCAGAGGTCGCGCGGGACGCGGTGCTCGCCGAGCGACGCGCGGTGAACGAGCGGGAGGGGGCGCTGCGAGCGCAGGCGGAGGAGCGGACCCACGCGGCGCACCAGCTCGCCGCGGCGCGGCGCCGCGCGGCCGAAGTGACAGCGCAGCTCGCGGCGCGGCCGACCGGCTATGACGGGGAGCGGCACGACGCCGTGCGCGCGGAGCTCACGAAGCTCGAGCCGGTCGCGCTGGAAGCGGCCGGGCTAGAGGCGCGGGCCGAGCGGGCCGAGCAGCTGGTGCGCGAGGCGGAGGTCGCCGAGCAGACGCTGTCGGGGCGCGAGCAGCGGGCGCAGCAGCTCGCCGCCGCCGTGGCCGCCGAGGGCTTCAGCAAGGAACGCTACCGGGCTGCCAAAGAGCGCTTCGACCGGGCCACCGGCGCGCTGCGGGAGGCCGAGATCGCGGTCGTGGAAATGCGCGGTGACCTGCTGCGCGCCGAGGCTGACGTCCGGGAAGCCGAACGGCGCGAGGCCGAACGGGCGGCACGGGAGCGGCAGATCGCCGAGCTCAAAGCCAGACAACGACTCCACACCGAGCTGGACCGCGCCTTTTCCGACCTGCGGGCTGATCTCAACGCGGCGATGCGGCCGGAGATCGCCGAGCTGGCGTCCTCGTTCCTGACCGATCTCACCGACGGTCGCTATGACCAGATGGATCTCACGGAGGATTACGAGGCGACCGTGCTGGAGGGCGGAATTCCCAAGCCCGTGATCTCGGGCGGCGAGGAGGACCTCACGGCGCTGGTGCTGCGGCTCGCGATCTCCCAGATGATCGCCGAGCGGGCCGGCCAGCCCCTGTCCCTGCTCGTGCTGGATGAGATCTTCGGCTCGCTCGACGAGTCGCGCCGCGCCCACGTGCTCGGGCTGCTGCGGCGGATCGCCGACCGCTTCCCTCAGGTCATCCTCATCACCCACATCGAACAGGTGCGGGAAGGGCTGGACCGGGTGATTCGGGTGGAATACGACGGCGGGCGGGGCACCAGCGTGGTGCGGGACGAAACTGCGACTGTGGGGACGACCGATGCGGGCGTGGCTGCCTGAGCGCGAGGTCCACGGCCCCGAGCGGGCGACTGAGCCTGACATTGAGGGGCTGAACCGGGTCTTCGCCGACGCGTTCACCGACCGCTATCGGCGCGACGGCCTCGTGGGCGTGCGGGTGCCGCACTTGAACCCCCTCGTTTGGCGCTACGCGCTGCTCGACGCCGGCGAGGGGGCGATGGTTTGGCGTGACGAATCAGACCACGTGGCCGCGTTCAATATCGCCCACCGCTCGGGCACCGAAGGGTGGATGGGACCCCTCGCGGTGCGCCCCGACCGTCAGGGTGCCGGCGCAGGCAAGACGGTCGTCCAGACGGCTGCCGACTGGCTGATCGCTCAGGGCGTGACAACGCTCGGCCTCGAGACAATGCCCCGCACTGTAGACAACATCGGTTTCTATTCGCGCCTCGGCTTCGTCCCCGGGTATCTCACCGTCACCATGACCCGCGATCTGTCTGGCCGCGGCCACGCCTCGCCCACGCTCCTTTCCACGCGGCGCGCCGCCGCGGGAGACGAGAGCCTGGCCGCCGCGCAACGCCTGGTCGATTCCCTCGCCAGCGGCTACGACTTCACTCGCGAGATCCAACTTACGGCCGAGCTGGGTCTGGGCGACACGGTCCTCGTGGAAGGGAGGGAGGGGGCCGAACTCGACGCCGTCGTCTTGTGGCACGCGGTGCCGCTCGCCGAGGGACGCCCGCGCGATGAGCTGCGGGTACTCAAGCTCGCGGCCCGCGACAGCGGAGCATTCGAGGCGGCGCTGACCGCCACCGAGGCGGCCGCCGCCCGCGCTGGTATCCGACGCGTGTCGTTCCGCTGCCAGACCGCCTACGAGGACGCCTACCGCCGACTCATCACCCGCGGGTATCGCGTGCGGTGGACCGATCTGCGGATGACGGCCGAGGGCTACCCGGAGCGCCGGCCGGACGAAACGGCGGGGGTGTTGTTTTCGAATTGGGAAATCTGACGGGCTGAAGAGCGCGCGTCACGACAGGAACTTCGGGGCCCCGAGGAGGACCCGCCGTGTCAGTAATGTCATCCCCATCGCATACAGGATATGCGGGTACCCGCTCGGCACGTGAGCCACGAACACGAGGACGATCCACGCGCCGAGCAGCACCAGGGCAGCAGCCAGCGTGACGTTCATTGTGACACTCTCCCGACACCGTGCGGTGTCACTCGACGACTCTTCTTGACCTCTTCCTTGACGAATCCTCGCTTCGCGGTAACGTACGACTGGGGACGGAGAGTCTAATTATTGAGCCAACAGCTCGATCGTGGACCCAGATACTGTAACCAATGTCATGCCCCCTTGCAGGGGAAGGCAAACGCTACGGTGAGGGACCAGTCATTACTTTCGGGC
>DASQAH010000010.1:0-3829 GCA_035635835.1 Gemmatimonadales bacterium
AGGCTCACCTCGCGGCCCACGTTCGGCACCAGGGCCGAGGGCACGACCTGTCCGAAGATCACCTCGTTCACCTCAGCGCCGTCCAAGTTGGCGCGCTCGAGCAGCTCTCGGGCGGCATAGCGCGCCAGATCCACGGCGAGCACGTCTTTCAACGCCGTCCCCGACTTGCAGAACGGCGTCCGGCATCCCGCGACCACTGCCACGCGCCGGCCGTTGCCTGGCGACATTAGATTCTCCCCGAGAGAAGCGTCCGACAAACCTACCACTAGGCCTAACCGGAGGGGAGTTGGCCGAGTCCCCGTTCTCGTACCGCACGCGCTCCGCCGCGCTCGACGCCATGGCTGCCGATCCGGTGGACGTGCTGGTCATTGGAGGAGGCATCACGGGGGCGGGCATCGCACGTGACGCCGCGTTGCGGGGCTTTCGCACGGCGCTCGTCGAAAAGAGCGACATCGCCGCCGGCACCAGCTCGCGCTCCTCGCGGTTGATTCACGGCGGCCTGCGCTATTTGGAACACTACGACTTCCGCCTGGTGTTCGAGGCGAGCCGGGAGCGGCGCGTGTTGCTGCGGATCGCGCCGCATCTGGTGCGTCCCCTCCCATTCCTGTTTCCCTGCTATCGCGGCGGTCGCGTGCCGGCCTGGAAGCTGCGCGCAGGCATGTGGCTATACGATCTGCTCGCGGCCTTCCGCAACGTAAAGCGGCACCGCTGGCTCGGTCCGCGGGAGGTCCGCCGCATCGAGCCGGGACTGCGCGATCGCGAGCTGCAGGGGGCGGCTCTATACTACGACGCCCAGACCGACGACGCGCGCCTCGCCCTCGCCACCATGCGGGCCGCTGCACAGGCCGGCGCGCTGGTCGCCACCTATGTAGACGCGATCGCCCTCCTGAAGCCCGACGGGCGTATCGGCGGGGCGACGGTGCGGGACGCGCTGACCGGCCGGACACTCCACGTACGCGCCCTCGTCGTCGTGAACGCGACCGGCCCATGGGTAGATGCCCTCCGCCGGCTCGACGACCCGCGCGCCGTACCGCTGCTGCGGCCCTCCAAGGGCGCGCACGTCGCGGTGCCCCGCACGCGCATCGGACACACCAACGCCATCACCCTCACCTCGCCACTCGATGGCCGCGTGATGTTCGTACTCCCCTGGGGGGACCTGAGCTACATCGGCACAACCGAGACCGACGACGCCGGCCTCCCCTCCCCGGAGGCGACGTACGCTTCTCTGGGTGACGTCGTGTACCTATTGCGCTCGGCCAACGCGCTGTTCCCCAACGCCCGCCTCGCCCCTCAGGACGTGCGGTCCACGTGGGCAGGGCTCCGCCCGCTGCTCGCTCCGGATAAGGACCTGTCGGCCACCCAAGTGTCGCGCGAGCACCGGGTGGTCGAGAGCGTGAGCGGCCTGATCACCATCGCGGGGGGCAAGCTCACCACCTATCGCGTGATGGCGCGCGATGTCGTCGATCGCGTGGCGCAGCGATTGCATGCGCTGGAGGGCCGCCCGCTCCCGCCACGCCCCCGCACCGACGAGATTGCGCTGCCCGGCGGCGAAACGGCCGATCTCGACGGCCTGGCGAAAGCGGCCGAGCAGCGTGGTGTCCCCGAACCCACGGCGCGGCATCTGGTGGCCAAGTACGGAAGCGAATCAGCGGCGGTACTGAACCTGGTGGACCGCGATCGGACGCTCGGCGCCGCCATCCTCCCCGGCCGTCCGGAGATCTGGGCCGAGGTCACGCACGCCGTGGAACGGGAGATGGCTCTGCGGCTCTCGGATGTGCTCATCCGCCGCTTGCACCTCTTCTATGAGGCGAGCGGCCAGGGGGAGGCGGCGGCGGTTCCCGTCTCCGAGCGGTTGGCCGCGCTGCTGGGCTGGGACGCCGCGCGGCGCGCCGAGGAGGTCGGCGACTACCAGCACGAGATAGAGCGATCGCGGGCCTACCTAAAGGACGTCGTGGGCCCGCGTCGCATCACGGCCTGACCCGCACCCGGGGTCGGGGCATGCGGAAGCGCACCGCCCCCTCGTCACTTTCGTCGCCGAGTTGGCGCAAGGCCCACTTCGCGGCGTTGCGCACCTCGACCGACTGATCGTCGGCCGCCGCCTGGAGCGCCGGGCGGGCTCGCGGGCTCTCGATTTGTCCGAGCGCCCAGGCCGCTGTGGCGCGCACGTCCTCGTCTGCGTTCTTCAGCGCCGCCGCGAGCGGCTCAACCGCGTCGGCGTCTTGGATCTCTCCGAGCGCCCAGGCCGCGAGGCGGGCCACTTCCGGGACCGTGTCCTTCAGCGCCGTGGCGAGCGGGGAAACGCCCTGAGAACTCCCGATTTCGCCGAGCGCCCACGCCGCGGTTCTACGCACGCCGACCTCCCGATCGCGCAGTGCGCCGGCGAGTGGCATTACGCCGCTGGCGTCTCCCATCTCACCGAGCGCCCACGCCCCCGTACGGCGCACGGACGCGTCGGCGTCGTGGAGCGCCGTGGTCAGAGGCGTCACGGCCGCGACATTGCCGATCTCGCCAAGCGCCCAGACCGCCATCAAGCGCACGCCCTGGTCAGGATCGCGAATGGCGCCGGTGAGCGCATCGGTCGCCTGGGCGTTGTTGATCTCCCCGAGCGCCCAGGCCGCGCTGCGGCGAACGGCGGGCGCGGCGTCATGCAAAGAGCCGGCGAGCGCCTCGATGGCTGCTGTGTTTCCGAGGTTACCAAGGCCGTGCGCCGCCATCGCGCGGACCCCCGCATCATCGTCCTTCAGCGCATCACTGAGTGGTCGCAGCGCGCGGCCGTCCTCGAGTTCCGCCAGCCCGAGCGCTCCGGTCTCCCGCAAGCCCGCGGCCGACTCGCGCAGTAGCGCGCCGAACAGCTCGTATGTACCCGGTGCCGCAGCGTTTCCCAGCGTCCGAGCCGCCAGGTTGCGAATGCAGCGACTGTCATCGCGCAGCACAGACCGATACGCTGCCAATGCGCCGCGGTCGAGCGATCGTTCGGACCACCAGCCGTGCTTGAAATGCATCCGGCCGCCTAAAAACGCCGGGTGGGAGGGAGCGTGGGGCATGGGCATCGGCATCGGCTCGGGCTGCGGCATCGGCATCGGCATCGCCCAGTCGTCGCCGGAGCGCATCCTCCCGCCCCAATTCAGAACGGTCTGGGCGGCGAGCTCGCACACGGCCGGATCGGACCCCTTGAGGAGCACCAGCATCCTGGCGGTAGCCGCCGAGTCCACCGGGGAGCCCGGCCGAGCGCTGAGGATGCTCAACACCATGGGGAGAATGATCATCGGTGCCTCGAGACTGGAGTAACCCACGTCAACCCTATCCTAAGTACGGATGTCCGTAATTCCCGAAGGGTTGCACCCTGGTAGCCACGCCCCGAAAACCCTGTATTTTCCACGGCCCGTGGCTCTCCGACTTCAGCACTGGCTGCTCCTGGGTATCGCCATTGCGGCCTGCTCGAAGGAGCAGACCGCCATGCCGTCTCACAGCGCTGGAGCCGCTACTGCCACTATCGCGGACACGCAACTGCCCCCCGGACCCTTCGGGACAGCAATCCGTCGTGGCCGGGCCCTGCTCGTCGCCACGCGCGACAGCTTGGCTACCCACGTCGGGAACCGATTGCGCTGCGTGAGTTGCCACCTCGACGAAGGGCGGCGGCCCACCGGATCCTGGGTGGGAGCTTTCGCGCGCTACCCGCAGTACCGCCCCCGCAGCGGGACGGTGGAAACGATCGAATACCGGATCAACGACTGCTTCCGGCGCAGCATGAACGGGACGGCGCTGGATCCGGGAGGCGCGGACATGCGCGACATGGTGGCCTACTTGGCGTTCCTGTCGCGCGGAGTGG
>DASQAH010000011.1:0-38605 GCA_035635835.1 Gemmatimonadales bacterium
CAGGCTCTCCGCCCGCCCGCGGCTCAGGGCGGAGGCCCGCGCACCCGCCACTCCCCTACATAGATGAAGTCACCCAGCGGCGAATCATCGTAGTTCGCGGCGTTGGCAGCCACGTGGATCAGCACGTCCCCCCTCCCCCCCCCCTCAACCCCCCGGTCCTTCGCTCCCTCCGCGGCGCTCGCGGGGGACCGCCACCGCAGCGCCCAGCGTGTCTCGGGACCCGAGACGCTGCAGCCCTCCCGCGTCTGCTCCGCGTATTGCACGGCCTTCGGGGGAGGGCCCGGCACAACGCTCGCCCGGGCGTCACTCGTTTCCAGCGCGCCCGCCTGGGAGCCCGCCTCCGGCCCATCGGCGACGCGCGTGGAGAGCTCGAAGCCCGCGCGCCCCATACCCGACCGCCGCAGAACGACCGTGAACACATAGGTCCGGCCCGGCTCGTAGCGTTGCGGCAGCCCTTCGATCCGCAGGCTCCCGCCTGGGTCGTTCAGCGGCTCGTCCTTGTGGCATGCCCGGCAGGTCGGCTCCCCGAAGCCACCGGTGTGGGCGACGGGCGGCCCGTCGTAGTTTGCCGTCCGTGCGGCTACGACCATCGTCGCCGCCGCTGCGAGGAGCCCGGCGCTAAGGAACCGGCGGCGCCACACGGACACGTCCCAGGGTGTTCGCGTCGCTACCGAACCAGATCATCTGCGTTCGCCGGTCATAGAACATGTTGCGCACCGCCCCAGCGCCACTGGGCACGGGTGCCGTACCGATGAACTGCAGCGTGTGAGTGTCGAAGCCGACGAACTGGTTGGGCTGGACGCCCGTTTCCACGACCCACACGCGGTCACGGTCGTCCGCCATCATCGCATAGGGCCGGGCCCCGGTGCCCGCGGGCAGCGGCCACTCCCGCACTTGGTGGGTGGTCGGGTCGAAGCGACCGAGGTAGCCGCCGGCGTAATCACCGTACCACAGCATGCCGTCGGACGTGAGCGCGATCCGGCGTGGCCGCGTCGCGGCCCGGGGCAGCTCGTACTCCGTGAGCTGGAAGGAGCGGGGTTCCACCGTTCCAAGCTTGTTGGTCCCGAACAAGTCGAACCACGGCCGGTCGGTGCGGTCGATGACGATGCCGTAGGGGCGGGCGTTGGCTGTCGGCACGCGCACCAGGCGGATCTCGCCGCTCGCGACCGTGAGCTTGCCCACGACGTTGCCGGCCTGCGCAGTGAACCAGATGTCACCATGGCTGTCGAAGGCGAGCGTGTGGGGGTCTCGGATCGTGCTGTCGGGCATCGGGTAGCGCGTGACGTGGCCGTCGCGCGGGTCCAACCGCCCGATGTAGCCCACGAGGTTTCCGGAGAACCAGACGACGCCCTGCGGATCCACGATCAAGTTGTGTGGTCCGGTGCCGGGGTCGAGATCGTAGCGCCGGAACTGGTGGCTAGCGGTGTCGAATACTGCGACATAGTGGCCTTCCTGGCCGACCAGCCAGACCCGGCCGTCGCTCGCGACGTACGGGTCCCGCGGCCGGGTGTGCGGCCACGGCACTGGCCATTCGTTGATCGTGGGCTGCTGGGCGGGAAGCGAAGGGGGAGGAGCGAGCGCCAGCGTGGCTCCGGTCAGGAGGGCAAGACGGGCGATCATGGGATCTCCGCTGATGAGAGTCGTCTCTGCAACATACGCCTGCCGAACGCGGGCCGCTGACCTCCGGTGGCTACATCCCCACCGACACCCCCAAGCGAGCGAGCGATTGCTGGATCGGCACGTCGCCCCCCCCCGTCGTTTTGCGGTTGACCCGTTGGAAGGCGTAGTCGCCCGTGACGCGGAAGCGGCCGTCGCTGCGCCCGGCGGAGATGCCGAGTCCTAGCTCGATGCCGAACCCTGCGCTGCCGCCGCCGGAGAACTTGGAGCCCGCCAGGTAGTTGCCGCGTAGCGCCAGACTCGCTCCCGGCCCGATGTTGTAGAGCCCCCGCGCGCCGATGCGGATCGCCCCCATCGACTGTGCCGAGAACTCGGGGTCCGTCGTGCGTTTGGTATACCCGGTTTCGAGGCTCACCTGGTTCGCGACGTACCAGCGCAGGTGCACGTCGACCTGGGTCGACTTGAAGGACGAGTCTGCTCTCCCGCCGTGGGGATCGTAGGTAAGCCGAGTGACCTCCACGTCCGCGCCGAGCTTGTGCCACGACACCGTAGCGCCGCCGGCGATGCCGGTTCCGCGGTACACCAGGTTCGAATCGACCTCGCGGTAGTCACCGAAGGCGCTTTGGACGCTCAAGCTCACACGCTGCGCCGCGAGGCTGGCGGCTGCGTTGACGACGAGCGCGAGGCTCACAACGACCGGGCGGTTCATGGGGTCCTCTTGGGCAGCGGCGTCACCTTGAGCGCAACTTGGCGTCGCAGGGTCTGGTTCTGCTGCGCGATGTCCGCGTTGCGGCGCACTAGTTGCTCGCCGAGCAGCCGGTTATAGAGGATGTTCCCCCGCGCGGGCTGGGGAGCGGGTTTTTTGAGCGACATGATGAAGCCGGTGAGAATCGCCCCGACGCTCACCACGGCCAGCTCGCGCCGCGGAGCTGTGCCCAGGCTAGAGCTCTCAAGCGCGAAAGTGCCGGCACCGACGATCCCTGTATAGAGGAAGGCTCGCCCCAGCGGCGTCCAGTTGCGTGGCGGCGTTTCCTCCTCCGGCAGCGGCGAGTAGCCGGGCAGGGCCGTCAGGTGTGGCAGAGTATCCACGGCACCGTGCGTGACCCTCACCGCCTGCTCGGCACTGAAGGAGTTCTGTCCCGCGGTCGCCTCCACCACGATCAGGTAGGTGCCGTCGGGTACCGGATCACCGTTGGGAAGCTGGGCCTGCCACCGCAGGTTGACCTGTCCGGTCGCGACGCTCGAGTCGATCGGCACGGACGTCGGGCCGCTCACCGCCCGCGTGCGCACGCGCGCCGGGCTTGTCACGGTGAAGCGAATCGGCACGAAACCGCGACCGCCGACGAACGAGGCACTATCTATTTGGAGCTGCCGCACGACGAGCACCTGCGACAGTGCCAGCAGGAACGAGCTCGTGATCTTGGGTGAGATCTTGGCGGGGTCGAGCTGTCGGTCAGGGTCGATGAGGATTGCCTGCTTGAAGGCGTCCACCGCCTTCAGCAGCGAGTCGGACGCACTGTAGGCGAACCCCAGGACCTCGTAGGCACGCGCCTGCTCCGGTCCGCTCAGCCGTTCCGTGAGCGCACGCTTCGCGAGGGTGATCGCCTGGCCGATGTCGAGGTTGTCATAGGCGGCCAGCGCGCGGCGCAGCGTCGCGTTCTGGACGTTCTGCGCCGGCAGCGCCGCGGGCCAAGCAAGGACCAGCACGAGCAACCAGGTGAAGGGCCGCATGGGAGGCCTCATCCTTCCGGGATCAAGGGGTACACCTTGCGCACGGTGGCATTGGGGTCGACCTGCACGGTCTCGCTCACCGTCTTATAGCCCACCCGCTCCACCCGGACCGTGTGCCGGCCTGGCTTCACCTTGTAGTTGATCAGCGGAGTCTCGCCGACATCGACGTTATCGATGTAGACCTCTCCGAATGTCCCCGTCACGTTGACGGTGATGAAACCGCTGGCTTCCTCCACTGCCACCGGTGGGGGCGCGGCCGACGTCTGACGCGCGGGCTTGCCCGTGGCTGGCGCACGCTGCGGCGCAGATGTCGCCGGAGGGGGGGGGGAGGACGTCTTGGTCGATTCCGCCGTCGGCCCGGGCGGCGTCGCCTGCTGGGTCGCCGGCGGGGACTGTCGGGCGACCTGCTGCGGAGGGGGTGAGGTGGGGAGAGGCTCGGGTTTGCCCCGGAAGACCACGTAGCCGCCGATCCCGACTGCGGCCAGCCCGGTGACGGCCACGAGTAGCCCGGCTTTCGATTTCTTCGGCCTGGTCGTGGGGGCGGCAGAGGTCCCTGGCCGCCCGGCGGGCCGCGCCACCGGCATCGGCGTGGTCGGCGCCGCGGAAGACACGGCCTCGGTCGGCGACTCGGAGGTGACTCCGGCCTTACGACGCGCCCGCGTCGCGGGGGCGCCGCCTTTTCCGCTGCGCGGTGCGGCGACCGGTTGCTCGGGCCACACGGCAGTGGCGAAGTCCTCCATCGTCGCGAACCGTTGGTCGGGTTCCTTCGCGAGCGCCCGGGCGATGGCGTCCGACAGGAATAGGGGGATCCCGGCCCGCGCCTGGCTGGTGCGCGGGGCCTCCTCGAAGATGTGCTTGTAGAGAATCGTGTGGACCGAGTCGCCGCTGAACGGCAGCATCCCGGTGATCATGCGGTAGCCGACGACGCCGAGGGCGTACTGGTCGGCCCGACCGTCCACCTGCTGTCCTTTCGCCTGCTCGGGTGCCATGTAGTGTGGCGTCCCGATGATCATGCCCGTACCGGTGAGCCCCGTGGCCTGCTGCAGCGCCTTGGAGATCCCGAAGTCGGTGAGCATCACTTTGCCGTCGTGGTCGAACATGATGTTCGCCGGCTTGACGTCGCGGTGCACCACGCCGCGGTAGTGGGCGTGGCCGAGCGCGCAGGCCGCCTCCCACAGGATGCGCTGGATCTCCGGGACGGCCATCGGCTGTTTGGTCTCCAGCAGGTCCTCCAGCGATGTGCCGGAGATGTACTTCATGACGAAATAGTTGAGCCCGCCGTCGCTCTCGACGCGGTAGATCGGGATGATGTTGGTGTGGTCGAGCTTGGCGGCGGTCTTCGCTTCCTGCTGGAATCGCTTGACGACGTGCTCGTCCTGGGAGATCTCGGGCGGCAGGACCTTGATCGCGACCTCGCGGTCGAGCGTCAAGTCCTGGGCCAGGAACACCGCGCCCATGCCGCCCTTGCCGAGCAGGCGCTCCAGCTTGTACTTGCCTTCCACGAGCCGTTGCAGCCGGGTCTCGAGGTCGTGCACCTGACCGCTCGTGGTGTTGGCACCGCCCCCGGTCTGATCCGCCCCGCACGCGTAACAGAACTTGCTGTTGTCGGGCAGCGGCGTGTGACAGCGCACGCATTCGAAGGTCGAGCTCGACGGATGCGTCACGGGAACGTTTGACGTCGGGGATCGAAGAACCCGCCGGTTCCCGCCCGCGCCCGCGCCGCTCCCGGAGGGGCCGCCTGCAGGAACGGCAACGTCGCGCCAGCGCGGCGACGACGGGCGCGCGAGACCGAGCTCGGAGCCGTGAGAGCGGCGGAGGCCACGGCAGGAATGGGCGTGCAGGATGGGGGCAGCAGGATGCTCCCCCCCCTCATCATGCACAAGGAATACCGCGTCGGCACGCCCGCGAAATCCACGACTGCCACGTAGTAGGAGGTGCCGGCGTTGAGGGTCAACGTGATGTTGCTCCTGGAACCGGCGGCGGTGTCTGCGCCAACCAGCGTCAGCTGGGTTGGGGTGGCGGAATTCGGCACCGTCAGCACGTAGATGTCGATGTCCGACGTGTCGGGCTGGGATGGGAACGGTCGCCCGATGGTCTGGAAGTTCACGAGCGTCGACCCCGACCCGCCCGTGAGGTCGATGCGCAGCCAGTCGATGGCGTGCGGGTTATCGATCGTGAGCGTGTCCGAGAACGGACCCGGATTCGGAAGCGCGATCTTCCGGTTGCCGAAGTCGGCATAATGGCAGAACCGGTTCGGCTCGAACTTGTCGGGCTGGATGCGGGGGTCGGCCACGAGGTACCCCTTGAGGACGCCCAGTCCGTAGCGCTGGGGACTCGAGGGCGAGAAGAACGCGAGCATGTGCATGCTGTGGCTCGGCAGCCCGCGCAGCGCCACCACCGTGGACTCGCGCGGTGCCATGTGAGGGCTGAACGCCTGGCCTTTGCAGCGCATCAAGTCGCTGCCGATGTAGTCGCCGGAGTCGCGGCCGAAGTACCCGCCGGGAACGGTCCCCTTGTACCCGAGCGAGTCCAAAATGAACGTCCGCACACCCGTCGTGTCGCCGGAGGTCGGGAAGTTGATGAAGAACGTGTAGTCCGAGGTGGTGTCGCTGATCGTGAAGTCGAACCAGTCGGCCCGCGAGACCCCGCGCGGCGTTTCTTCGAACGCGAGCGCGGGGTTCAAGAACAGGACGGACGGGAGCTGCGTGGGCCAGGGGCCGCCAAGGTCGAGGTTGATCTTGGCGGGAATCGTATCGTTCGGGTCGTAGATATCCCGGGGGAGGATCTTCGTGACCGAATCGGCGAAGCCGAACACACCGGCGCCGAGGTAGAACAGACTGTCCGAGGTCGCGGGCGGGGGCACCCAGTAGGAGACGCGTCCCTCGCCAGTCACTTTGTTCCGCGTGGCGGAGAACGGGTACGGGATCAGGGTGACCCCCGCGAGACTCGTCAGGAAGAGGCTGTCCACGCCGATGCCGTAGACCTTCGCCAGCTCGCCATAGCGTACGATCCGCGGCCGCACACTGTCGATCTCGAGTGGGTTGGCGACTCTGATGGCGAGGTTGCCCTGGCGGGCCTTGTCGAAGTTGGCGGCGCGGGCGACGATGCCCGCGCTGCCGCTGTTCACCCCGGTGACGGTCGCCGAGCTACCGGTGTCCCGCTGCACGGTCGCGAAATTCGGATTCGCGGTCGACCAGGCGAACACGACATTGGGCACGACCAGCGTGTCCTTCCCCACAACCCGGACCGCCCGCGCCTGCACTTTCAGCCGCTCGCCGCGGAGCAGGAATGTCCGGGGCGCCGTCACAAGCACGAAGACGGACGGGCTCTGATCGGTGGGGAAGTTACAGGTCCACCCCGCCAGGAGAGCGGCGCAGACGGCGAGCCAGCGGGAGCGATACGCTGCAGGCATGCGAGAGTATCTCAAGAGGGGACGCAGCCAAATGTATAACGCGCCCTACCCCGGTGCCAACCGCGCCTGCAGCAGGGTGTTGCGCGTATCTACAACCGCCCCCGCCGTTTGAGTTCCAAGTACTGGGCTACGACCGCTTGGGCGGCCCGCGCCGGCGGCACGTCTACGACGATGACGCCCGAGCGACGCATGTGGGCCAGCGCTTCCTCGCGCGCATGCAGCAGCTCCTCGGCCGCCGCTTTCCGAAACGCACCGCGAGCCACGGGCGGCCGCAGCGCGGCGACGGCGTCGAGTTCTGGATTCCGCAGCGTCACGGCGAGCGGCAGGTGCCGCGGGCGCAGTGTGGCGACGTTGGCGACGATCGCCTCCGAGGCGAAGCGGTCGATGACATCGGTGAAGATCACGGTGAGGGCGCGCTTGCGGTTGCGAACCGCGAGGTAGCGGAACGCTCCCGGGTAGTCGGGCTCGACCAGCTTGGGGGAGACGCCGGCGAGGACGTCGAGCACCTGCTTGAGTCCGCGCCGCCCGCGCTGCGGCGCGACGAAGTGCTGGACGCCGTCGGCGAACACCATGATCCCCACGTTGTCGTCGCGTTGCGCGGCCGCATACGCGAGCTCGAGCGCCGCCTGCACCGCGTAGTCCATGCGGGCCACACCGCCGGCGACCTCCGCTGTAAGCAGGCGGCCGGCATCCAGCACTAGCATCACCTGCTGGCGCCGCTCGGCTTCATACTGTCGCGTGATCACCTTGCGGCGCCGGGCCGTCGCTTTCCAGTCGATGTGGCGGAGGTCGTCGCCCGGCACCCATTCGCGCAGGCTCTCGAACATCCGCCCCTCGCCCAACCGGCGGACTGGCTGCCGGCCCAGCTCGCGACGCCGCTGCGCCTGCGCCACCGACGCGCGCAGCCGCATCGACACGAGCGGCGGGTAGACCGAGACGGCCCACGGCAGCGGGATGGAGGAGCGGCGGACGCCCAGTCCCAACGGCCCCACGCTGTCCAGGAAGAGGGCGCCGGCGGTTTCCTTCCCACGACGCACCGGCACGACCCTCAGGAGCTGCCGGGCCACGGCCCGTGCGGGGATCACGACTGCGCGCGCCGGCTGCAGGCCGCCGATCACGTCGGGCCGGACTTCGCGCACGCGCAGTCGGGCGGGCCGGCCGGCATCGTTGGTCCAACGGTAGGCAACCGCGCCGGTGTGGCCGAGCGAGTAAGCCGGTGGCGCTTCGCGCTCCACGCGAACGCTGGCTCCCAGCCGGGGAGCGAGGCGGGCGTCGACCCAAATCGCGACGACTAGCGCCACGTCCGCCATTAGCATCGCGTCCAGCGCCCACCCCACCCAGAACCCCAGCAGTCCCAGCACGGCGAGCGCCGCCGCGGCCGCCAGGGCGCGCCGCGTGCACAGGATCACGCGGTGGGCACCTCGGTCTTGTCGAGGATCGCCTTGAGCGCCGCGTCGGCGGTAACGCCCTCGAGCTCGAGCTCGGGCGCGACGTTCACGCGGTGACGCAGCACCGACGGGGCGAGCCGCTTCACGTCGTCGGGGACGACGAAGTCGCGCTCGTCGATCAGCGCCGACGCGCGCGCCGCCTTGAGGAGCGAGACTCCCGCCCGCGGGCTCGCCCCCAGGGTGAGCGAGGCTGCCTCGCGGGTGGCGCGGACGATCGCCGTGATGTAGGCGGTGATCTGGGGCTCCACCCGCACCGCCTCCGCGGCGCGACGCAGCGCCTCGAGCCCGTCGCCGTTCGTCACCGCGGTCACACCGTAGGTCGCCGGGCGGTCGGCTTCGAAGCCCTCGACGTATCGGGTGAGAATCCCCTGCTCCACGGACGCGGGCGGGTAGCCGAACAGGGCTTTCAACATGAAGCGGTCGAGCTCGGCCTCGGGGAGCGGGTAAGTGCCCTCAAACTCCACCGGGTTTTGGGTCGCGAACACGGTGAACACGTCGGAAAGGGGGTGCGTCTGACCGTCCGCTGTGACGGTGCGCTCCTGCATCGCCTCGAGGAGCGCGGCCTGCGTCTTGGCAGGCGCGCGGTTGATTTCGTCGGCGAGCACGAGGTCGGCGAAGATCGGTCCGGGCCGGAACGTGAACTCCTGCGATGACCCGCCTGGCCCGGCGAGGATCGAGATCCCGGTGATGTCCGCAGGCATCAAGTCGGGAGTGAACTGAATCCGCTGGAACTTCACGTCGAGCGCCAGCGCCAGCGTGCGCACGAGCAATGTCTTGGCGGTCCCGGGGACGCCCTCGAGCAGCACGTGCCCGCGGGCGACCAGAGCGACGAGCACATCCCGGGTGGCGTCGTCCAGGCCGAGCACCACCCTGCGGAGCGCTTCTAGGATACGGCGCGCGTCATGCGCGGGTGAAGTTCCTCCCACACGTCCTCCACGGCTTGGGCGGCGGCGAGCACGCGCTCGGGCCCACCCGGGTGAGTGATGATCTGTTGCAGCCGCCGCACGGCCGCGCGGCCGCGGGGCGTGGGGGTCGCGAGCTCGAGGGCGAGCAGCCACTGGCGCGGGTCCCCGGATGGCGCGTAGCCGCCGCGGCTAAGCCGGCGGCGCAGCCCGGAAACGATGAGGCCGACCGCCGTCTCGACACCCGCCGCCCCCTCAAGGCCGGCGGCGAGCGCCTCTAGGTGCTCGAGCGGCGAGCGGCGCCGTCGCTCGATGACGGTCAGCGCCGGCCCGAAGCGCACGGCGGCTGCGGCCAGCCCCACAAGCGCCACCGCCACGACCTGCAAGATGGCCCACCCGCCCGGGGAGCGGGCGAGCCATCCCAGCACCGCGCCGCTGATCGAGCCCTCGCGGCCGTAGCCGTGATGGTACTCGTCCCAGCTGACCCGCCCGCGCCTGGCTGGGGAAGCGGGCGGCAGCAGTAGCGGGGTCACTACGAGGGGCACGTCGCTGTCGCGCCAACTGCGGTTGCGGAAGTACTCCGGGTCGGCGGCAAGCACCGCCCGGCCCCCGCCCCTGTAGCGCAGGCGCACGATGATCGGCCGGCCAGCATGGGGGAAAGGAGGGCCTGCGACGAGCAACACTTCCTGCCCGAGCGCGGCGAGCGCGGGGCAGCCGCCCTCCTTGCGCAGCTGACCGATAGCACGCCAGCGAGGTGCCGAGTCCTCGGGCCCGGTCTCGCGTGGCGCGAGATAACGTGTCGCGGGGGGCAGACGCAAATCCAGTTGCGACACGGGCGACACGACGGCCATGCTGTCCACCTCGTCCTGCTTGCGGCTCTGCTTCGACTGCCATCCGAGGCAGTCTGTGATGCCGCCGGCGTTCCCCGCCGCCAGCACGGCGCCTCCGTCGCGCAGGTACCTGACCACCTCCTCGAGCTCTGCGGGCTGAAGCTGGAGGCTTGGGCCGATCAGCACTAGGAGCCCCGGTCGGTGGGGAGCGTCACGCGTGAGGTTGAAGAGCGCTGTGCGACGCCGCTCGACGGGCTGGCCCAGTCGCACCAGCACGTCGTACAGCGCTTTACTACCCCCCGGCCCCGCGAGGAAGGTGGACGGCAGCTCATTCTCAGGGGTGGGTTTCGGGCTGCGCACACCCGCGAACACCGCGACGCTCACCGCGACGGCGAGCAACAGGGCGAGCCAGAGCTCAATGCGGGAGAACATGCTGCAGCACCAGCTGCGCGTCGTCGCCGAAGTCGCTGTAGCCCGTCGCGTCACACGGCGCGGCGCCGAAGACATGCCGGTAGAGCCGGGCGACGAGCCCGGTCAGCGTGGCGCGGCCCGCCGCATCCAGCGCCGCCTCACCCGCATACTCGGCGGGTGTCTTGGACGGATGAAACTGCAAGGCCCGCGCACGGTCGAGCTGCAGGATAACGGCGGTGAAGCGGTGGGCCAGCGCCTCGGCGAAGCGACCGGAGCGGGCCAGCTCCTCGGCGCGCCGCAAGTGGGCGCCTGCGTCCTCTAGCTGCAACCCGGGAGCGACCGGCGCTGGCCTGCCGGGCTGGACGGTAGAGCGGTAGATACGCCAGGCCAGGTACCCGAAATGCACCAGGATGCTCAGGAGCACGACGATGGCGACCCACAGCAGCAACTGAAAAACCGTGTGGTGCGTCTCGTCCATCCGGTTGAGCCAGGCTAGCAGCGTGTGGAGCCAGTGACCCAGCCACTGCAGCGGGTGGCGGCGCGGCACCCAGTGGTATTCCGGCCGCGCAAACACCTCGCCCACTGCGCGACGCACCGAGTCGGCCGAGATGCCCTGAAGGAGCGCGTCCGCGCTCAGATGATCCCCAGCTGCTGCCCGAGGAGCTGGAGATCGAACCCCTCCCGCCGGACGCGAAGATCATAGTACAGGAGGGTGAAGACACACGGCAGGATCGGCGCGAGCACGATTGGCAGGAGCGCCGAGACGACGACTACCGCCGGCTGCAAGGCCGGGTTCGACAGTGCGGCATAGCCGCCGATGCCCCCGACGAACGCCGAGGGAACGACATTGGCGATCAGATAGGCGATGATGCCGAGGCCCAGCAGCTTCAGCTTGAAGTTCCGGGTGAGATCCCAGGACCGCCCGAACGCGTCGAACGAGCTCGACAACTCTTCCAGGACGATGACAGGCGTCGTGAGCCCGTAGCCGCACGCGACGTAGATCACGAACCACGTCAGGGTGCCGCCTCCCGCGAGTGAGAGCAACACGCTCACCGCAGTTCCCCCGACCTTGCCCAGCGTCGCCAGGACGCCGATGACCAGCGCGCCCGCGACCGCGATCATGAAGATCAACAAGGCCTTGCCGACGGCGACGAGGAACAGCGGAAGGATTCTCGTCGCGCCGAGCGACAGCGCCTCCCCGAGCGTGGGCTCGCGCCCCAAGTAGGAGGCCGAAATGATATGGATCGACCCAGCCGTGAGCAGCAGGCTGGCGAGCGTGTATGCCACGGCCACAAAGAGGACGACGAGGATACCGACCAGCAGGTGATCTTGCATGACGCCGACCATCTGCTCAGGTCCGCTGCCCATGAACCGAAGCCGCAGGTACACGGCGAGGGCGACCGGCAACCACATGACCGCCACGCTCAGCTTGAGGAAGAGCCCGAAGTGACGGCTGTACAGGGTAAAGGCCCCGTCGAGAACCTCTCCCATCTCCATGGGCTTGAGGTCGGCCATGCGCTCGCTCCGTGCGGAGGACGGCGATAAGATGAGGACGTGAGCGAGTCCCCGCGAGTCCTGCACCCCCCTCCCCCCGGCCCCCCCCAGCCACCCGACCTGCGGCAACGTCACGGGGTCGAGACACCGGAGCACGTGGAGCTGCAGTTCGAGTTGGCGGGCGTCGGCTCGCGCGCCGCCGCCGCCGTGCTCGATACGCTCCTCCTTGGGCTCTTCCAGGTGCTGGGCTTGCTGCTCCTCGGACTCCTGATCGATGTGCAGAGCGAGGCGGGGAACTGGGCGTTCGCGATTCTCTTCCTCGTCTTCGGTTTCACGTTCCTGTTCGTTTACTACACGCTATTCGAAGGCCTGAACAGCGGGCGGACGCCCGGTAAGATGGCCCTCGGCATCCGGGTGGTCATGGACTCCGGCCGTCCCGTGACATTCGGCGCCGCGGTCGTGCGGAACTTGCTGCGCCTCATCGATTTCTGGTTTCCGCTTGCACCGCTTGTTCCGGGGATGCTGTTCGTGTTCCTGACTAAAAGTAACAAGCGTCTCGGCGACCTTGCGGCCGGTACGGTTGTGGTGCGTGATCATCCCACCGAGTGGGCGCTCGCCGCAGTGCCGTCTCCCACCGCCCCCCACGCCCGACTTCCTGGCGGCACTGCACCCAGTGAGGAGATCGAAACCGGTCCGCCGGAGCTCTCCGACGACGAATTCCGGTTGCTCGACCGCTTTCTCGCGCGCATGAACGATCTCACGCCCACGGTGCAGGTCCGGATGCTGGTCGAACTCGCCCGCCGGTTCGAAACGCGCGTGCCGCGCCGCAGCACCGACCCGCAGGAGTACCTGCTCGCGGTGTTCGCGGAGGAGCAGATGCGACGCCGCAGTCGTTTCGCCACGCGGGCGGGGGCTGGACCGGGCGGCGCCGGCCGCACCACAGTCACGGCCGAGCGCTTCTTCGCCCGCAAGCGCGACGCATGGGAGCAGTTCCGCGGCGTCGCCACGCGCATCGAGCGCGCGGGGGTCGGGGCCCTGCCGCCCTCGGAGATTCCAGGGTTCGCGGCGCGCTACCGCGAGGTCGCGGCCGACCTCGCCCGCGCCCGCACGTACGGGGTGGATCCATCGATCATCGACTATCTGGAGCGGCTGGTGAGCGCGGGGCACAACGCCTTGTACCGCGCGCGTGGCCGCAACCGTCCGCCGTTGGGACGCTACCTGCTCGGGGAATTCCCGGGCGCCGTCGTCGCATCGTGGCGCTACGTCATGGTCGCCTTCCTGCTGTTCGCGGTTCCCGCAGCTGTGGGCTACGTGATGCTACGCGAGCGTCCGGAGCTCACCGAGGAGATCGTGCCCCCGACCATGGTGAGCCGGGCCGAGCAGGCAGCCGAGCGGCAGGCTCGGGGCGAGGGATACGCCCAAAGCCCAAACGAAGAGCTGCCGGTCATCGCCTCGCTCATCATTACCAACAACATTATGGTCTGCTTCTGGGCGTTTAGCGGCGGCCTGCTCGCCGGCCTGTTCACCCTGTGGTCGCTCGTCTTCAACGGCCTGAGCCTCGGGATGGGGTTCGGCGTGTTCGCCAACCATCACGCCGCGGGCTACCTCGGCACGTTCGTCGTGGGCCACGGCTTCCTCGAGCTGACCGCCATTTTCATCTCCGGCGGCGCCGGGTTCCGGCTGGCGCGAGCGTTGATCGCCCCGGGGGACCGCACGCGCAGAGACGCCCTGGTGCTGGAGGGCATGATCGCGGTGCGAATGATCGGCGCGGTGATCTGCCTTCTGGCCCTCGCCGGCGCGATCGAAGGGTTGCTGTCCGCCAGCGACGCGCCCGCGGAATACAAATACGCGACCGGCGCGCTATCAGCGGTGCTCCTCACATTCTATTTCGCCAACGGTTGGGCGTACTGGCACCAGAGCGTTCCGCGCGACGCGACGTTAGACCGGTGGGGCGATCCCCAACTGTCCGCCTAGTATCTCGAGATCGAACCCTTCCTTGCGGACCCGCAGATCGTAATAGAAGAGCGTGAACACACAGGTGAGCAGTGGATAGAAGAACAGCATCATGATCGCCAGCAGCACCACGCTAGCCGCCTCGAGCCCTCCACCGCCGAGCCCCGCTGCAACGCCTCCAACGGCGGCCGCGCCGAACACCAGCGCAAGGAGAAGCGTCACGGATACGACCCACAGGACGAGGGCTTTTCGCTTGAACCCCTTGGTCAGGGCCCAGGAGCGCCCCAGTGCCTCGGTAGACGAGCGCAGCTGCTCGAGGGCGGCCACCTGGCCGACGACCGAGTAACCGCAGAACACCACGATGCCTGGAACCACCAAGGCGAGCGTCGCGAGTCCGGCGAGGAAGCCGCTTGCGAGGGTTGCGCCGAAGATGACCCCGAATTTGCCGCCCGCGAAGCGCAGTGCCTCGCCGAGGCGCGGAGCGCGGCCCAGATAGGCCCCGGACACGGCGCGTACCGTCGCGCCGGTCACGAACAGTTTGCCGACCGCGCTCAGGAGCCGCTCCAGCAAGGCCAGTCCGGGATGGGCCTCGCCGCCACCCGACAGGTCCACATAAACGTCGAGCGCTGCGGGCAGGCCCTGGCAGGCCACCGCAATGCTGAAGAACAGCCCGAAGTGACGCCGCAGCAGCGCCAGCGAGCCATCTAGGATCTCGCCGGTCGAAAGCGGTCGGAGCTCGAAGGTGGCTACGACGACCTCCTTCAGCCGAAAAAGTGACGCGGCGCGGCTGGCCAGCGCCACCATCGCGGATTGAAAAACATCAAGTGGCGAGGAGGGCCCCACCACCTCGCCGCCGGGCAGAACAGCGGGCGATGCCGCCGGCTCACCCGAGCGACAGCAGGATCTCGCGCATCCGGCGCGCCAGAACCTCGATCTGTTTCAGGGTGGAGACGGTCTCCTCGTCATACTTGTCCTGATTCAGGAGCAGGAGCTGGGTTTCCGCGAGGATCGCTGAAAGCGGATTCGACAGGTCGTGCCGCAGCCTAGCCAGTCTGTCTGCGATGTGCGGATCGGCCATCACAGCAGCGAGCGGTACAGATCGCGCAGATGATGGTCCCGCAGGTCGCGCACCGACTGCCACAGGTCCTGCTCCGAGGTGGCGCAAAAGATCTCCGCCGTCGCGCGCTCGTGCTCGGTATCCTCGGCCCCGAACAGGATGCGGCCGCGCCAAATGCCGTCCTCGGCGCGGTGCACCGAGAGCCGAATGGCGATGAGTTGTCCGTCGAATCGAATCGGAGTGAGGTCGTGAACGACCGCTTCACGGGCGTCGCCGACCGGATGTCGCGCCGGTTGAGCTGGCATGCCGAGCCCTAGGGCTGGTTTGAGCAAAGATATAACGAGGCTGAGGTGGCGCAATAGGTTCCGCCGTCACGAAACCAACTCCCCACTTCCCGTCTCTAGAGGTGGAACGGCACCGCGGCGAAAGTGAGTGCGAAGAGCGCCAGCGCTCCCCAGGCAAATGGGCGGCGCGAGGGTGGTAACGGCCGATACGCGTCCAACACGGGCGGATGGCCGAGCCGTCCCCGCGAGAGCGCGAGGACCAGGAGCCCCCAGATCAGCCAGCCGATCCACAGCCACCCCAGGGCGGCGAGCCCCACCCAGAAAATCCGCGCCACGCGCTGGTGCCAGCGCGGCAGCGCGGCGTACAGCACGTGGCCACCATCGAGCTGCGAAATCGGCAGCAGGTTCAGCATCGTCACGAACATCCCTACCCAACCGGCGAACGCGAGTGGGTGAACCGCGACCGCTGCTCCACCCACTCCGGCGCCGCCCACCACCAGCCGGCGCACCAGCCAAGTGATCGCCGAGTCCCCGAGCACCGTCGCCGGCTCGCGGCCGAAGAAGAGCACCATCCCGTGCAGGTCCTGCTCGAACGGGAGCACATGGCTGCGCGCGAGGCCGACCGCCAGCACGGGCAGCGCCACGAGAAACCCCGCGATCGGACCGGCGAGGCCCACATCGAACAGCTGGCGCCGATCCGATAGGAGGGTCCGCAGCCGGATGAACGCGCCCATCGTTCCGATGAACGACGGCACGAGCGGGAGGGGGATGAAGTAGGGCGGGGAGACGTCGAGCAGGTAGCGGCGCGCCGTGATGTAGTGCCCGAGCTCGTGGCACAGCAGGATCGTGAGGAGCGGGAGCGAGAACACCAGTCCAGACGACCACGCGCGCCAGAACCCCACCGTGGCCGGGACGCCCCGCAGGAAGAAGGTCCAGTATCCATCGTAGGGAACCGTCCCCACCATGACGGCGCCGGCGAAGGTGACGGTGTACAGTGTCGCGAGGAGGAGCACGGCGTGCAGCACCCAGCGCTCGCGTGGCCGGGACGGCGCTGCGCGGGTCAGGACAAGGTGGCGCCCATCCGGCTCGTCGGCCCAGTAGTAGATGCCGGGCCACTGGGCCAGCGCCCGAGCCAGCTCCCGGGACGGGCCCGCGTGTGCCGGATGTACAAGCGCATCAACGACTTCCCGGTCTCGCAGGGGGGTCGTCCGCCATGCGAGCAGGAACTGGCTCAGGTCCACGCGTGTGCTTGACGCAGAGGAAGGGGCGGCCTACTATAGACCTTCGCACGTCTCCGCATTCCCAAGATTCCACCTTCACCGCGTTCACTCCCCCGAGCCGGGGCCTTCCCGCCATACTGGAGCCGAAGCACACGTGGACATCGCTGAACTGAAGAGGAAGTCCGTCGCGGAACTGCACGCGATGGCCGAGAGCCTGAACATCACCAACTACAGTGGGCTCCGCAAGCAGGACCTCATCTTCCGCATCGAACAGTCTCTCCTTGACACCGACACCGTGCTGCGCGGGGAGGGCGTGCTCGAAATCCTTCCCGAGGGCTACGGCTTCCTGCGCAGTCCGGACTGGAATTACCTGTACGGGCCCGACGACATCTATGTCTCGCCCAGTCAGATCAAGCGCTTCGACTTGCGCACCGGCGACACCATCATGGGCCAGGTGCGACCACCGAAAGAAGGGGAGCGCTATCTCGCGCTGCTGAAGGTCGAAGTCGTCAACGGGGACGAGCCCGAGAAGGCCAAGCATCGGGTCGCGTTCGACAACCTGCGCCCGCGCTATCCTGAGCAGCGCATCCGGCTCGAACGCAAGGATGGTGACCTATCGATGCGCGTGATGGACATCTTGTGTCCCATCGGCAAGGGACAGCGCGGTCTGATCGTGTCGCCGCCCAAAGCCGGCAAGACGATCCTGATGCAGAAGCTCGCCAACTCCATTATCGAGAACCACCCCGAGGTCTACCTCATTGTGTTGCTCATCGACGAGCGACCCGAAGAGGTCACCGATATGGAGGAGAACGTCAAAGGGGCCGAGGTGATCTCCTCCACGTTTGACGAACCCGCCGACCGCCACGTGCAGGTTGCCGACATGGTGATCGAGAAGGCCAAGCGGATGGTGGAGCACGGCAAGGACGTCGTGATCCTGCTCGATTCGATCACGCGGCTGGGCCGGGCGCACAACGTGGTGGTGCCGCATTCGGGCAAAATCCTCTCCGGCGGTGTGGATGCCAACGCCTTGCAGAAGCCCAAGCGCTTCTTCGGCGCCGCGCGCAACATCGAAGGGGGTGGCTCGCTCACGATCATCGCCACCGCGTTGATCGACACCGGCTCGCGCATGGACGAGGTCATCTTCGAGGAGTTCAAGGGTACGGGCAACATGGAGGTGATCCTCGACCGTCGCATCGCCGACCGGCGCGTCTACCCCGCGATCGACGTGCAGCGCTCATCGACGCGCAAGGAAGAGCTGCTGCTCGCCAAGGAAGAACTCAACAAGATCTACCTGCTGCGCAACTTCCTCGCCGATATGCCACCGGTCGAGGCGATCGAATTCCTCCTGGAGCGGATGAAGCGGACCAAGGTGAACCTGGAGTTCTTCGCGACCATGTCCCAAGGGTGAGGCGTCGGACCGTCTGACTGACGGACCTTGACTGCTCCCGACCAATCGCCTTCCCGGCCGACCGCTCGAGCATCCGACCGTCCGAGGGCGGGTCGGTTGCTGGGTGTGGACTGGGGCGAGCGGCGCATCGGGGTGGCGTTGAGCGATGAGTCCCAGATCCTAGCCCAACCGCTCGCGACCCTCACCCGACGTGCCGGGAAGCGGTTCCCCATGTCCCAGTTGCTCGCCTATCTGGACGCCCGGCGGGTGGTTGGCGTGGTAGTCGGGCTGCCGCTCGACGAGCATGGCGCTGAAGGGGAAGCCGCCCTTGCCGCCCGGGCGCTTGCCGAAGACATCGCTCGACGCTCGGGACGACCCGTCGAGCTGTGGGACGAACGCATGACCACGGCGCGCGTGCGGCAGGCCATCCACGAGATGGGCGGCAAGATCCGTGGGCGCGCGGCCGACGTCGACGCCCTCGCCGCCACGCTGCTGCTGCAGCACTATCTGGATGCCAAGCGGGGCTCCGCGGTATGACACCGATTCCGGATCGCGGATTGGCCGTTGTCGATTCCCAGGTCGGGCGCCCAATCCGTCTTCTGAAATCCGCAATCCGCAGTCTCGCCGTAGGCCTCCTGATCTCGTGCGGCGGCGGTGGGCCGCTCGCTGGGGACGCGGACACTGTGGTCGTGACCATCCCCCGCGGCGCGACGCTCGAGGCCGCGATCGATTCCCTCGCCGCACGCAATGTCATCCGCTCGCCCTGGCTGTTCGGCGCCTACGCCCGGGTGCGCGGGCTGGGTAGCGGACTGAAGAGCGGCGTATACGGCTTCCGCACCGGTGAGCGCTGGGCGGAGGTCGTCGACGCGCTGCGCAGGGGACGCGGCGCGCTCGCGCGCTTCACCCTCCCAGAGGGCTTGATGCTCACGGAGGTCGCCGACCACGCGCGGATCCAACTCGGCGTGCCGCGCGACTCCCTGCTAGCCGCGGCTCGCGACCCGGCGCTCCTGGCCAAGCTAGGGCTCGGGCCCGGCGCGACGTCGGCGGAAGGATTCCTCTATCCCACCACCTACCTCGTGCGCGTTCATCCCACCGCTCGGGAGGTGGTACGAATGATGACCGACCGCTTCCTCGCGTACTGGAGCCCGGAGTGGCAAGCGCGACTCGACTCGCTGGGCTGGTCCCGCGCGCAACTGGTGACGCTGGCTTCGATCATTGAGGCCGAAGTGCGCTACGCGCCAGATCGCGAGTACGTCTCCGCGGTGTATCGCAACCGCCTGAAACGCGGCATGAAACTCGATGCCGACCCAACGGTGATCTACGCCTACGGCCGCCGCCTGAAGCGCGTCTACGACAAGAACCTGCGCATCCGCTCTCCCTACAACACTTATCTGCACGCGGGGCTGCCGCCGGGCCCGATCGGCCAGCCGGACACCGCCAGCGTGCGGGCGGCGCTCTACCCCGCCCAAGTGCCGTTCCTGTACTTCGTCGCGCAGCCGGACGGCAAGCACATCTTTTCGGTCACGTTCGCCGAGCACCAGGCGGCGATCCGGGCGGTGCACCGAATGCGGACCGCAGCGCGCGCGCTGCGGCCTCGGGGTCACTAGCGCCGAGCACCGCTCCGATCACTGCGATGCCGGCGGCGCCGGCCCGTGCCAGCGCCCCGGCAGTGGTCGCGGTGATGCCGCCGATCGCGATGACCGGGACGCCCGTCGGCGCACGGCGCGCCACGGTGGCAAAGCCCAGGTCCCCCAGGGGCGTACCTGCGTCGGGCTTGTTAGCCGTCCGATAGCACGGCCCGACACTCCAGTAGTCGGCCGGCCACGCCTGCACGCGGTCCGCCTCGGCAAGGGATCCGACCGACACCCCCAGGACGAATCCTGCGGGGACGTGGGGGCGCAGCACGTCGAGCGGGGGGTCGTTCTGACCGAGGTGGGCCCCGGCGGCGCCGGCGGCGAGCGCTACATCGACGCGGTCGTTGACGAGCACAGGCACGGAGAGCGCCCCGACCAGCGCTCGCACTATGAGGACGATTTCGCTGGAGGGCGCCCCTTTGTAACGCACCTGGATCGCCGTGGCGCCACCGGCGACCGCGCGGCGGCACACGTCCACGACGTCGCGCCCCTTGAGAAGCGGGGCGTCCGTGAGCACCATCAACCGCAAGTCGTCAGTGAGGCCCATGAGCAAGATCCTGCGCGGATTGCGGGGCGCGACCACCGCAACCGCCAACACGAGCGAAGCGATTCTGGACGCGACGGCCGAACTGCTGCGCGCGCTGCAGACGGCCAACGGCTTCCGGCCCGAGGAGGTCGAGAGCGCCATCTTCACTTCCTCCCCCGATCTCACCGCCGAGTACCCGGCGCGCGCGGCGCGCTTGCTCGGCTGGAGCGGAGTCCCCCTGCTGGGGGCGAGCGAGGTCGCCGTGCCTCCCCCCGGCGGCTTGCCGCGCTGCATCCGCGTGCTGCTGCACTTCTACACGACCCATCCGCCGGGCGGGCTGAAACATATGTATCTGCGCGAGGCGGCCAAGCTGCGGCCGGACCGCTAGTGTCGGACGGTCTGAGAGTCGGACCATCGGACCGCGTCCCGGTGAGCGTAACCGCCAAAGGGGCCGCACGGTGGCGCGCCGGCCACCCGTGGATCTACCGGAGCGATGTCGCCGAGGAACCGAAGGGAGAGCCGGGTATCGTCCCGGTGACCGACCGCCGGGGCAAGTTTCTGGGCCAGGCGCTGTATTCGCCCAAATCCGAGATCCGGCTGCGCCTGCTTTCGACCAAGAGCGAGCCGATCGACGCGGCCTGGTGGCGGTCTCGCATCGCCGCGGCCGCCGCCCGCCGCGAAGGGATTCCGGCAACTGCGTGGCGCGTGGTGCACGCCGAGGGCGACGGGCTGCCGTCCTTGATCGTGGACCGTTACGGCTCCTCCGTCGTCGCCCAACTCTTGTCGGCCGGGCTGGAGTCCGTCCGCGACGACGTCGTGGCCGCCCTAGTCGAGGCGCTGCGACCCCATCCCGAGGGCATCCTGCTACGCCACGACGCGACGATCCGCCGCCACGAAGGCCTGGCTCTCGAGGTGGTCACCGCGTTCGGCACCGTGCCGGAAACCGTCGAGGTGAGCGAGCACGGCGTGCGCTACCTCGCCGCGCCACACGGTGGACAGAAGACCGGCGCGTTCCTCGACCAGCGCGAGAACCGTGCCCTGGTCGGCGCGCACACACGGCCCGGCGGCCGCGCCCTCGACCTGTTTACCTACCACGGCTCCTTCGCCCTGCATCTGGCGCGTCGGGCCCGAGAGGTCACGGCAGTGGACGGGAGCGCCGATGCCCTGGCGCGGGGCCAGGACAACGCGGCGCTCAACGGCCTGGCTAACATCGTGTGGCGGGAGGCGAACGCCTTTGACCTGTTGCGCGAGCTGGAACGGGAGGGTGAAGCCTACGACACCATTGTCCTCGACCCGCCGGCCTTCGCGAAGACCAAGGACAACGTCCCGCGCGCCCTCGCAGCCTACAAGGAGATCAACCTGCGAGCGATGCGGCTCCTCACCCCGGGCGGCATCCTATTCACCTGCTCCTGCTCCTACCACGTCCACCGACACCTATTCGCCGCGATGCTGGCCGACGCGGCCCGCGACAGCGGCCGCAGCCTGCAGGCCCTTGCCTGGGTCGGTGCCGCTCGAGACCACCCCGAACTGTTGAACGTGCCGGAGACGGGATACCTGAAGGGAGCGCTCTTGCAAGCCATTGACTGAACGGGCCGCCTTTACAAGGTTGCTTCCATGGCGCCCTCAACGTCCCCGAGTCCGGATCGGGCAGCACGCGTACGCCGAGTCCTGGTCGTCATTCTGGTCGCCAACCTGGCGGTCCTCGGGGTCCGGTTGCTGATCGGCATCATTTCCGGATCCATGGCCATCCTGGGCGGCGCACTCGACGCCGCCGTCGACACCCTGAACAATGTCCTGGCGCTGACCGTCGTCCGCGTCGCCTCCAAGGAGCCGGACGAGGAGCACCCCTACGGCCATGGCAAGTTCGAGACGCTGGGGGCGCTCGCCATCGTGGGGTTCCTTTCCATCACCTGCTTCGAGTTGGTGCGCGGCAGCGTGAACCAGCTGTTCGCCGGTCCCCCTTCCCCCCCGCGGGGAGGCCCGGTGACCGACCTGCAGCTGGCAGTGCTGGCCGGCACACTCGGCGTCAACGGCCTCGTCGCCTGGACCGAGCGTCGCGCCGGCACCGCGCTGGGCAGCGAGCTGCTGCTTGTCGACGCCGCGCACACACGTGCCGACTTCCTCATCACCGTCGGCGTGCTCGGCGGCGTGCTGTTCGCCCGGCAGGGAGTCTGGTGGGTGGATCCGGCGGTCGCCATCGGCGTGGCCGTCGCGATCATCCGCATCGCCTACCGGATCGTCGTCCGCACGGTGCCGGTGCTGGTCGACCAGCAAGCCGTCCCCACGAGCAGCATTCAGGAGACCGCACGAGCGGTGGCCGGCGTGAAGAGTGCCTACGGCATCCGCTCGCGCGGCCCGATCGACCTGCGCTATGCCGAAGTCACCATCGCCGTGGACCGCAACGCCAATGTCGAGGCGGCACACGTGATCGCTGACCAGGTGGAAGAGCGACTCAAGCGCGACCTGCAACTGCACGAAGTCACGGTGCACATCGAGCCGTGTTGACGACGCTGCCGCAGGAGGATCGCCCCTCTCCCCGTCCCCATGACGGCCCTCCGACCCGCCGGGCGCCCCGCTCTCTCCGACAGGAATACCAGGAGTTCATCCTGCAGCGGATCGAGGAGTACAAGGACACTCTGCCCCGCGAGGAGCTACTGGAGATCGGGGATGAGGCGGTGCGAGAGCTCGAAGCGAGCGCCCAGGATCAGTACCTACTCACCGAAGTCCTCCTGCTCGAGCATGTGGATCGCATCATCGCGCGACGGCTGCGCCTGCCGGCGTTCGGCCGCTGGCGCCAGAAGCACCGCCGGCTGCGCGAGGCGCAGCGCCAGCCGACCCACTGGGGACTCGACCCCGACAGCTCGATGGCCCGACTCGCGCCACTGCTCGAGCCTGGCGATCTCGCAGTCGTGGTCGGGGCCGCGGCGTTGCCGGTTGCGCTTTTCCTCGCCGCCCACGACGCTCAAGTCTTGCTGCTCGACCAGGACCTCGGCGCCGTAGAGAGCGCGGAGAGCCGCGCGGTGAGCGAGCAGCTCGCCGGCCGGTTTCAGGCGCTCGTGATCCAATTTGGCACCTGGGTGCCAGACCTTCTGTCCACGCTCGTCGTGCTCGACCCCGTCGCGCTCGCGCCGGCCCGCCTCCGGGACCGACGCGCACTGATCGCCGACCTGCAGGGGCGCACCCGTCCCGGCGGGCTGCACGTCATCCTTCCCACGGGTGGCCCGGGGAACCTCCAGCGCGAGGTCATACCGCTGGCCGCCGAATCACTCCGGTCCGCGTACCGCGGGTGGGAATTCGAGCCACAGAAGCGCGCCAAGCGGGGTGGCGGGGGTGGCGGATTCACGGCGACGAAGCCAGCGCGTCACGCAGACACGCGGGCGAACGTGTCAGACTGAACACTGCAGACATCCCCATCACGCGGCGTCTTCCCTAATCCGTTATCCCTCAAGGTGTTGGCCGGTTAGGAGGTGTGGCAGGAGCCTTGCTTAGGAGTGAGGGATAACGGAACTCGGAAGATCGCCATGACCAGTCTGCCGCTCATACTCGACCACGAACCTCTGGGGATCATCCTGCGCGCCGGCCAGCAGGCGCTGCGGCCCGCGAAGATCTGGGCGTATGTCTGGTGCGCCGACGGAGACGAGGACGATCATCCGCATCAGCATCTGCCGATTGATCGGAATCTGGGCTGAGCCGTCCTGCTGAGAGTCCGTGAACACGCGCGGGGCCGACTTGATGTCGGCCCCGTTGGCTTTCTAGCTCGGCGCTCCAGTCACGGCGCGACGGCTCTCACGGTCGTCGTTCGACCACCTCGAACTCCGTTGTGACCGAGTAGTCGGGGACGCCGCACAGCGAGGCTCGCGCCGTGTAGCGCCCGGGGGTTGGCGCGGCGACCTCCGGAATGGGGGCGAGATATCGCACCGCGCTCGCCATCTGTACCTCGACGCGATCCATCGGCTTGGGAGGTCGCCACGCGTCTCGCCACTGCGCATCGCCGCTGCCGGCGTGGCTCACCGCAAGGCAGAGGATGTCGGTCGAGGAGAACAGAAACACTAGCCGCGTGTCGCCCTTGTTCCGGACCGTGTAGTAGGCCGCGGCCATGACGCCGGTCGGATGGCCGGCGCTGTCCCGCCAGACGATGCGGTTCGGGACGACAGCGAGCGTGACGGTCGCATGCTGTGTGTAACTCGGATCGACCTCCTTGCGCGCCTCTCCAGGCGGCCGCACTTCCCGCAACCGAGGGGAGTCCAGCGTCGCGGGCAGAAGCAGGCGACCCACCGCCTCCATGTACCGGTTCATGTACCACGACCACTGCTTCAAGTCCCCAGGCAGGGTCAGGGCATTCACGGGTCCCGTTTTGGTGGTGAGCGGAAAGGCGAGCCTGAGCTGCGGCTTCGCGGAATCGCCGGAGCCGCTCGCCACCACGAAACCAGTGAATCGCACCGAGGTGTCGGAGACCTGGAGCGAAAGCAGCACCGCCAGCATCGCGTTGAGCACGACTGGAACCTGCCTGTCCGGCCGCCCTTTGCAAGCCTCGCGGGACGGGGTACTTATTCTTCATGCCTACGGTCACTATCAACGGCCGGCCGCTTGCCGGCACGGTCGACCAGACGATCCTGGACGTCGCCCGCGCCGCGGGGATCGAGATCCCCACCCTGTGCTGGTACCCGATGCTCCCGACCGTGGGCAATTGCCGCATTTGCCTCGTCTCGGTGGACGGGCAACCGAAGCTCGTGCCCGCCTGCGCGACGAAGGTCGCGGACGGGATGAGCGTGACCACCGAGTCGCACGCCGCAATCGAGAATCGCAAGGGCGTGCTGCGGCTGCTGCTGGAGCGCTACCCGGCCGAGCACTTGCGCAACGGCGGCCGCGCCAGTCCGCGCAACGAGTTCGAGCGCCATGTCGTGCAGTACGACGTCATGCCCTCCGCGGTCGTGGGCCGGGACCTGCCCCTGCGGGCCGGCGACGAGCGCCCCGGCGATCCGATGATCCGCCACGACATGTCCACCTGTATCCTCTGCACCCGCTGCGTCCGGGCGTGCGAGGATATCCAGGTCGTCGGCGTCTTGGATGTCGGCTTCCGCGGTGAGCACACCGAGATCGTCGTCGGGGCCGATGGCGACCCCGACAGGGCCGGCTGCACCTGGTGCGGGGAGTGCGTCCGGGTCTGTCCCACCGGGGCGATCTTCGAGGTGATGCCGAAACAGCGCTTTACGCCGGAGCAGATCCTCCGGCCACAGCGCGTGGTGCGGTCGGTCTGCCCGTACTGTGGCGTCGGGTGCCAGGTGGACCTGCATGTCGCTGGCAACGTGGTCGCGCGAGTGACCTCTCCCGACATCGAGCTCGACACGCCGAATCAAGGCTCGACGTGTGTCAAGGGGCGCTTCGGCTACGATTTCCCCCAACACCGTGACCGGCTCACGACTCCCTACATCCGCAAGGGCTGGGTCAAGGAGCGCGGGCGGTGGCGCTGGCAGGCCGCCACCGGAACGGATCGCCGCGGCGGACCGTGGCGGTCGATCGAGGGGGAGGGCCAGGAATCCAAGCCCGGCACTGCGCCCCGCGCCACGGGGAAGTCGGTGCGGGAGCTGGGCCTGCTCGAGCGCATCGATCTGGACATCCGCGACCGGGTGGCGACACCGCCGTCATGGTACGAACCGTTCCGCGAGGCGACCTGGGAGGAAGCTCTGGAGCTGACCACTCAGGAGCTGCTACGCATCAAGCGGGAACATGGCGGCGACGCGTTGGCGTGCTTCTCCTCCGCCAAGTGCTCCAACGAGGAGAACTATCTCCTCATGCGTATGTTCCGCGCCGCGCTGGGCACGAACAACGTGGACCACTGCACACGGCTGTGCCACTCGACGTCAGTCGCGGCGATGCAGCGAGCGCTGAGTACCTCCGCGGCGTCAGGCTCAATGCGCGAAGTCGAGCACGAGACGGATGTGATCTTCATCGCCGGCGCGAACACGACCGAGACGCACCCCGTCTTTGGCGCCGCCCTGAAGCGAGCTGTGGAACGGGGAGCCACGCTGATCGTCGCCGACCCGCGCCGCATCGAGCTGGCGACGCGCGCGCATATCCATCTGCAGATGCTGCCCGGCACCGACGTGGCGCTGTTTACGGCGATGTTGAACCACATCCTGGCGCAGCGGCTCGAGGACACGCGGTTCATCAACGAGCGCACGCACCACTTCGATACGGTCCGCGCAGCAGTGCAACCCTACACGCCGGAGCGGGCGGCCAAAATCACCGGCGTGCCCGCCGACCTGATCCGCCGTGCGGCTGAGATCTACGCCCGCGGACCGAAGACGAGCACACTGTGGGCGATGGGCCTGACCCAGCACGCCAACGGCACCGACCTCGTCGCCTCGCTCCTCAACCTGATGCTCGCCTGCGGAATGATCGGCCGCTGGGGCGCGGCAATGATGCCGGTGCGAGGCCAGAACAACGTCCAGGGGGCTTCCGACGTCGGTGCGATCCCGTTCGTCTACACCGACTACCGCTCCGTGAAGGACCCCAAGACCCGCGCCGAGTACGCCCGCACCTGGGGCGTGTCGGAAGAGTCGCTCTCCCTGAAGGAAGGGCTGATGGTGACGGAGGTGGTCAAAGCGGAGAGCGGCGTGCGTGGCATGTACATCATGGGCGAGAACCCCATCATCTCCGATCCCGACATCGCCCACGCAGAGCACTGGTTCCAGAATCTCGAGTTCCTGGCGGTGCAGGACCTGTTCCTCACCGAGACCGCCCGCTACGCCGACGTCGTGTTTCCCGGCGCGAGCTTCGCCGAGAAGACGGGGACGTTCGTCAACACTGAGCGGCGCATCCAGCTCGGCCGCAAGGCGGTGGATCCCCCCGGCGACGCGCGGGGGGACCTCGAGATCCTGATCGCGCTCTCAGAGCGTCTCGGCTTGCGGACCGACTTCCGCACCGCCGAAGAGGTGATGCGCGAAATCAGCGCGGTGACGCCGAGTTGGCGCGGCGTCACGTACGGGCGCCTCGAGGGCGCGGGCCTGCAATACCCGGTGCCGACGGCGGATCATCCCGGGACGGCGTTCCTCTTCGCCGATCGGTTCCCGACGGCGGACGGGAAAGCGAAGTTCATCCCGGTCGAGTACACCGACCCCGTGGAGCTGCCGGACGACGCATATCCCTTCGTCATGAATACGGGACGCCAACTCTACCACTGGCACACCGGCACGATGACGCGGCGTGCCACCGGGCTCGACGCGCGTGAGCCGACGGCCATTGTCGAGATCCATCCGCTCGATGCCGCCGAGCTCGGCGTTTCCGACGGGGACCTCGTCCGACTGACTTCGCGACGCAACTCCATGGTGACGGCCTGCCGCGTCTCCGACCGCGTGGCCCGCGGCCAGGTGTTCGTGCCGTTCCACTTCCGCGAGGCGGCCGCCAACCTGCTCACCAACCCGGTCCTGGACCCTTACGCCAAGATGGCCGAACTCAAGGTGTGCGCAGTGCGGATCGAACGGGCGGGCAGCCGAGCTACGCTCTGACGCGTGATCCCGGCCGACTCACGCCGGATGTGGGTCATCGCCCACCGCGGCGGCTCAGAAGCGATACGCCAGCCCGAACGCCAACACCGGGTACACCTTCAAGTACTTGTCTACGTCGCCTTGGGTCTTGTTCGCTTGGGCTTGCAGATCGGCCGCTAGAGTCGGGTCGCTTGCGGCCCCGGTAGCGGTCAGCGAGATCGTCGGCTTCCCGATCACCGCACCCAGGTCGAACAGGAGTTTGATCGCCCTCCCGCTGCTCGCCGGCGTGCCGAAAGCCCCAGCCCAGATACGGGCTCGCACCGGGGAACTTCCCCTGCGCCGTCAAGATCCCGACCTGGCTGCTCGAGTAGGTGCTGCCGTTGATCGTATAGGATCCCGAGGACGGCTGCCCGGTGGCGGTGATCGTCAGGGGGTTGGTGACGATGCCGCCAGTGAAGTGAAAGCCCCCGCGCTGACCCGGGTACAGGTCGATCAGAACCGCCAGAGCGTGCAGCTTGAGCGAAGCGGCGTAGCTGATGTCGGACTGCGATTTCGTCGTGCTGATCTTATAGTAGTTGACGCCCACCCGGGCCGCGATGTGACCCGTGAGCAACTTCCCAACCTCGAGACCGAAGCCGGGAGTGCCGAAGCGGAAGGCCACCGAGACGTCCGAGTGGCTCGCGGGGGGAGCTGCTTGGGAGAGCTGTTGCGCGCCGAGCAACGCGGCGCCGGTCAAAGACAGCGCTAGCGCGCCGAACAGAGGAAGCACAGAGTGTCGCATTGTAGACCTCACCGAGTATGACGAGCGGGCGACTGGAACGGCGTCGCCCCCTCGTTCCTGTTATCCCACCAGCAGCAACGTGATCTCCACGACGATGCCCTGTTTCATCTCCGCGGTACACGTCCATCCGTGTCGCACGAAATCGAGGAATCGGCCGCGCTCGCGGGCGCGGGCCGGCGCCCCCCATCGGGCCTGGATCGTGGCCGCCGAGTCCCCGACGCGTACACCCGTTACCGCGCCGGCGCTACGCTTGCTCAGCACGATGACGTGGACGCGATGATCGTCCTTGTCCCAGGTCAGGCTGATGCCCCGCAGCTGGTAGTCCCAGAATCGCAGGCCCAGGGATTCTTGCCGGCGCTCGGGATTACCGAGCGCTGTGAGCACCGCGGAGGCAGAGTCTCCGAGTGCGACCCCGCCTACCCGCGGCGGGTCGACACTCGGGTCGGGGACTGCTGTCTGTCCCCGGGCGGAGCCAGCCTTCGTTTTCCTGGCGGTCGCCCGCTTGCGACAAGGGGAGATCGCCGATCGACAGCACCGACGCGCCAACGCGATTGCAGGCTACACCGGGTTTCTGGCGCTGTGGCAGGGGGTGGACCCGGAGCTGCGCTCCTCCGTTGTGATGGCGGAGCAAGCGCTGGCGCGGCTTCGCCCTCTGACCGACTCCGCCACCCGCCGGTAGATTCCCCGGTCCATCGCACCCGGAGAGGGGGGGGGAGGCGCATGGAGCTCGGCCTGAGAACCCGCGTCGCGCTGGTGTGCGGCAGTACCCGCGGACTCGGACGCGCCGTCGCGACGGCGCTGTCGCAGGAGGGCGCGCGCGTCGCGGTCAACGGCCGCCACCAAGACGCGGTGGAGCGCGTCGCGCTGGAGATCGAGGCCCATACCGGTCAAGCCGTCCTGCCCTTCAAAGCGGACGTCGGGGATTCCGGACAGGCCGAGCAACTCGTGGCGCAGGTCCAGCGCGAGATGGGCCGCCTCGACATCCTGTTCTGCAACGCCAGCGGGCCGCCCGCCGGCCCGTTCCGCGACCAGCCACGCGACGCCTGGCAGCGTGCCATCGAGCTCAACCTCCTCTCCGCTGTGCACCTCGTGCGAGCGGCCGTGCCGCTGATGCGCAAACACCAGTGGGGGCGCATCGTGTGCCTGGCCTCAGTCGCGGCGAAGCAGCCACTCCCCGGCCTAATCCTGTCGAGCACCGCGCGGGCAGGCGTGCTCGGCTTCGCGAAGTCGCTCGCCGACGAGGTCGCTGCCGACGGCATCACGGTGAACGTGGTCTGTCCGGGGTTCATCGCCACCGAGCGCATCGAAGAGCTCGCCGAGACGCGGGCCACGCGCGAGCACCGCGCCTCGCAGGAGGTGATGCGGGAGATGGTGGCGGACATTCCGATGGGCCGGATGGGCCGAACAGAGGAGCTCGGCGCGGCCGTGGCGTTCTTGGCGTCGGAACGGGCCAGCTATATTACCGGCGTCGTGCTCCAGGTGGACGGCGGGTTCACGCGGTCCATCTTCTGAACCATCCCCGTTTCCCGGTTCCCGAGTCTTGATGCAAGCGATCGTGAAAGCCGAGCGCGCCCCTGGGCTGGTCGTGAAGTCGGTCCCCAAACCGTCGCCCGGCTCCGGCGAAGTGCTCATCGCCGTGCGCCACGCGGGCGTGTGCGGCACCGACCTCCACATCGCCGATTGGGACCCCTGGGCCCAGCGCCGCATGCACCCCCCGGTAGTCGTGGGCCACGAGTTCGCCGGGGAGATCGTCGCCGTGGGCGACGGTGTCGCCGAGCTCAAGACCGGTCAACTGGTGACTGCCGAAGGCCACATCGTGTGCGGGCACTGCCTGCAGTGTCGCACCGGCAACAGCCACATCTGCCGCAACACCCGCATCATCGGGGTGGACCGCGACGGCGCCTTCGCCGAATTCATCGTGATGCCCGCTACCAACGTGCTGACCCTCGACGGCATCCCAACCGAGGTCGGGGCCATCATGGACCCCATGGGCAACGCCTTTCACACGGTGCTCACCGCGGATATCCCCGGTAGCTACGTGTTCGTCGTGGGGTGCGGCCCGATCGGGTGCTTCGCGGTCGGCATCGCGCGTGCGGCAGGGGCTGCCAAAGTCATCGCCTCAGACGTCAATCCCAAGCGACTCGCCCTCGCACAAAAGATGGGGGCGCAGGTGACGATCGACGCGACGAAGCAGGACGTGGTGCGGCAGGTCCTGGAGGCGACCGGGAACGACGGAGCGGACGTGGTGTGCGAAATGTCCGGCGTCCCCTCGGCGCTTCATCAAGCGTTCGCGTCGGTCCGCATGGGCGGCCGGGTGCAACTGTTGGGCCTTCCGAAGGGTGAGGTCCCGGTGGACTTGGCGAACGAGGTCATCTTCAAGGGGATCACGATCTATGGAGTGATCGGCCGCAAGATGTATGAGACCTGGCACCTGATGCGCCGGTTCCTTGCGAGCGGGATGTTCGATCCCCGCCCCGTCATGACCCACAAGTTCCCCCTCGCCAAGATCGACGAGGCGCTGGCAGCCATCCGGTCGGGGGACGCAGGCAAGGTCATCCTGGAGATCGCATGAGCCTCACTGGGGCGCTGCAGGCCGAGCTCGACCAGCTCAAGCGGGACGGTGTCTATAAGCGACTCAACCATCTCGACTCCCCTCAGGGACCCCGAGTCCGCATGGAGGGGCGGGGCGAGGTGGTGATCCTGTCGTCTAACAACTATCTCGGCCTGTGCAACCTGCCCGAGGTAGTACAGGCGGGCAGAGACGCGCTAAACCGATTCGGTGCGGGCACCGGTTCCGTGCGGTTTATTTGTGGCACTTTTACGATTCACCGCGAACTCGAGGCCGCGCTGGCCCGGTTCGTTGGGTGTGAGTCCTCGCTCACATACGTGAGTTGCTGGAACGCCAACGAAGGCCTGTGCCCTACCCTCCTCGGCGAGCAGGACATCGTCATCTCCGACCAATTGAACCACGCCTCGATCATCGACTCCATCCGCCTCGCCAAGGCCATCACCAAGTGTCAGACGGCCGTCTACAAGCACTCCGACATGACGGACCTCGAAGACAAGCTCAAGGCGGCGACCCACGCCCGTCGCCGCCTGATCTTCACCGACGGGATCTTTTCCATGGAGGGGGACATCGCCCGACTGCCCGACATCGTGGCGCTGGCCCGCAAATGGGACGCGGTGGTCGCCGTGGACGACTCCCACGCGAGCGGCGTGCTGGGCAGGACCGGCCGTGGCACCGCCGAGCACTTCGGTTTGCTCGGCCAGGTAGACATCATCACCTCGACCCTGGGAAAGGCGCTGGGGGGCGCGGCTGGGGGATTCATCGCCGGCGCGGCAGCCCTGACCGACTACCTAACGCAGCGCTCCCGGCCCCAGCTGTTCAGCAACGCCCTCCCGCCCACCGTCGCGGGCAGCGCGTTGGCAGCGGTGCGACACGTGGAGCAACATCCCGAGCTGGTAACGCGACTCCGTGAGAACGCCGAGTTCTTCCGCGGCCAACTGAGTGCCCTCGGGTTCAAGCCGCTGCCCGGCAGCACCCCCATCGTGCCCGTCATCCTAGGCGAGACGGCCAAGGCGATCCAGATGAGTGAGCTCCTGCTTGCCGAAGGGGTGTTCGTCACTGGCTTTGGCTACCCGGTGGTACCCCAGGGGCATGCGCGGGTACGGTGCCAGCTCTCGGCCGCCCACAGCCGTGACGATCTCGAGTTCGCTCTGCGAGCCTTCCGGAAGGTCGGGCGCCAGCTGGGCCTGATTTGAGGGGGACTAGGGGAGCAACCCCTTTTGGCAGAATAGCGACACTGATGCGACACTTGAGCCCTGGCTAACCCGGACTTCAAGTAGTTTCACGACTCGGCCTGTTAACATGCTTGTGCACAACGGCCTAGCACCTTATCTTCGGACCCTCATTCGATGACCCAATTCTGTTGGCAGCCCTCGGCCCTTGGAGGGCTCCGGTCACCTGGGAGGAGTCGTCCCATGCGGGTACTGACGATGGTCGGAGTGGGCCTGGTGTGTGCGGCCGCAACCTTGAGTGGGCAGCACTCGGACCAGATCGAGATCGGGTCCTACGGCACGTTCACCCGCTTTGACCGCATGTATGGGTTGCCCAACCGGGTGGGTGGCGGGGTGCATTTCGGGTACTTCATCTCGGACCATGTCGGTGTAGAGGCAGACGCCAACTGGCTCGGCCCCAGCGCCTTGGCGGGTCGCGCGAGCTACCTGTTCCACAACGGCAGCCTCAACCTCGTCTTCAATCTCCCCACGGGCGACCGTGCGATGGTCTACGTGCTCGGCGGGGTGTCGCGAATCGACTACGGAACGACAATTCCCTACAACTACGCCGAGAACGGCGTGGACGGCGGCGGCGGTCTGCGGCTCATGGTTAGCGACCGCGTGGGGTTGCGGTTCGACGGTCGGGTATTCTACGACTGGAAGAAGAGCCAGCTGACGGGCCATTGGACCGGTCACGACATCTTGTCGGCAGGGCTGACCTACATGACGGGCCTGCCGCGCACCGGCGGCTACGTCGCCAGAGCTGGCGAGCGCGACTACCTGTGGTACTGGGGCGCTCAGGGCGGCGTCATCCTCGTGAAGACGAATAACCAGAGCACGACGGCCGAGCCCATCGTGGGCGGACAGTGGCTGATCACGAAGCACCGGTCCTCGCTCCTGTTCAGCTACGAGACCTCGTTCTTCATCAACGACGTGAAAGCGATCATCACGGACCCTGCTTCCACCACCTCGTCCATCGGCCCCGGCTTCCGGGACGTCACGTTCAACCGGCTGCGGCGCATATCGATCGGGCTCGTCGCGCACCCCGCGCAACGGCACATCGAGCCGTTCGTCGGGGGCGGCTTCGCCATCATGCAGGTGACCAATCCCCTCGTGGATTGCTCAACGTGCAAGACGAATTCCGAAATCTTCGGAGCCCAGGACTTGGCGGACGCCGCCGCCAGCAAGGCGTTCGCCTGGGTGCTCGGCGGCCTCCAGATCAATTTGTCCCGGCGGCTGAACGTGTTCGGCCAGTATATCCTGACCTCCGCAGGCTCGGGCTTTCTGCTCGAGGGCAACACCCACTCGCTGATGGGGGGGGTGCGCTATTCGCTCGGCTCCGCGAGAGAAGACGTCATCGGGCCCCGCTAAGGACACGCAAAAAGTTCTCCCCGAGGATCTTTCGGACGTCGGCGTCGCTGTAGCCGCGGCTCCTGAGTGCGGCGACGAGCAGCGGCAGCGACGCCGCGTCTTTCATGGGTACCGGGAGCACGCTGATTCCATCGAAGTCACTCCCCAACCCCACGTGGTCGATGCCTGCCACGCGCACGGCATGCTCGATGTGGTCCACTAGCCGATCGATCCCCGGCACATCGAGGCCGGCGACCTGCTCCCCGATGAACTTGTCCACCTCGAAGGCCGACGCCCCCGGGCGCCCACGGAAGCGCGCCCGGATCGAGTCGGTCTGCGGCCGCAACCGCTGGCGCAGCGCCTCGTATTCGTGTCGGAACCGGTCGTCCAGGAACACCGGGTAAAAAACGATTCCGACGAGGCCGCCCGTCCGCGCGAGCGCCCGGAGCTGCTCGTCGGTGAGGTTGCGCGGATGGTGCGCCAGCGCGCGGCAGGCTGAATGGGAAGCGATGACGGGCCGGCTCGACGTCGCGATCACGTCCCAGAACGTCGAGTCCGAAACGTGCGAGACATCCACGAGCATCCCCAGCTCATTCATCCGTCGCACCACTTGTTTGCCGAAGGCGGTGAGCGCGCCCGCGCGGCGCGGGTCGGTCGCGGATCCCGCCCAGTCGTTCCCATTGTTCCACGTGAGCGTCATGTAGCGCACGCCCAGGGCGTACAACGAGTCGAGCTTTTCAAGCGAATTCTCGATCGCGTGCCCGCCTTCAACGCCCAGTAGTGCTGCGACGTGTCCGCGGGCGGCGGCGGCCCGCACGGCATCCGCATTGGTCGCGAGCTCCACGTCGCGGTTGCTGTCGGCCAAGGTCTTCACCGCGCTGATCAGGTCGAGCGCCCGCCGGAACGCTGAGCCCGGTCCGTAGCGCGAATCCACCCAGATGGAGAAGAACGCCGCCGTCAGGCCACCCGCCTTCATGCGGGGGATGTCCACGTGGCCGTCGGCAAGCCGCGCCGAAATGTCGTCGCGGCGATCAAGCATCCGCTGGGGTGTGTCGATATGGCCGTCGACGATAATGGCGGCGGGAGGAGTAGGGGCTGGAGGGAGAGCGGGGGGTAAGGGAGGGGGCGGTGGCTGCTGCAGCATGAGGAGCAGGCCTAGCGAGAAGCCCATGGAGAGTCCTCGAGCAGGAAGCGCAATGGCCAGTCGGCGGCGCGGGTGACGCCGATGCGTGGCGTCACGGCAACCCGGGATGGCGTGGAGAGCCGGTTCCCGCCGGATACAATGCGCACCGCCTCTTCCAGTCGCACCAAGGACACTCCGTCCAGGGAACCGGTGATGCCGAGCGCTTGACACAACCTCGCTGGGCCCGAGCAGAGGTGCCGGTCGGAGACACCACCGCGCCGCCGCCGCATCGTCTCGAGCCCGTCGAGCGGCTCCAGGGCGCGAATCAGAACAGCAGCCGGGAAGCCCGGCGCCTCAGTGACGGCGTTGAGGCACCAGTGTATCCCGTAGGTGAAGTAGATGTACGCGGTGCCCGGCGGCCCGTAGAGCGATTCGCAGCGGGGGGTGCGGCGACCGCCCCAGGCGTGGCAGGCGGGGTCGTGCGGGCCGACGTACGCCTCGGTCTCGACGATCCGGCCGGCGGTGTGTCGGCCACGTACGTTGCTCACCAGCACCTGTCCTAACAGCCGCTGCGCTACCTCAGCCGTGGGACGCGCGTAGAACGTCGCGGCGAGGGGCCGGCCCCCTCCGCCCCGCTCTCGCGCCCCACCCCCGTCACGTCCCGCCGGTGAGCCCGCGCTTGACCTTGGACCAGAACGATTCACCGCCCGGATCCTCGACCTTCGGTTTGGCGGCTGGCGCTGGAGGCGGCGCAACGGCGGGTGGCCCCGACGTGTCGACGGCCACACGTGGCTGCGGCCTCTCGAACCGCTCGCTGTCCGAGCGCTCGGGCCGATTCCCGCCCCTACCACGACCACCGCGGCTCCCCCCCCCTCCTCCTCCTCCCCCTCCCCCTCCCCCTCCCGCTCCCGGCCCCCGGCCGCTGCGTTCACCACGTCCGCCCCGCTCGCCATTGTCGGGGCGCTCACCGCCGCGGTCACTGCCCTCGCGGCTGCGCCCCCCCCCACCTCCGCCCCCCCGCCCCCCGCGCCTGCCACGGCCGCGGCCACGGCCTTCGCGGGGCTCGCGCTCGCCCTCCAGGGTGCGCCCCGAAGCCTCACCGCCACCCAGGACCTCGGTGACGGGCGGCTTCACCGGTGTCAAGTCGATGCGCGGCCGGAAATTCGGGTCCACCTCGACCACGCCGATCTTCGGGACGCTCGGAGAGGGGCTCGCGAGGCGCGGGCCCTTAGAGCCCCGCCGGAACCGCGCGCTGCGGGATGGGATCACGGTTCCCGCGCCCGGAGCGCCGGACGAATACGGCGGTGGCGGCGCCGACGACTCGGGTTGGGGAGGCTCGTCCTCCTCCTCGGTGACGGGCACGAGGGCGGGCGGCGGGGCGAGTGCTGGTGGACCGGAGATGGATGCCGGCGCCGCCTCGCCGCGCAGCTTCACCTTGTAGCCGCCGTCCTCTTCCTTCGACAGGTCGACGATCTCGCGGTCGTGGGCTTTGCGCAGGACCTGCTGGAGCTGGGCGGGCTCGAACGGCTCGTGCTCGCCTGGCTGCAGCGAGTTGACCGTTTCACGCAGCTCCTCGGCGCTGACCGGGCGTTCCTCCCCACCGAGGCGACCGAGCGCCTGTTTAATGAGGGTGACCGCGCCGTCGAACGCGCCGCCCCCACCGCCCCCGCCGCCCCCACCCCCTCGGCCACCCCGGCCTCCGCTCCGGCCCCCGCGGCCGCGGCCGCGGCTCGCACCGCGCGGCTCGCGCTCCGCCACCGGGGGGGTGGGGGAGGACGGGGAGGCCGGGGCGCCGACTGGCTGGGCCGCGGCGTCGGAGACTTCAGGACCGAGAGCGATCTCGTACTGACCGTTGTCGAGTCGGGTGAGGGCGATGAGCCCACGGTGCGCCGCCTCGACGACGAACTTGCTGAAGCGCGAGAAGCCCGCGTCCTTCTCGTCGAAATTGGGGTCGATCTCCTGCATCACCTGCTTCAGGCGGTCGGAGCGCATGACGTCGTTGTGGGCGGTCATCTGTTTGACTGCCTCGACGACCAGCTCCCAGGGGTCGCGCCGCTCGTGGGTCACATCGCTCGCCTTGGTGAAGCCAGCGAGCTCGTTATAGGAGTAATACTCGTCGCAATTCTGGATCAGGAGATCGCTCGACGACTCCCGGATCCCCACTCCGATCACGTACTTGCCGTACTCTTTCAGCTTGAGTACGAGCGAGGAGAAGTCGCTATCGCCGGAGAGGAGGATAAACGTGCCAATCTCGGGCCTGGTGAACACCAGCTCGAGGGCATCGATGGCGAGGCGAATGTCGGTCGCGTTCTTCTTGTTGGACCCGTAGGCCGGCGCGAAGATCAAATCGATCGAGGACTCCGACAGCGGGACGATGTACTGCGGGTAGCGGCGCCAGTCGGCGTAGGCGCGCTGGACCGCCACCTTCCCCCGGATGATCTCGGACTGCAGGAGTCGCTTCAGCTCGGTTTGGAGATCCGAGCGGATCCCCATGGTGACGTTGTCGAAGTCGATCAGGAGCGCCGCGTTCGGCGCGTGGGCAGGAGGTTCTTTGTGGACCGGCCGTGGCAGATGCGCTTGCGGCTGTTGATTCATGTGGTTGTGCTCAATTCCAGGCTCAGGACCTGCGCGCGTCCCCGTCGCGGCACTGTGCCGCTCTTATTCAGCGACCAGGGGTCGACGAAGCGTGCCAGGTCGAGCGCGTTGTAGGCGGCGACGGTCTCATGGCGGAATTCCACGAGCTCGTCAGGTTCGTCGCCGGTGACGATCCCGACATAGGAGAGAGGCCTATGGGTGGGCGCAGCGGCGGGCGCGAGGCGCCTCGTGCCGCGGTGCGGGGTGATCCGGCGGGCTCCGCTGGGGCGATCCCGATCGGGATCCTCTTGGCCCGCGAGGCGAAAAGCACCGCCAGACGACCTGTGACCACTTCCCTTACCACTCTACTCTGCGTTGGGACCCATTGACAATAAACAACTTGCGTGCAGAAAGCCAGGGCTTGGACTACTTCCGGTAGACGGCGACCCCATACCAACAGGGGTTCATCTGGCAGCCGGCCATCGTCACTTTGACCCGATACCGCATGGTCACAGGCGGCGTGAACCGCAGCATGGGATAGTTCTCGCTGCCACGATCGACGGCGACCTCGTTGCGCGCGGCATTCGCCAGGACCAGGTGGAGGCTGGTGCAGTCATTGTCGCAGACCCCGCTGATGAAGTAGGCGACACCGGCTTGGAGCGTGACCGGGAACGACTCTGACTCTTCGCCGTTCAGGGGTGCGACGCGAGTCAAATCCGGCCGGCCGACACCCTGGCCGTGTAGCGAGGCGACCGCCCGCTGCAGCTGGTCCGACACCTGTCGCTCCCAACGGTTTCCCTGGGCGTTGAGGGGCGCCCGCACCGCGAAGCAGACGATCGCGATAACGACGAGGGTGCCGGCGCGTCTCATCGGACCTGCCGCCGGCGCGCCGCGAGGGCGACGCTGCCGAGCGCGGCGGCGGCGAGCAGCAGGGCGAGGGCGGACGCGCTGCGCGGTGCGGCGGCCCCAAGGGGAAGCGCCGGAGCGAAGCGGCGCTCCCAACTGACGGTCCACTCTCCAACGGGCATGCTCAGAGCCGCCGCAAGCGCGGTGTCGACCGGCAGGGTGGAGCTCCAGAAGCGCAGGAACCGATCGTGACCGACCTCGCGCACCATGTCGCTGAGGTAGCGGTCTGCCGCCACCAGCCGCTGACTCTGCCACCACCATCGGCCAAGCGTAACCGCACGGGGAACGGAGTCGTCGAAGGCCCCCTCGGCCCCCTCGAGTACTGCGGTACGACACGCGTCGGGTCTGCGCGCCAGACACGCCACGGCCGTCAAGGACTGGTTGTACACCCAGGCCCACCACCACTGTTGCCTGGCTGGATCCGCCTCGAGCCCCCACAGCCGAGGCCGCCCCGGGGTATCCCAGACCGGGTATAGCGCGAGATCGAAGTTCCGCCGCGCGAGCCAGGAGCGGACCGGCTTCCCCGGGTTGCCGTAGGCGGCGTAGAAGGCGCAGGGCCCGAGATTCCCCTTGAGCCATTCCCGGAATTGTGCCTCCCTCTCGACCCGTCGGACTCGAAGCAGGTCGATGATCCAGTACCCCGCCGGGATCAGGACGCTGCACGTCGTACGGTCGGCGGAATCGGGGAGCAGATATGAGGC
>DASQAH010000012.1:0-11013 GCA_035635835.1 Gemmatimonadales bacterium
GGGGGGGGGGGGGGGGGGGGGGGGGGGGGGGGGGGCCCTGGCTCCTCACCGTGGCGCGGCTCGAGTGGCACAAGGGGATCGATATCACGATTCGCGCGCTCCCGGCCGTGCGCGCCGTTGTACCCGAGACCCGCTATGCCGTCGCCGGCGTCGGGCCGCGGCGCCCGCAGCTCGAGGCGCTCATCGCTGAGCTCGGCCTCGGTGACGCGGTGCGGTTGCTTGGTCCTGTGCCGGACACGGATCTGCCCGCGTTGTACAACGCGGCTGACCTGTACGTCGGCGCCTCGCGCCGCCACGATCTGCTGGTCGAGGGGTTCGGGATCTCGCTACTCGAAGCGTCGGCGTCGGGGCTCGCCGTGGTGGCTGGCCGCTCGGGCGGTGTGCCCGAGGCGGTACGCGACGGTGAGACGGGGATCCTCGTCGACTCGAGCGCTCCCGAACCGGTCGCGGCCGGGATCATCGCGCTGTTGCAGAACGGCGAGCGGCGGCGGGCGATGGGGGCGGCGGGACGCCGCGCGGTCGAGACGTACTACAATTGGGATCGCGTCGCGCGGGATTTTATCCGGATCGACGCAGCGTTTCGGCGACCGCTGCCACCGGCCGCGCGCTAATCGCGTAGGTCGGGCAGTGGCGGATGAAGCCCCCGCCCGTCGGCGACCACTCCTGCTCCGGCGTCGTCACCACCGCTTTCCCCTCCGCGTCCAGCACGAACATGCCCGGGGGCGCCTGCACCAGGCACGCCCCGCACCCGATGCAGCGCTCCCGCTCCACCCGCACGATCACGCGGCGCTTCGGGTAGACGCCCTCGTCGCCGGCGGCGGGCCACTCGTCCGGACGGTCGAGCGCCGCGCTGGTCGCCCGGTACCCCTCCTCCACGACCTCGCGGAGGTGATCGAACGAGAACATCGAGATGTGCTCCACGCGGGGGTGGATGTAGTAGACTGGCGGCGTGGTCCAGGAGCGCATCCGCAGCTCGAGTAGCGACTGCATCGCGACCTCGGTGGCGCGCGCGAACACCGCCGCGAAGCCCTCGTCCTGCGTGTCGGCGCGGAGGGCGCTCGAGGCCGAGACGTCCGCCGCAAGGATGCATTCGCCACCCAGGGCGCGGGCGGCCCCCACCGGGAGGTTGTCCACCGTGGCGCCGTCCACGTAGAAGTGGCCGCGGATCTCGCGCGGCGGCAGGTAGCCGGGCAGTGCACAGGAGGCGAACACCGCGTCGGCCACGCGGACCTCGTCGAGCCCGGTGAGGCCCCAGAACACCTGCATCCCCGAGTTGATATCCACCGTGTTCACGATCACGGGCAGGTTGAGCTCCGTGAACGTGCGGTCGCCGATCAGTCGCGCGATCAGGTGCTCGAGCGGCTCGCGACGGAACAAGGCGGGAGACCGCATGCGTTTGAAGGCCATGTCGGCGTGGGCCACGACGAACACGTCCTTGCGTCGCAGGCCGATCGCCATCTCCCGCAGCTCGGGAATGCTGTGGCCCGCGGCCCACGCGGCCCCGATCAAGGAGCCGACGCTCGAGCCCACGATCTGCGACGGCGGGAGGCCGCGCTCGAGGAGCGCCTGCAGGACGCCCACGTGCGCCACCCCCTTCATCCCGCCGCCGCCCAGAATCAGTGTGAACGGTGTGCCGGGTTTCACGCGATGCGTCCGCTTGCCGGGATGGTGATGTCCCGGGTAACGTAGTCGAAGCCCCCATGCACGCGCCACTCGTGTGGTCCCGCCTTGCCCGCGACCGTTGGGCCCTAACCGGTCTAGCCATCGTCGCCTTGATTGCGTGTGCCGCCCTGCTCGCCCCCTGGCTCGCACCCGCCGACCCGCTACGCGGCGCGCTCACCCGCAGTCTCGCGCCGCCTTCGCGGGCGTTTCTGCTCGGCACGGACGCTCAAGGCCGCGACATCCTGTCGCGCGTGCTGTACGGGGCGCGGCTCTCGCTCGCGGTCGGCTTCATCAGCCAGAGCATCGCCTGCATCCTCGGACTCACGCTGGGCCTCGTGGCCGGGTATTACGGCCGCTGGATCGATGCCGCCCTGATGCGCGTCGCCGACGTCACCCTCGCTTTCCCGTCGCTGCTCCTCCTGATTGCCATCGCCGCGGCCGCAAAACCCTCCCTGCCGCTCGTCTTTGTGGTGATCGGCGTGGTCGGGTGGGCGGGTATGGCGCGCATCGTGCGCGGCCAGGTCCTTGCCGTGCGGGGCCTGGAGTACGTGCAGGCCGCCCGCGCCCTAGGGGCGTCGGATGCGCGCATTGTGACGCGCCATCTCTTGCCCAACGTGATCGCGCCGGTCGTGGTCGCGACGACGCTGGGCATCGGAGGGGCCATCATGGCGGAGGCGGCCCTCTCGTTTGTCGGGTTGGGGGCGCAACCGCCCACTCCCTCGTGGGGCGCGATGGTGTCGGAAGGTCGCGACCTGCTGCGCGTCGCGCCGTGGGTCTCCCTCTACCCCGGGCTCGCGATCGGCCTTGCGGTCCTGGGGCTCAACCTGTTCGGCGACGGGCTGCGCGACGCCTGGGATGTGCGCCTGCGGGGCGCGGCGCCATGACCGAGATCGTGTCCCACCCCACGCGTGTGCGCGCGCTGCGCGAGAGCGCCAAGGCGCTCCGCGACGCCGAATTCCCCTGGACCGCGGATACGGTCTACCTCAACAATGCCTCGATCGGCCCGATCCCCGAGCGCACCCGCCGCGTCGTCGACGCGTTCACCGCCAAGCGCACGGCGCCGCACTTGCTTCCCGACCGCGATTTACAGGCCGGGCTCGCGGCGGCGCGCGACGCCGCCGCCCGGCTGATCAACGCGGACACGGGGGAGATCGCCCTCGCCACGAACACGAGCTGGGGACTGAACCTCGCGGCGCGCGCCCTTGACGTGCAGCCGGGCGAGAAGATCGTGGTCTCCGACCGCGAGTTCCCCGCGAACGTGTATCCCTGGCTGCTGCTCAAGAAGGAGGGGATCGAGGTCGAGCTCGCTCCGTGCCGCCCCGAAGGATGGCCCGATGAGGATACGCTGCTGGAGCGACTGCGCGACCCACGCGTCCGGGTGCTCGCCGTCTCATTCGTGCAGTTCTCCAACGGGTACCGCGCTGACCTCAAGCGCCTCGGCGCGGCGTGCCGCGCCAACGGCACCTATCTCGTGGTGGACGGCATCCAGGGGGTCGGCAACACGGTGCTCGACGTGCGTGAAACCCCCATCGACATCCTCGCCTGCGGCGGCCAGAAGTGGCTGCTCTCGCCCTGGGGATCGGGGTTCGTGTACGTTCGCAAGGAGCTCGTGCCGCGACTCGAGCCGACAGTAACCGGGTGGATGGCCTTCGAAGGCACGGACGACTTTTCCCGCCTCACCGAATACAACCCCAACTTCCGCGCCGACGCGCGCCGCTTCGAGCTGATCACCCTGCCGTTCCAGGACTTCTATGGATTCACCTCATCGGTGGACCTGTTGCTCGAGATTGGGATCCGCGACATCGCCGAGTTCACGCGCGCGCTGCACGCGCCGCTGCTCAAATGGGCCGATGCCCACGACGTCCGCGTCGTCTCCCCGCGCGAGGACAAGCACCGTTCGGCCATCGTCTGCATCGCGCCGGGGAAAGCCGTGGAGGCGTTCCACGCCGTGAAACGGGCGCACATCGTGTGCTCGTTACGCGAGGGCGCGATCCGCCTCTCGCCCCACTTCTACAACACCGCCGAAGAGATGGACAAGGTGATCGACGTGCTGGAAGGGGTGGCCTAACCCCGGGCCAACGTCCGGCTCGCGGCGTTCCTATCCCCCCACCTTCCCCACCCCCCCCACCCCTGCCACCCCCGCCGACCCGGACACGACCTCCCGGTGCCGGTCCCCCCACCAAGCCCACACGAGGAACAGCGAGCTGAACACGAGGCCCCCGATACCCAGAGCCCGCAGGTTGGGCGGCGGTGGTGCGTTCACTGAGATGCTATAGAAAAGGAAGAGCACGGCGATCATCGCCCCCACGGCGTAGCGTCCCACCGCGTCCCGCGCGCGCGTCGACGTTAGATACAGCGCGCTGCCGATCGCGAACATCGCGATTTCCACGGCCATCGTCCCTGCCACCGAGTGCCACAGACCTAATCCGAGTTTCGCTGAGCTCTCACCCGGGGTGAGCGGCATGTCGGGCACGTGCGTGATCACGTCCAGCACCCAGTGACTCACCACGCCGATGGCGATCATGAGCGCGCCCGGCCCGTAGCGCGTGACCGCATAGTATCCGCCGGCGAACAGCGCGGCCCACACGCAGTCCATCAGGAGGCTGTGCGAGTAGGGATAGTCGAGAAAATCGAGCCGCAGGAACGGCGGGCCGTCGGGGTTGAGGCCCACATGCTCCCAGCCGAGCAACAGAAAGGCTGGCCAGAGGAGGTCGGCAAGGACGGGAGCGGCGATTAGCAGCCCGAGCGAGGTCTGCGGCGCCGCGCGCTTGGCGGCGAGCCCGACGGCGAAATGGCCGATGAACATGAGAGCCCTCCGCCGCTACCGTTGGGCCACGCGGAGCAGCGCGAACTCCTTCTTGCCTTTCCGTAACAGCAGGTTCCGTCCGGCCACCCAGTCCCGCGACTCGAGAGTCTTGTTCACGTCCTGCACCCGCTCCTGGTTCACGTAGATCCCCCCTTGCTCGATAGCGCGACGGGCGTCGCTCTTGGACGTCGCGAGGCCGGCGCGGATCACCGCGTCCACCAGGCCGAGCGAATCCGCCGCGGGCAGGGTGGCGGTCGGCACTTCTAGGGCGAGCACGTCGAAGGTCCCCTCGTCGGCGGCATGCGGGTCGAAGTCGCCGAACAGCATGGCCGAGGCCCGTCCTACGCTCAGCGCAGTGGCCTCACCATGAGCGCGCGCTGTCACCTCGTGGGCGAGAGCGCGCTGCGCCGCCCGCCCCGCGGCGTCCTGGTTTCGGAGCGCTGCGAGCTCGGTGATCTCCCGCCGCGACTTGAGGGTGAATAGCTTGAGATATGAGTCCACGTCACGGTCGTCCACGTTCATCCAGAACTGGTAGAACTTGTACGGCGAGGTAAGCGCTGGATCCAGGTACATCGCTCCCGCCTCGGACTTGCCGAACTTTTGGCCGGTCGCCGTGGTGACGAGCGGCGCGACAAGGCCGTGCGCCTCGCCCGCCTCGACTCGGCGGATCAGCTCCACGCCAGCGGTGATGTTTCCCCACTGATCGCTGCCGCCCACCTGGAGGGTGCAGCCGCGCTCCCGAAACAGATGCAGGAAGTCGTACGCCTGGAGCAACATGTAGCTGAACTCGGTGTAGGACAGGCCGCCCTCGAGGCGTGCCTTCACCGATTCCTTCTGCAGCATCAGGTTGACCGTGAAGTGCTTGCCGACGTCCCGCAGGAAGTCGATGGTGGGCAGCGGTGTGAGCCACTTGGCGTTGTCGAGCACGAGAGCGCTGCTGGCGCCGGGGCCGATGTCGAGAAAGCGCGCCATCTGATCGCGCATCCGTCGCAGGTGCTCGCCCAGCTGGTCCCGGGTGAGGAGCGGCCGCTCGCTGCGCTGACCGGAGGGATCGCCAATGAGACCCGTGCCGCCGCCCATCAGCACGATGGGCCGATGGCCGTGCAGCTGCAGGTGCCGCAGCAGCATCAACGGCATCAGATTGCCGAGCTGCAGGCTGGGCGCGGTCGGATCGAAGCCGCAGTAGGCGGTGACCGATCCCTTGGCCAAATGCGCATCGAGGCCCGGTGTCGCTTGCTGCACGAAGCCGCGCCATTCGAGTTCCTTGAGGAGATCGGTCATGGTGGCGAATCGTACGAGATGGCTTTCACGCTGGCAAGCGCGCGGCGGCGCGACTAGGTTCTAGTCGGATGGCCACGCTCACCTCGCCCCTCCCGCTGCCGAATCCCGCACGCTGGTGGCAGGACCCCACGAACCGGCGGCGCATCCTCACCTTCGCCCTGCTCGCGACGGTGTACAGCGCCGGGCTGGCCTACGGCTCCTGGACGCGCGTTTGTGCGGCGGAGCGCTGCCCCAGCATTTCGCGGCTCATCCAGGTACAAGGGGCTGGGCAGACCCAGACCTCGAAGGTGTACGCCGCCGACGGCCGGCTCATCGCGGAGTACGGGCTGGAGCGCCGCACCGTCGTGCCGCTCAGCCAGATCCCACCGCCAGTGCGGCAGGCGTTCATCGCCACCGAAGACAAGCGCTTTTACGCCCACCACGGGATCGACTATTGGCGCATTCTCGGTGCCATCAAAGCCGACCTCGTCTCCCTCGGCTACAGCCAGGGGTTTTCGACGATCACGATGCAGCTGGCGCGCAACATCTTCCCCGACGAGATCAGTCGCGAGAAGAAGCTCACGCGCAAGCTCAAGGAGGCCCGCGTCGCGCTCGAGATCGAGCGCAACTTCCCCAAGGACACGATTCTCCAGCTGTACCTGAACCAGATCGACCTGGGGGCCGGGGCTCATGGGGTTGAGGCCGCGGCCCAGATCTATTTCGGGAAGTCGGCCCGCAATCTGAACGTCGCCGAGGCGGCGACGCTGGCGGCCATCCCCAAGGCGCCCGGGACCTACAACCCGCGCACCCACCCCGACCGCGCGGTGCGGCGGCGCAACATCGTGCTGAACCTGATGCGCGACCAGGGCTTTCTCGCGCCCGAGGATGTCGAGTACTGGAAGGCGTACCCATTGGTGCTGACCACCACCCGCACCAACTACGGGGACGTGGCGCCGTATTTCGTCGAATGGCTGCGCGGCCAGCTCGACGCGCGGTTCGGGCGGGAGCTCTACGAGGGCGGCCTGCGCATCTACACGACGCTGGATCTCGACATGCAACAGGCTGCCGAGCGCGCCGTGCAAGCGCAGCTCGACGCCATCGAGGCGGGCGTGTACGGCAAACTTCCCTCCGGGGCCGTCACCTACCGCGACTACATCGAGTCCTCCCGCGCGAACGGCGAAGACAAAGGAGCCTACACGCCGTACCTGCAGGGCGCCTTCCTCGCCCTGGAGGCGAACACCGGCTACATCCGCGCCATGATCGGCGGCCGCGACTTCGAGGACTCCAAGTACAACCGCATCGTCCAGGCCGTGCGCCAGCCGGGCTCGACCTTCAAGCCGTTCGTCTACTCGGCCGCCGTCCGGGCTGGCCACCCCGTGACGGAGATCTTGGACGACTCGCCCCTCAACCCGCCGGTGCTGCAGCTCGACAGCACCCTGTGGCAGCCCAAGGACGACGACGACTCGACCTGGGGCCCTATCCCGATGCGCCGGGCGCTCTACGGCTCGCGCAACCTGGCGACGATCAAGCTCGGCATGGCGCTCGGCGAGCAGACCGTCATCGGTGAGGCGAAGAGCTACGGCATCACCACGCCGTTGCCACCCTATCCGTCGATCCACATCGGCGCTAAGGGCGTCCGCCCGATCGAGATCATCGCCGCCTACACGGCCTTCGCAACGCTCGGCACCCGCGCGGTCCCACAAGGCATTCTCCGCGTGGAGGACAGGGAGGGCACCATCGTCTGGCAGCCACAGGTGGTGCGCCAGCCGGTGTTGGACCCCGAGCACAGCTGGTTGATGGTGGATATGATGAAGGACGTCATCCGGCGCGGCACCGCCTACTCCGCGGTCTGGAAAGCGGGCTTCACGCTGCCGGCCGCCGGCAAGACTGGCACCACCGACCAGTACACCGACGCCTGGTTCATCGGGTACACGCCGGAGCTCGTGGCCGGGATGTGGGTCGGCTATGACTACCAGCGCGCGATCATGGAGCACAACGCCGGCGGCGGCAAGATCGTGGCCCCTGCCTGGACTTCGTTCATGCGCGACGTGTACGACCGGCGTCCCGCCCCCGCCGACTGGACTCGGCCCGACTCGCTGGTCCCGCGCGAGGTGGACGACTCCACCGGCTACCTCGCGACGCCGTTCTGCCCGCAAAAGCTCCACCGCTGGGAGTGGTTCTACCCCGGCACCGAGCCGACCCAGGAATGCCCGGTGCATCGCGTCCTCGGCCCCGCCCTCACCCCCTGAGCGAGGAGCCGCCGTTGCTGCGCCTCGGCGCCAGCTGGGTATATCCTGTCACGGCGCCACCGATTCCGGATGGCGCCGTTCTCGTTGGCGGCGACGGGCGCATCGCCGCGGTCGGCCCACGCACCCACGTCCCTACCCCGCCCGGCAGCGCAGCACTCGAGTTCCCCGGGGCCGTCCTTGTCCCGGGACTCGTGAACTGTCACACACACCTCGAGCTGACCCACCTCGCGGGGCAGGACACCGAGGTCGAGTTCATGCCCTGGATCCGCCGTGTGCGGGAGCTGAAGGACGCGACGTCGCCGCAGGGGTTCGTCCGGGCGGCGGAGCAGGGAATCCGCGACTGTTGGGCCGCAGGCGTCACCTGCGTCGCCGAGACCGGGAGCACGGGCGCGGTCATGGAAGCGCTGCCGCGGCTGGGTGGACGAGGCATCGTCTACCACGAAGTCTTCGGTCCTGATCCCGCGAAGTGCCCGGAGAGCCTGGCCGAGCTCGAGGCGGCGATCACGCGGTTGCGTCCTTTCGCCTCCGATCGGGTACGGCTCGGGGTGTCGCCGCACGCGCCTTACAGCGTCAGCGCACCGCTCTATCGAGCGGTGGCCGAGTACGCCCGACGTGCGGAACTGCCGATCGCGGTCCACCTCGCCGAATCGAAGGAGGAGGCCATGTTCGTGCGGGATGGTGCGGGGCCCTTTGCCGATGCCCTCCGCGCCCGCGGGATCGCGGTTGCAGGGCAGGGCTGCTCCCCAGTCGCCTACCTTGCCCGCCTCGGCGTCTTGGCGACCGGCACCGGGTGTTTGTGCGTGCACTGCGTGCAGGTGAGCGACGAGGATGTCGCACTGCTGCGCGGCGCGGCTGGGGCAGTCGCCCACTGTCCCCGCTCCAACCGCGTGCACTGCCACGGGACGGCGCCGCTCGCGGCGCTCCGCGGTGCGGGAGTCCCCGTCGGGCTGGGCACCGATTCCGTTGTGAGCGTCGGCCCGCTCGACCTCTGGGGCGAAGCTGAAGCGGCAGGGGTCCGGGGCGAAGCGGCACTCCGGATGTTGACGATCGAAGGCGCCCGGGCGCTCGGCTGGGAGCGGGAGATCGGGTCCTTGGAGGTGGGTAAAGCGGCCGACCTTGCCGTGCTCCGCGACGATCCGACGATCCGACGGTCCGACGCCCTGTTAACGGTCGTCGCTGGGCGGATCGTCCACGCTCTGCATAAACAGTAGATTGGATGCATGAAAACCCAGCGCCACGCGGCGATCCTCAAGATCGTGGGCTCGGCGACGGTCGCCAGCCAGGAACAGCTGCGCGAGCGGCTCAAGGATGCCGGCTTCGACGTGACGCAGGCCACGCTCTCCCGCGACATTCGCGAGCTTGGCCTCGCCAAGGTCGGCGCTCCGGACGGGGGCTCCCACTACGCCTCCCCCGAGACGGGCAGCCAGATTCGGCCACATCTGGAGCAGTTGCTGCCCACGATGTTGGTGTCGGCCGACGGCGTCGGGCCGTTGCTGGTCCTCAAGACGGCGACCGGGGCCGCGCAGGCCTTGGGCCTCGCGCTGGACGGTGCGGGCTGGGGTGAGATCATTGGCACCATCGCGGGGGACGACGCCATCCTCGTGATCGCGCGGAGCGAGCGGGCCCGTCGCGGGGTGCAGGCCAGGGTGCGCGCGCTCGCCGGGCTGCCCGCCTGATCCCTTGACAGCGGACCGTCGCGGTATGCATTTTTATACATCACTCTGCATAAACCTACAGGAGCTGCTATGGGCCCCCTCGTCGTCCTAGCCTACTCGGGTGGACTCGACACCTCGGCCATCGTTCCCTGGCTCCGCGAGCGCTACGGTGCCCGGGTGCTGTGCTTCGCGGCAGACGTCGGACAGGGCGCGCGTGAGCTCGCCGGCCTCGCCGAAAAAGCCCAGCGCTCCGGCGCCCAGGATTGCGTCGTCGAAGACCTGCGTGAGGAATTCGTCCGGGACTTCGTCTTCCCGACTCTGCGGGCCGGCGCCGTGTATGGGCGGACCTACCTGCTCGGCACGTCCATGGCGCGGCCCGTCACTGCAGCCCACCAGGTGGCGCTGGCGCAGCGCGTCGGCGCGCAGGCCGTAGCGCACGGCTGCACCGGCAAGGGCAACGATCAGGTCCGCTTCGAGCTCACTTACGCCGCGCTCGCTCCGGAGCTGCAGGTCATCGCCCCGTGGCGGGAGTGGGAGTTCCAGGGCCGCGAGGACCTCATCGCCTTCGTGAAGCAGCGGGGGATCCCGGTCGTCGCCACGGCCGAGCAACCCTACTCGACCGACCGCAACCTGTGGCACTGCTCCCACGAGGGCGGGATCCTCGAGGACCCTGCACAAGAGGCCCCGGAGCACATCTTCTTGATGACCAAGAACCCGCTCAACACGCCCGACGAGGCGGTGGTCCTGGAGATCGGCTTCGAGGAGGGGAACCCAGTCAGCGTGGACCACGTCCCGCTTGGGCCGGTCGAGCTCCTCGAGACGCTGAACGAGATCGCGGGCGAGCACGGCGTCGGTCGCGCCGACGTCGTCGAGGACCGGCTGGTCGGGATGAAGTCGCGCGGGGTATACGAGACGCCGGGCGGCACCCTGTTGTACGCCGCGCACCGCGAGCTGGAGCAGCTCACGCTCGATCGCCGCACCCTGCGGCTCAAGGACGAAGTGGCCCTGCGCTACGCCGACCTGGTCTACGACGGCCGCTGGTGGACGCCCGAGCGGGAGGCGATCGACGCCCTCGTTACGGCGACGCAAAAAACGGTGACCGGCACCGTCCGGTTGAAGCTCTACAAGGGGGGCATAACGGTGGCCGGCCGCGAGAGCCCCCACGCACTCTACCAGCCGTCTTACGCCACTTTCGGGAAGGACAACGTCTACAACCAGAAAGACGCCGAAGGCTTCATCCACCTCTACGGGCTGGCGATCAAGATCGGCGCGGGACTCGCGGCTGAGCGAGACCGGACGATCGGCAGCGCGGCGGCGGCGGACTGATGCCGACCCGCCAGCCGACTGAGACCCCTCCACCGCCCCCCCCCCCCCCCCCCCC
>DASQAH010000013.1:0-3131 GCA_035635835.1 Gemmatimonadales bacterium
CAGGCTGGCGACGACGGCTGGCTCGGTGACCGAACAGCGGTGGGCCCGCGTGAAGGGTGATGCGACCGGTGGGTTGCGGCGCGGGGCGTGGTACCTGGTCGTGAAGCTGACGTCGCGCGACGCTGTGGTCGCCGTCGAATCCCAGCAGCTGCGCCTGCCCCGCGGAGCGCTGCAGTTCGCGTCCGTCCGGCCCCACACCTGGACCCTCGTGACGTGTCCCACCGAGGCCCGAGACACGCCGGTGCTGCCGGGCGAGCTGTACGCGGTGTGCCCGAGCTGCCGGACGCGCACGCCGCTCGGCGGGAGCCCGCAGAGCCTGCGCTGCCCGCGCTGCAATGGGGTCTACAAAGTCGGCTGGGAGGAGTGGTTCATCGGGGGGCGGCGCTAGACCGCCACGGGCGTCGGGCTCTCGGTCGTCGTGCCATTGCCGAGTTGACCCGAACCGTTCGAGCCCCAGCAGTACGCGGTCCCGCTAGTTTTCGCGGCACCGAGGGGCGGGAATGCGGCAGGAATCGCGGGGACGTGGTCTGCTCCCCGTCTGGGCTTACCCGCCGCGGTGAGTCCGCAGGAGCCGCCGGGCTCGGCCACAACCTCGGTGAAAGGTCCGGGCGCCCGTCACTGCCGTCGGGATGGACCTGTCGGCGAATGTCCCGTCTCCCAGCTGCTCCAGAGTGTTTTACCCCCACTAGTACGCCGGCCCCGCGTCGGTCAGGGCACAGGTGTGGCTTGCGCTACCGCGGCGCCTGGAGGAGCCAAGGCGAGCGGGCGGCGGTCTCTTGTGTTGCGCTCCTGCGACAACGCGCTAGGGAGCCTCGGTCCTCTCCGCTTTAGTCGCGAGGCATAGGATTTGCCGGTTCGCTGATCCGAGCCAGCTCTCACGTCGCGCCCTTAGGGAGGACAAGCCTGTGAGCCGGGCCGAGGAACGCCCGAGCGGTATCGATCGGCGCGCAGGCCTGGAGCGGCGCTCGGGCATTGATCGCCGGGCTGAGCCCCGCCGCACGGATGAAGGCCATCGCCAGCTGAGTCACCGAATCGGGGTCGGCAATGCGGGACAGAGGGCGGGGCGGGAGACTGAGCCGGGTGGTCTCCCCCTCCGGCGACTTTTCCCCTATGCGCAATTCAACGAGCGCGAAGCCGCGGACCGCTCGGTGGCAATCGAAGCGCACCGCCGGGAGCTCAGCTCACGGCTCGGGCGAAATATCGGCCTTTCCGTCGCGGCGCTCGACTACCTGCTGCATATCAGCCACGACCTGGTCGACCCCACGATCGTCGAACAAGAAGCTCTCGAGGTCCTCGAACGCCGTTCGGTGACCGATCCGCTCACCGGGCTCTTCAACCGGCATCACTTCGCGGCGACGCTCAAGCGGGAAGTCGCTCGGTGCCTGCGCTACAGCGCTCGGCTCTCGCTGTTGCTAATGGACGTCGATCAGCTCAAGGCGGTGAACGACCGGTGCGGCCACCAGGCGGGGGATCAGGTGCTCGGGCGCGTCGCCGGTGCGATCCGGAACAGCCTGCGCGGCGCAGATGTCGCCTGCCGCTACGGGGGCGACGAATTCGCGATCATCCTGCCAGAGACTGATGCGGGGGCGGGACGACTGGTGGCAGAGCGGATCCGCACGGAGGTGGCGGCGGCGCTCGGGGAGGAGATCGCGCCGGGCGCCTCGAGCAAGGTCACTGTGAGCGGGGGCCTGGCAGAGTTGCCCCGCGCGGCTACTTCCGAAGCCCAGCTCCTTGCGGCAGCCGATCAGGCGCTCTACCGGGCGAAACGCTGCGGGGGCAACGCTGTGGCGGATGCCGTAGGGAACGCGGCCCCCTCGACTCACGCGTGATGGACCCTGCGGCGTGGCGTCGCCCGGGCGACGCTGTCGAGACTTGCGATCCTCGCCTTCTTCCAGGGCAGGGTTACGGAAGCGATGCGGTGGGAGGACGGCGCGCTTGTGGTTGACCCGGCTTCCACAACGGGTTCGCAGCGCGTGGCTTCTTTCGGCTCTATGTTGGCGACACGGCCGGTGCCCGGGAGGATGCGGAGACAGCGCTACGACTAGGCACCGGATACCGCCTCTTCGAAGAAGCTCTCATGGTGATGATCGACGCTCGTGAGGGAGATACGATTCGCGCTCGCATACGTGCCGCACACCTCTTGGAGACGCCTGACCTTCGTCGGCTACGCTCGCCACACCACCCCACACCCTCACAGTCTACGACGACAATCGGCAGGATCTCGGCGGGGACGTGGCGCGGCGAGTCGCGGCTCAGGCGTAACCAGCCGGCCAGACTGCGCGGGCGGTGGTCCTATGATTAATCCCACGATGAGCGGTGCAGGGGCGGAGAAAACGGCGTAAGTTCAAGCAGCGTCAGCGCACCGGGGTGGCGAAATCGGTAGACGCAAGGGTCTTAAGCTATCAAACATGGACTGGGGTTTCCTCGGCGGCCGGTTAGAGAAGCTGGTCTCGGCGTTGCGGCGCCAGAAGCAGACGGACGTGCGGATCGCAGACGGCGCGCGACGGCTCCTACGCCAGCTAGCCAGCCTCCCCGACTGGCCGGATCACCGCGTGAGCGGTCAAGACCTCTCGGGGTGGGCGGCGTGGCTCTTCAAAGGCCTGCAGGAGGCGGAACCCGGGCTCAAGGCACTCGTTAGGCCTCCGACCCGAGGCGTCACCGGACGTGCAACACGCGATCGGCAAGGCCCGTGACCACCTCGAGCAGGCCACGACTCTACTGGGTGCGCTTTTTGGGAAGGACTTTCACATGACCGCGTGGGACGATGATCGACGCGCGGGCATCGAGGCGACGCTGCGGAAGGTCCTCCGTCACGTGCGCGAGGGCCGCGACGCGCTGCGACCCGTGAGCAAGGACGGATGACGTGTGGGGGCTCGTTACGTTTCCGGGAGACATCTCGGAAGGCGGTGAGACCCGAAGAGTCGGGGTGAGTCCGGGGGAGCCCGACAGAAACCGCAGGTCCGAGTCACAGTCGAAGTCACACAAAGCCCCGAGGCACCCATGAACGTACCCAGTATCCAGGAGTTCGCCGACGAGGTCTGCACGCGGATGGCCGCGCGCGGCCAACGGTGGGATCCGGTACAGTGTCGCCGGGTTGCTCAGGGGATCCACGACCGTCTGCCCACCGCAGG
>DASQAH010000014.1:0-5061 GCA_035635835.1 Gemmatimonadales bacterium
TGACAACTGCCCCTCCCGCCCTCTCGGCGATACAATTCCTTCGCCGCGCCGGAGCGTGGGCGCACCCTGCGCGAATCGAAGGCTCTCCTTTACTCTGGTCCGCTCTATGCGCGACATCCGGGTGGCGACAGTTCAGTTCCAACACGCCGCGGGCGACAAGGCGTACAACTTCGGCCGCATCCGCCACTTCGTGACGGAGGCCGCCCGCGCCGCCCCCGCGCGCGTGGAGATGATTGCGTTCCCGGAGATGTGCCTCACTGGCTACTGGCACGTGCGCAAGCTCTCGCGCGCGGGGCTCGAGGCACTGGCCGAGCCGGTCCCCGACGGGCCGTCGACGCGGGACCTCCTGGACCTGTCCCGCGAACATGGGATGACTATCGGCGCGGGGTTGCTGGAGCGGGCGCCCCCCCGATCGCGGCGTCTACAATGCCTATGTCGTCGCCATGCCGGATGGGGCATGGGCGGTCCATCGCAAGCTGCACGTGTTCGAGCACCCGAACATTTGCGCCGGGAACCGCTACACCGTGTTCGACACGCCGCACGGTTGCCGCGTGGGCGTGCTGATCTGCTACGACAACAACATCGTCGAGAACGCCCGCGCCACGGCGCTGCTGGGCGCCGAGATCCTGCTCGCGCCGCACCAGACGGGCGGTTGTAACTCGCTGAGCCCGCGCGGCATGAAGCCGATCGACCCCGCGGTCTGGGCCCGTCGCCAGAAGGATCCCGCGGCGTGCGAGGCGGAGCTGTGCGGGCCCAAGGGTCGGGCGTGGCTCATGCGCTGGCTCCCGAGTCGGGCGCACGACAACGGCATGTTTCTGCTGTTCAGCAACGGCATCGGCCCGGACGACGATGAGATCCGCACCGGTAACGCGATGGTGCTCGACTCCTATGGTGACGTCATCGCGGAGTCGCGGGCGTTGGGTGACGACATGGTCGTGGCGGATCTCGACGCGTCGGTCCTGCCCATGTCATCCGGCAGGCGCTGGCTGCGGGCGCGGCGGCCCGAGTTATATGAGTCGTTGGCGCGGCCGACGGGGCAGGAGCTGGAGACGCGACGCGTTCACTTCGGCGAGTGAGATTACTTCAGCAGGGGCTCGTGCCCGTCGGGGGGGGCGTCCCTCCGCCGCCGCCGCCGCTCCCTCTGCCACGCCCGTGGCCGATGCCGCCGCTACTGCCCCCACCGCCGACGAACAGCTGCCGCTGCAGCGCCACCGGGGACAGCGAATTCAGCGCCGAGAGTCCTGTACTGACGGTCCCAAGGCTCACCGCCACGCCCCAGCGTGGCTCCAACCCCGCCACGCGATGGGTCACGTCGACGGTCAGGCCGAGCGATCCGGTCAGCGCGTAGCTCAGACCAGTTCCCACCTCGCGATCCGCCGCAACCCCCGCTGAGTCGGTGCCACCGACGTCCCCTCCTGCGGACAAGCTCAGCGTCCAACGTGGCGCGATGTCCACGTCGCCGTCGACGTCGAGCCAGGTCGACTGCGGCTGGTCGAGGGAGGAAAGGGTGATGGCCCCCGTGAAGCTGCGGCTCGCATCGGCCGAGAGGTGCACGCGTTGGGATGGGGTGATCCCGACGCCCAGTTCCATCCCCACGCTCGCCGTGCCGCTGCCCAAGCCGCACGCCGACCGGCCCGTCGGCAGGGTCGCAATGAGGCTCGCCGCGAGCTCCGGCTTGAGCGGTGACGCCAGCTTAGTCGACGCCTCGAGCGCGAGCGGGAGGTCCCCAAGTCCCGACGTCGTGGTTGCGCCGCTCGTCGCCCGCACCAGCGTCGGTGCGACATCGAACCGGAGCCACCCCAGCGGCCGGTACTCGATCACTCCCCCCAGGGCGCCGAGCGACGTCGTGTCCGAGAACACGACCGTCGCCGCGCGCGCGCTCCCGGTCCACTTGGGACGCTCAGCCTGCTGCGCGCACGCGGGGAAGGGTCCGGCGAGCAGTACGCCGAGCGTCAGGACGGCAAGCGCGGGTGAGGGCGTCATGCCGCCCGCGGCAAATCGACGGTGCCCTTGCGCACGAGCTTGCCCCAGCCGCGGGCGCGGCCCTGCGCTGCAGCGAACACCGCCCTGACGACAGCCCAGTAGAGCACCTGGCGATACACGAACCGTTGCAGCAGGACCAGCCACGAGAGCCCCTTCTCTTCGCCCGGCTCCATGAGGAGCGCCGCGATCCCCGCCAGCCAGTCGACCGCGAGGAACGCGAGATAATAGAGCACCACCTGCTGGAGGCTCTGCATCGCGTACTCGGCGCCGTGCTGCACCTTGTTCCAGTACACGGTCGCGAGCGACCACCCGAAGAGCAGGTCGGCCACCGGCGCCAGAAACGCGAACAGGAGCTGGAACACCCACACGTTGGGCAAGGCGACGAAGCCCAAGGTTCCGTAGCGCCGGCGGAACAGCGCGCCGCGGTGCTTCCAAGCACACTGCAGCGTACCGAAGCTCCACCGGAACCGCTGACGCGACAGGCCTTGGAGAGTATCCGGCGCCTCGGTGTAGGCGATCGCCTGGTCCGCATAAGCGATGTGCCACTTGCGCCGCAGCAGGGTGAGCGTGAGGTCCTGGTCTTCGGCCAGCGTTTGCTCGCTGAAGCCACCCGCGTCGAGCACCAGCCCGCGCCGCCAGGCACCCACCGCTCCCGGCACCACCGTGATGCAGTTCAAGAGCGAGAAGGCGCGGCGATCCAGGTTCTGGCTGGTGATGTATTCCACAGCTTGCCACCGTGTCACCAGGTTGATCCGGTTGCCCACCTTGGCGTTGCCCGCCACGGCGCCGACGCGGTCGTCCGAGAGCGGCGCGACCAGCGCCTCGATCGCTCCAGGAGCGAGCAGCGTGTCGGCGTCCACGGCCACCACGATCTCGCCCGTCGCCTCCCGCACGCCGAGGTTGAGCGCACTCGCCTTGCCGCCGTTGGGCTTGCGCAGGACGCGAATGCCCGGATTGTTCTCGAACGCCGCGGTTACCACGTCAGCGGTGCGGTCGGGCGAGCCGTCGTCCACCACGATGATCTCGAGCGCCCCCGGGTACTCCTGGGCCAGCAACGACTGCACCGTGCGCACGATGACCTTCTCCTCGTTGTAGGCGGGCACCACCACGCTCACCCCTGGGCGATAGCCGGGGTTCACCAGGCGGCGCTCGAGGCGCCGCTCCCGCAGCGCGAGGGCCAACAACACGACGAGCCGGGCGGCGCCCAGCGCCATGGCAATGAGGAACAGCGCACGCAACCCCAGCTCCACCCAACCGACCAGGGAGAACGCGGTGAGCTCCACGAAGCGAGTCAGTGCGCCGCGTCGCGGCAGAGGCGGCATCGCCTCGTCGCGGGTCAGGCCGGCGAGCGCCGTGACGGTCGTGAGCTCGTACCCGCGTGCCTTGAGCGAGTCGATCAGTGGGCCGAGCGCCGCCACGGTCTGGGCGCGGTTACCGCCGCCGTCGTGCAGCAGGATAACGTTGCCGCGATCGAGCTGGGCGAGACTCTCATTGATGATCGTGTCGACGCCCGGCTGCAGCCAGTCGCCGGGATCGTCGCGCAGTCCGACCGTTACGTAGCCCAGGTCCTGGGCGATGGCGATGGGGCCGAGCTCGTTGGCCGTGGTGGGTTCGGCGTCCCCGAAGTAGGGAGGACGGAACAGCGCGGTGCGACGGTTGGTGACCGCCTCGATGAGCCGCTCCGTGGCCGATAGCTCGTAGCGCGTGAGCCGGGTCCCTACGAGCGCGAGGTTCGGGTGCGTGAAGGTGTGGTTGCCGATCTCATGCCCCTCGCGCAGCTCACGGCGCAGCAACTCCGGGTGGAGCTCCGCGTTCTCGCCAATGATAAAGAAGGTGGCGGTAGCGCCGCGTGACGCCAGCGTGTCGAGGATGGGCGGCGTCCAGGTGGGGTCGGGGCCGTCATCGAACGTCAGGGCGGCGGCGTTCTTCTTCCGTCCGTAGCGCTGAATGACATAGGTGGACGGCGTGCGCAGCACGGAGTCCACGACCACCGTACCCGTCGCGTCCACCGCGAGGCTGCGCCGGCCCAAGGTCGGCTGGGCCACCATCCGGAGGATCTCGCCCGTGCCGATGAAGTCGACGTCGTAGCCGATCCGGATGGTGTCGAGGGGAGCGGGGCTGGCGCCCACGCCGGCGCGGTCGAGCACCGACCAGAGCGACGGATCCTCGGAGCCAAGGCGCCACACGCCCACCCCGTGGACGCCGCGCGGCAGCGCGCGGTGCAGCTGGTTGTACGCCGTCACGCCGTCCAGGAACCACACGATGTGACTCGTCGAATCCGGGTCGTCCCAGGCGAAGGTCGGGTTCAGCGTCGCCCGGTCCATTGCCGGCGTGACGTGATGGTCGCGCGCCACCTCCATCACGTCTTGAAACGTCAGCTCGGTGGCGGACTCGGTCGTGTCGGACCATTCGTAGCCGTACTGGCCCAGACTGACGATCAGCTTCGCCGCCGGCACGAGCCGCAACACCCGCTCGAGGTGGTGCTCGAACCACGGCTCGCTCGAGATCGGGCCGGGCTCGTCCGAGGGATCGTGTTCGTCGTACAACATGAGGAACAGGTAGTCGTCCACGGCGCCGTAGCGCTCGAGCGGCCACTCGACGTCATCTCCCGGCACGGCCTGCGTGACGAGGCGGTGGCTCTTCGCGAGCCGGGTCTTCAGGGCGTGCAGGAATCGCAGCAACGCGGGATGCGCCGGGCGCGGCACGTTCTCGAAGTCGAGCGTGATGCCCGCGAGGTCGTAGCGGGCAAGCGTGTCGGCGATGGTCGCGATCGCGCGGCGTGCGAGCCGCGGGCGGCCGAGCAGCCGGGTGAGGGCGCGGGCGTCGAAGTCGTCGCCGGTGAAATTCGTGACCATGGCGAATACCTGGACCGGGTGCTTGGCGCGAGCGGCCTCGGCCAGCACGCGACGATCCACGCGGAAGCGGATCGGCACGCTGTCCACGTCCTTGCCCACGAATCCCCATTCGGCCACGACCCAGTCGAGCGCGTCGATGTGACTCCGGAGCGACGCGAGTGAGTTGTCATCCCAGCTCACCTCGAAGCCGGCTGTGATCGGCGCGCCGACGGGTTTGGCCGGC
>DASQAH010000015.1:0-2743 GCA_035635835.1 Gemmatimonadales bacterium
CGGCGAGTTCCCCGGAGCCGAGATCAGGCGCGATGGCGGAGAGCTGGGCCGCTCCCTGACCACGATCCTGCACTACCTGGATGGACACGAGCCGCACCTCGATCTCCCCCTCGACGTCCGGGCGACCGCCTTCCAACGCCAAGTGTGGGAGGCCTTGCGCAAGATTCCCTATGGGCAGACCCAGTCGTACGCGGACATCGCACGGGCGATCGGGCGGCCGCGCGCAACGCGCGCGGTGGCGCAAGCCTGCGCGAGCAACCCGACGGCGCTCGTGATCCCCTGCCATCGCGTGGTGAGAAGCGACGGAGACCTGGGAGGATATCGGTGGGGGATCGAACGGAAGAGGGCCCTGCTCGAGCGGGAAGCAGGCAAGCATTGACCACGCAGACAGCTAGACGCTCAGACGTGGCTGGTATTCCTACAACCCTCTCCCGCCCTCCCTTCGGCGCCTAGGGGTCTAATGCACACGTGGTCCGCCTGGAAACTCCGGCGCCGCGCGCACGTTGCGGGCCTGCCAGAGGTGCCGGCGGTCGTGGGCAATCACGAAGGCGAAGTACGCCCCGAGCGGCAGACGCAGTAAGCGGCTCACCGGTGAGATCACGCGCTGCCGCTTCAGGTCCAGCCCGTCCGCCGTGCGGACCCGGTCGGCCAGCTGATCCCGCACGGTCCGGAACTCCGCCAGCGTGGCGGCGAGGGGGGCCTCCTGTGCCGGCACAAAGATCTTGAAGGTTCGCTGCCGCCGCTTCACGGGCGGCTCCATCGAACCCACCATCCACCGGGAGAACCACCCGTAGCGGAAGGGACCCGGTGCGCGGAGTCCCCGGTCGCGCGCGTCGGCGATCGCCCGGTCGAAAGCCGGAAACGTGCGTCTCATTGCGACGTTGAGGTGGTCGAAGCACTGGGCCATCGACCAGCGCTCAGGGCCGGGCCGCCAGCTGAACTGCACGTCGGTCGCGCCGGCGAGAATCGCATTCCCCTCGCGTTTCACCGCCTCGATCTGCCCCAGGTATCCGCTCAGCTCCTCATTCATGGCCATCGTCCTCCTCTATCCAAATTATGCGCCTTTCTTGCTGGTGGTGCAGGGGCGGCCTAGGTTTCGCACGTGCTCGAGAATTTTCGTGGAAGCTTCCGCACGTGTGGCCGGCCTGGGTTCTAGCACATGGATCCAAGGGAAGTCTCGGACTACGCCGGTTTGGCGGCTGAGGACTTGGCGGCCTTGCGCCGCCTCGCTGCCGACCAACGCACCCTCGGCGACGTGTTGGACTGGTGTCGCGCACACCACCTGCCGCCACGCTGGCCAGAGGTCGTGACCCAGGACGAGTACACGCACGACGTCATCGTCCCCTACCGCGACACGCTGCATCTGGTGTACGACACTACCTGACTCGGAGCCCTGACGGCGGTCGCCGTCTGGCCCCACACACCCACGCCGCATGAGCTGCTCGCAGCACGCCTCGCCCGTGGATGGATGCCCACCCCCAGTCTTCTGAAGGAGGGGCCCAAGGTGTTAGGGTACGCCGCCTGCGTGTTCCACGCGCATCCCGATCGCGACCGAGCGTAGCCCGAGCGGGAGGGGTGTAGCATATTCGCAACACCGGGAGGCGCTGGGCCCAGAGGAGAATGGAGCGCGAGGGAGCGCCGCGTTCTCTGGCCCGGAACTTGTAGCCCGAGGGGGCATGGGGGTGCAGGCGCGGCAGCAACTAAAAGTCACGGCGAACGCTCCGCCCGCGGCGGCCGGGGTGCTCACGCCGGAGGCGCTAGAGTTCCTCGCACAACTCGAGCAGGAGTTCCGCCCTACCCGCGCCTCCCTATTGCAGCGCCGCGTCGCGCGCCAGGCAGAACTCGACGCAGGCGCGTTGCCGGACTTCCTCTCCTCCACTGCGGGCGCGCGCGGCGCCGCTTGGCGAGTGGCTCCCGCCCCGGCCGACCTGCAGGACCGTCGCGTCGAGATCACGGGCCCGGTCGAACGCAAGATGATGATCAACGCCCTGAACTCCGGCGCCCGGGTGTTCATGGCGGATTTCGAGGACGCGCTGTCGCCGACCTGGGCGAACGTGATCCAGGGGCAGGCGAACCTGCAGGCCGCGGTGCGGCGCACCCTGGAGTACGCGAGTCCGGGTGGTCGCCACTACGCGCTCGCCGAGCGCACCGCGACGCTGATGGTCCGTCCCCGCGGCTGGCATCTGCCGGAGCGACACGTGCAGGTTGCGGGCGAGCCCGTCTCAGCAAGCCTGTTCGATTTCGGCCTGCACCTCTTCCACAACGCGCGCGCGCTGCTGGAGCGCGGGTCGGGTCCCTACTTCTACCTCCCCAAGCTCGAGTCCCACCTGGAGGCGCGGCTGTGGAACGACGTGTTCTGCTTCGCGCAGAATGCGCTCGGGCTGCCCCGAGGAACCATCCGTGCCACGGTCCTGATCGAAACGATTCTCGCAGCCTTCGAGATGGCGGAGATCCTTTACGAGCTGCGGGACCACAGCGCGGGACTGAACGCCGGCCGGTGGGACTACATCTTCAGCCTCATCAAGAAATTCCGAAACCGCGCCGACTTCGTCCTGCCCGACCGGGCGCAAGTCGTCATGACGGTGCCGTTCATGCGCGCGTACACCGAGCTGCTGGTGCGGACTTGCCATGAGCGCGACGCCCACGCCATCGGCGGCATGGCCGCCTATATCCCCAGCCGGCGCGACCCCGAGGTAAACGCGCTGGCGCTGGCGCGAGTCCGGGAGGACAAGCAGCGCGAGTC
>DASQAH010000016.1:0-4750 GCA_035635835.1 Gemmatimonadales bacterium
GGGGTGGGGGGGGGGGGGGGGGGGGGGGGGCTGTTGCGCGGTCGCCATGCGGGTCCTCGGAGGAAGGAGGGAACGGAGCCCGGATAACCTAGTGAGTCCCCACGGGGCCCGCTATCTTTTCGCGCCGACGAACGCCCTTTCGCGAGGTACGCCGTGCGCCTGTTACCGCGTGACGAAGAGTTCTTCGATTTGTTCGTCCAGGTCGCTGATCGCAACAAAGAGGCGGCCCAGTTGCTGCGCGACCTGTTCGATGTCGCCCCGGAGCGGCGTACGCCGATCGTGGAGCGGATCAAGCGGCTGGAGCACGAGGCCGATCAGGTGACCCACGAGGTGGTGAACCGCCTCGACCGCACGTTCATCACGCCGCTCGACCGCGAGGACATCCACCAGCTGGCCTCTGACCTGGACGACGTGATGGACGTGATGGACGGGACCGCGCGCCGGGCGCAGATCTTCCACCTCGGCGTCGCGCCCGCCGGTGTCCGGCAGCTGACGGAGGTGATCCAGCGGATGGTGACGGTGCTGGCCGAGGGCGTGCGGCGCCTCAAGCAGGGCGACGACGTCATGAAGTACTGCGTCGAGGCCAAGAAGCTCGAGGAGGAAGGGGACGCGATCTACAACGAAGTGCTGGGCCAGCTGTTCGAGCGCGAGAAGGACGCGCTCGAGGTGATCAAGTGGAAGGAGATCTACGACAACCTCGAGCGGACCCTCGACGAGGCCGAGGACGTCGCAAACGTGCTGGAGTCGATCACCCTCAAGCACGGCTGATGTCGGCGACCGTCTGGTTCGTGCTCGCGATCCTCGCGGTCGCGCTCACCTTCGACTTCATCAACGGCTTCCACGACGCTGCGAACTCCATCGCCACGGTAGTCTCGACCCGCGTGCTGTCGCCCGGGATCGCCGTGCTGTGGGCGGCGTTCTTCAACTTCGTGGCGGCCTTCGGGCTCGGCACGGCGGTGGCGAAGACCATCGGGGGGGGGCTGATCGACCTCGCGATCGTCGATCCCGTCGTGGTCCTGTGCGGGCTGTTCGGGGCGATCGTGTGGGATCTGATCACCTGGTGGCAGGGCCTGCCGACGTCCTCGTCGCACGCGCTCATCGGTGGCTACGCCGGGGCCGCCGTCGCCAAGGCGGGCTTCGCGGCGATCATCGCCAAGGGATGGATCAAGACCCTCGTCTTCATCGTGGTCGCGCCGCTGATGGGGCTGGCGCTCGCGCTGCTCCTCACCGTCGCCCTGTCGTGGGCGCTGCGGCGCTCGCTGCCCCGGAAAGTGGACCGCACGTTCCGGGTGCTGCAGCTCTTCTCCGCCGCAGCCTACTCCCTGGGCCACGGCACCAATGACGCTCAGAAGACCATGGGCATCATCGTCGGCCTGCTCGTAGCCGCGCAGGCGGCCTTCGTCGGCTTTCCGGTCCGGGCGCTGCACCTGACCACGACCAGCGTGATTCCGTGGTGGGTCATCATCAGCGCGCACGCGGCCATCGCCCTGGGGACGATGGCGGGCGGTTGGCGGATTGTCCGCACGATGGGGCAGCGCATCACCAAACTGAAGCCGTTCGGGGGGTTCTGCGCCGAGACGAGCGGGGCGATCACGCTGTTCATCGCGTCGCACTTCGGGATCCCGGTGAGTACGACGCACACGATTACCGGCGCGATCGCGGGGGTGGGCGCCTCACAGCGGCTCTCGGCCGTCCGCTGGGGCGTGGCGGGGCGGATCGTGTGGGCGTGGTTACTGACGATCCCGGCCGCCGCGTTTGTCGCGGCGTTGAGCTACATCCTCCTCCGCGCCCTCCGGCCCTGAGAGCATGGCCAGGTCGATCATCTTCACCCCAGCCACGTACTCCGTCGTCGGGGATTGCGTCAGCTTGGTCAGCTTGTCCACGCTGTCCCGGATGCGGCGCGTCATGAGCATCATGTTGTGCAACGACTCGAGATCCTCCGGGTTTGTCACGCCGCCGTGCTGCTCGAGCATCTGCCCTTCGGCCATGATCGTGGCGAGCGCGTTGTTGACTTCGTGGCGGATGGTGATGGCCACCTGGCCGATGACCGCGATGCGCTCGCCTTGAATGGCGCGCCCATAGTACTCGTGCAGCTGCTCTGATAGCCAGCCCACCGAAATGGCGATCGCCCCGTAGGCGGCGTAGATCGGCACCGTGATGCGCCAGTCCTCTGCGTCGAGGTCCCAGGCTACGAGGAGCTGGACGACGGTGAACAGCACAGTCCCCATGGCGAGTCCCGCAACGGCGCCGCGCAGACCGTAGGTGAGCGATAACATGTAAGCTGGCACGAGGGTGACGAGCCAAATGAGATCGCGGTAGGGGACATCCTCGCCCGGGATGAGGGCGAGCACGAGGCTGGGGGCGAGGTAGGCGGCAGCGCAGTAGAGCCACCAGCGCTTGGGCAGCGGCGGGCGATGCGCGAGGGGGGTGAACCCGAGGAAATCGACAAGGCGGTAGCGCACTATAGACCCAATGCCTCCACGACCGCCTGGGCGATCGCCGCGTCCTGTACGCCAACGCCCGTCAGGTCAGCCACGGTAATCTCGTCCGCCGTCTCCCGGCCCGGGAGGCGCCCCGCGGCGAGGTCCCCCAACTCCGCGTACACCCTCGCCTTCGTCACGGCCCCCCCCCCGGTGGCCAGGGCGTGGTGCAAGTTGCCGTAGCGCTCGGCCTGGACCAGTCGGTCGACGACGAGCTTGTCGGCGCGCGCGAGCAGCGCCGGCTCCAGCTCCACCTTCTCGGGACTGCCAGTGCCGGCGGAGGTAATGTGCGTGCCCGGCGCCACCCACGCAGACTTGACGACAGGCGTCGCGCTGGCGGTGCAGGTGACGATGAGACGGTGGCGTCGCACTGCGGGCTCGAGCATCCTGACCACGCCCACGGGGACGACGGCGGCCATCTCCCCGGCGAGCGCTTCGGCCCGCGCCGGCGTGCGGTTCCAGATCGTGAGGCGCTCGATCGGCCGCTCGGCCACAATGGCGCGTGCCGCGAGTCGGCCGAGAGCGCCGGCGCCGACCAGTAGCGCCTCGCGGGCGTCGCGCGGAGCGAGGTACCGGAGCGTGAGGGCGATCGCCGCGGCGGTACGCAAGTCGGTGAGGTAGCCGTGCTCTTCGAGCAGCACGTCGGGGACACCGGTTTCCGCGTCGAGCAGGAGGAAGAGCCCGTCACCCGATGGCAGGCCCCGTTCGCGGTTGCGGTAGAACCCGGTCGCGACCTTGAGCACGATGTGGCGAGCGCCACGGACGCGCGCCCCCTTCACGTGCACCTCGGCGGGGATCTCGGGGAGCTCGAAGACAAGTGGCTCGGGGATCGTGGCCTCGCCGCGGCCCAGGGCCTGGAAGCCCCGCTCCACGGCGGCGACCGCGCTCGCCATGGTGACGCGGTCGCGGATCTCGCCCAGCGGGACGACCCGCATCGTGCTCAGTCCGTGAACAGGCGTTTCAGGCCGGACTCGGTCTCGGCGAGCGCCGCCTGCAGCTCCGAGAGCTCGTTGCCGAAGCCGAAGCGGATGTGTTGCGGCAAGCCGAAATGCTCGCCCGGGACGAGCAGCACGCTGTGCTGGGCGCGGATCTTCTCGACCACCTCGAGGGCGCCGACTCGCTGGCGGTACTTCACGAGGCAGATGGCGCCGGCCTGGGGCGGGTGCCAGCTGAACGTGTCGCCGAAACGCTTGAGCCATTCCTCGAACACCGGATAGTTGGCGTTGAGAATGCGGCGGGTGCGCTCGATGATCTTCTCGCGCACCCCCGATGCCAGGGCGACGGCGGCCAGATGATCGGACGCGCCCGCCGGGCCGATGGTGGTGTAGTCGTGACGGGCCCAGCTATCGGCCACGAAGTCGGGCGGCGCGACCAGCCAGCCGATGCGCAGCCCCGGGAGGCCGTACGCCTTGGAGAGGCCGCTCACGCAAATCAGCTTGTCGTAACCTCCCCAGAAGCTGGGCGTTGTCCTGCCGCTCAGCTCGGCGCCGGCGTAGACCTCGTCGGCGAGCAGCCAGGCACCCACCTCGCGGGTACGCTCGAGGATCACGCGGCGCGCCTCGTCGGAGAGGACGTGCCCCGTCGGGTTGTGGGGGTTGGTGACGACCACGACCTTTGTGCCCGGGGCGATGGCCGCGCGGACCTCTTCGGGGAACGGCTCCCACCCGTTGCCCTCGTGCAAGTCGAACCCGCGGACTTGGGCACCGAGGTTCTGCGCTTGGCCCCAGATCTGGAGGTAACTGGGGAGCAGCATCGCGACCTTGTCGCCGGGCTCCAGCAGTCGCCAGCAGGCGACAAAGTTTGCTTCGGCACTCCCGGTGGTGACGAGGACGTGGTCGGGGGAAGCGCCGGGGTAGAGCGCGGCGATCCGCTGGCGCAGCAGGTCGGTGCCGTTGGACTGGCTGTAGCCGAGCCGCACCTCGAGCAGCGGCACGGCCGAGGCGCCGGCGAGGCCGAGCAGCTCCTGGATGGAGAGCGGGTGGACGCCGGATTCCGCCAGGTTGAAGCGGACCCGGTTCTCCCAGGTGCTCTGCCACCGCTCCAGTTCGAACGCGACGAAAGGCATCAGGGCGCGTGCTCCGTTTTCCGTTATACGTCGTCCGTGAACTGCGCGAGATCCTCCGGGACTTCCAGCCAATAATCTGGGGCCAGATCCTCGAGATCGCTGCGGCCGAAGGGTCCCCACAGGGCGGCGGCGGTCAGGACGCCCGCGGCGCGGCCGCACTCCAGGTCGTGGCGCGAGTCGCCGATGAAGACCGCCCCGGCGGCCG
>DASQAH010000017.1:0-7642 GCA_035635835.1 Gemmatimonadales bacterium
TCGAGGTGCTCGACCCGGCGCAGAACGGCACCTTCGTCGACCACTATTTGGAAGTGCCGTTCGACCTCTCCGGCGTCATGTTCATCGCCACCGCCAACAGCCTCGGGCCGATTCCCGACCCCTTGCTCGACCGGATGGAGGTCATCACCTTACCCGGGTACACGCCCGGCGAGAAGCTCGCGATCGCGCAACGTTACCTGCTGCCGCGCCAACTGCGGGAGACGGGACTCGCACCCGCGCGGGCCGAGCTGGTCGAACCCGCGCTGGAGCGGCTGATCGCCGAGTACACGCGCGAAGCCGGCGTGCGGCAGCTAGAGCGCGAGATTCAGGGCGTGTTGCGCAAGGCGGCGCTGGAGGTGGTTGAGGGCCAGGCCGAGGCCGTGCGGATCGATCCCAAGAATCTGGAGAAGTACGCGGGGCCGCCCACGGTGCAAAGCGAGGTGGCGGGTCGGGCTCCGGAAGTCGGCGTCGCGACCGGGCTCGCGTGGACGCCCTCGGGCGGCGACATCATGTTCATCGAAGCGATTCAGATGCCCGGCAAGGGGCAGATCACCCTGACCGGGCAGCTTGGGGACGTGATGAAAGAGTCGGCGCAGGCGGCCTGGAGCCTGCTGCGCGCCAGAGCGGTGGGCCTCGGGATCCCCCCGGAGTCCTTCACCGAGAGCGACGTCCACCTGCACGTGCCGGCGGGCGCCGTGCCGAAGGACGGTCCTTCGGCCGGAATCACGATCGCGACCGCGCTGGCGTCGCTGCTGTGCCGCCGCCCCGCGCGCCACGACATCGCGATGACGGGCGAGCTGACGCTGCGGGGGCGGGTGCTCCCCATCGGCGGGCTCAAGGAGAAGCTGACCGCGGCCGCCCGCGCCGGCGTCACCCGCGTGCTCGTGCCGGCGCGGAACCATTCAGACCTGGTGGAGGTGCCGGAGGAAGTGAAGCAGCTGCTGGAGATCACGCCGGTGGATACCCTGGACCAGGTGCTTGAGCTGGCCCTGCTCGACCCGGAGGTCAAACGGCCGTCCGGCGCGCTACGCGTTCCTGCCCGGGCGAAACCGGTGGCGCGCCCATGAGCGAATTCGTATCGCTGCAGGAAGCGTTCGCACACATCGAGCAGCGCGACGGCCGCTACCACGAGCGCGGCTACCTGTTCGTGCTCGCGACGCTGGAATACGCCCAGAGCCGGCTCCCCGCTCGCCGTCACCTGACCGGCGGCGAGCTGGCATGGGCCTGCCGGGACTTCGCGCTCGAGCAGTTCGGCCTGCTCGCTCCCACGGTGCTGCGCCACTGGGGGATCACCTCCACCGAAGACCTCGGCCGCATCGTGTTCCTGTTGATCGACGTGGGGCTCCTGGCGCGCGCGCCGACGGACAAGCTCGAGGATTTCGAGCGCGTCTACGACTTTGCGGCGGTGTTCCGTAGCGGCGTCGACTATCGGTGGTCCGGGCTGGAGCGGGCCTAGCGCGGGAGCAGGGGGAAGGGAGGTGCCGCATGGAGGCCATGGAATGGCCGGCCTGCCGGAAGTGCCAGCAAGGCAAACTCATCCCGTTGTCGGATTACGGGCGCGACGGCGCGCCCATCACCTACAAGGCGTGGGTGTGCACAAATCCGGACTGCGGCTTCAACATCCGGATCGATAACGGGGAAATCTCCTTCGGTCGCACCATCGGCCAGAGCCAGAAGTAAGCTTGGGCGCGGTGCGTCCGCCCGCCGTGAGCGGGCGTTTCTATCCAGGCACGCGGGCCGAGCTCACGCGCGCCGTAGACGAGCTGCTGGCGGCGGTGCGGCCCGTCGCCCACCCAGCCGGCGCCCGCGGCGCCGTCGCGCCGCACGCCGGGTACGTCTACTCGGGCATGACGGCGGCGCACGTGTTCGCCCGCCTGCGCCTGCCGCGCGTCGTCGTGATCCTTGCCCCGAACCACACGGGAGTCTGCCACGCGCCGGGCGGGGCGTCGCTGTGGGAAGCAGGAGCGTTCGCGACGCCGCTGGGCGAGGTGCCAGTGGACGACGCGTTCGCCGCGGCGCTGGTCGATGCGTCTTCCCTCGTGGCGAGCGACCACGACGCCCACCGCGGGGAACACGCCGTCGAGGTCCAGCTGCCGTTCCTGGTGGCGTTGCGGCCCGACGTGCGCATCGTGCCGCTGATCCTCGCGTGGGACCGCTGGGAGGACTGCCACGCTCTGGGCGATGCCCTCGCCGCGCTGGCGCGGCGTTGGACGGAGCCGGTTCTGCTCCTCGCCTCGAGCGACCTGAACCACTACGACCCGGCGGCTGTTGGTGAGCTCAAGGACGCGCGCGCCCTGGCGGCGGTCGGGGAGCTGGACGGCGCCGAACTGCTGGCGCGGTGCCGCCGCGAACGGATCTCGATGTGCGGCCGCGCGCCGGTCGCGACGGTGCTAGCCGCGACGCGAGCGCTGGGCGCCTCGCGCGCCGACGTGGTGGATTATCGGCACTCGGGGTGGGTGACGGGAGACGAGAGCCAGGTGGTGGGGTACGGAGGAGTCGTGATTCTGTGAACGCGTTGCCGGTGCTGTCGGCGTCGGAGGCGGCCACGTGGGACTCCCTCGCGCGCACGCAATACCGCATCCCGAGCCGCGTCTTGATGGAGGCAGCGGGCCGCGCCTGCGCCGCCGTGCTGGTGCGCGAGTTCCCGGAGGTGCTCGCGCGGGGAACGCTGGTGGTCGCGGGAGGGGGCAACAACGGCGGCGACGGGTGGGTGCTCGCGCGCGCACTCCATGCGGCCGGAATCGCCGTTTCGGTGGCCGCGCTCGATCCCAAGACAGACGACGCGATCGACAACCGCGCGCTAGCGCGGGTAGATGGCGTGCGCGAGCTCGGACGCGAGGAGCCCTGGCCCACCGCGGCCGTCGTGGTGGACGCGCTGCTCGGCACCGGTGCGACCGGCCCCGCGCGCGGCGACGTCCTCGCGCTCGCCGAGCGCCTCGTCGCCTCTGGGGCGCCGGTCTTCGCGATCGACGGCCCCACCGGGGTCGACCTCTCGAGCGGCGAAGCCCACGGCCCGGTGCGCGCCCAGGTCACCGTGACGTTCGGAGGCCCGCGACGCGGTCATCTCCTGGCGCGCGAGTGGTGCGGCCGCGTGCTGGTCGTGGATATCGGTTTCCCACCGCCCGATCCCGCCTGGCCGATGCTCGTTACCGACGGCTGGGCGGGCCGCAACCTGCCGCGACTCCAGGCCACCATGCACAAGGGCGACCGCGGACGCGTCACCGTGGTGGGCGGCGCACCCGGAATGACCGGCGCCGCGCTCCACGCGGCCCGGGCGGCCCTCGCCGCGGGCGCGGGGCTCGTCAAGCTGGTGGCGAGCCGGGAGGCGATCGAGGCCGCACGGGCGAACCTCCCCGATCTGCTCACCGTCGAATCGGCCCTCGGCCCCGATCCGGAGCCCGCAGTGAGCGAAGCGCTGGAATGGGCAGACGCCCTCGTGCTCGGGCCGGGGCTGGGCCGCGAGGCGGCGCGCCGGCCGTTCCTTGCCGCAGTGCTCGAGCGCCGTCCCGTTCCGACGGTGTTCGATGCCGACGCCTTGGTGCTGTTTCAGAGCGTGGCCACGCGGCCGGCCGTGTTCACTCCCCACCTAGGCGAGTTCCGCGCGCTGGTCGGGGACCAGCTGGCCGACCAAGCGACCAACGACCGCTGGGCCGCGGTGGCCAAGGCCGCGCAGAAAGTGCACGGCACAGTGCTGCTGAAAGGCGTGCCGACGGTGGTCGCCGAGCTACGCGGGCCGATCCTCGTCGTGGCGAGCGGTAACCCCGGGCTCGCGACGGGCGGCAGCGGGGACCTGCTCGCCGGCTTCATCGGCGCCTTCCTCGCACGCGGCACCACGCCGGTCGCCGCTGCCGCGCTCGGCGCCCACGCGCTGGGACGCGCCGCCGAGCTCGCGGCCCGCGCCTGGACGGCGCGCAGCCTGCGTCCCGCTGACGTCCTCGCCGCCCTGCCAGACATCTGGCGCGCCTGGGGCGACACGAAGCCCCCTGGGCCGCCGCTGCTCGCCGTGCTCGAACCGCCGGAGACGGCATGAGGCGGGTCGGGCGCCCGGACAGTCGGACGGTCGGACTGTGGCTCCTCGCCGCCGTCGCGGTTCTGTCCGACAGCCCGACCGTCCGACAGTCCCGCTTCTGGCGTCCCGAAGAGCGGGTCCTCGTCTCCGACTTCTCCTTCGTCCAGGCGCTCGCCGCCTCCCCGTGGCTCGTCTACGCCGCGACGCGGCACGGGCTCGTCGTCTACGACCGCCGCGCGCGACGCTGGCAGCTGCCTGTCACGACGCTCGACGGTTATCCGGCAACGCGTGTCCGCACCGCTCTCGCCGACGTGGTGGACAACGCCGTCTGGCTCGGCACCGACGATGGCTGGTACCGCTATGACCCCGACCTCCGCCGCTGGGATCACGGGTTCGTCGCCGGTGGTGTGGGGAGCTTCATCCTCGATCGCAACGACCAGGCGTCGGGCGTTTATGTGCAAGGCGGCCTTCCTATCCGCTGGGAGTTCCTACCACGCGGCGGCCTCCTCCCCGAGCCGGGGCGCCCCCTGCCGCCACCGAGCCAGCGGATTCAGCCGCTCGATCCGCGCCTGGCGCTCATGCAGACGCCGATGGCCGACGCAATGCGCGCCCTCATCCTCACCGATCCGCGGCTGCGCACCTTTCAATTCACTGCCGCCGCCCGCACTCCGGAGCAGAACGACCTCTACTTCGGCACCAACGGGGCGGGCGTGGTACGCGTGGACGCGGCGACCGGCGGATGGGAGAACCTGCGCTACGGGCTGCTGTCGTCCCGTGCGGATGCGGTGGCACCGGGACCGGACGGGGTATGGACGGTCGGCAGCGCCCGCGTCGGCGAACGCCGTGGCCTCACCTGGGTGACGGATGACGCCACGGAGACCTCGCCCGAGGAAGGTGCGCTGGGGCCCGGCTTCACCTACGTCGCGGCACGCCGCCTGCTGGCCAGCGGGAAATACCTGTGGCTCGCCACGGACGGCGGCCTCCTGAAGATCGACCCGGGCTCCGGCCGGAGCCGCCGCTTCGACCTGGGGAGCGGACTGCCGTCGGAGGACGTGCTGAGCCTCGCGCCCGCGCCCGACGGGATCTGGGTCGGCACCGCCCGCGGGCTCGCCGTGATCACCGGCGACGACCGCGTCGTGCGGATCGGCGGCTTCGATCAGGCGGTGCCCGCTCTCTTAGCCGTGCGGGAGAGCCTGTGGGTCGGATCCGCGGCGGGCCTCGCCGTGCTGGCGCCGGGGGATCCCGAGCCCCTGGTGCCTGCCGAGCTCGCCGCGCAGCCGGCGCTGCGCGCTCCGATCACGGCGCTGGGCCGCGTGGGTGACACGCTCGTCGTCGCCACCGTCGACCAGCTCGCGTGGCGGGACCCCGCGACGCGCGCGTGGACGCTGCAGCGCGGCCGGGCCGGTCTGGGACAGGTGAGTGCCCTCACGGGCGACGCCGGCGGCGTGTGGCTGGGCGGCAGCGCGGTGCTCGCGTTCTGGGAGCTGCCGCGCGGCACATTCCGGACCTTGCAGATCCCGGGCGACCTCCCGGCGCCGGTGCGCGACCTCGCCGTTAGCGGCCGGTATCTCTGGGTCGCCACCGACAGCGGGCTGGTGCGTCTCGAGCGCCGGGCCGCGCTGGGCCGATGAGTCCTTCCGGTGCTGCGGCGGGCCACATTCCTCTCGGTCCCGGCGGCGAATTCGATCGCATCCGCGCGATTATCGCGGGTCTCGGGCCCGACGCGGGCGACCTGGGCGACGACTGCGCGCTGATCCCGCTCGGCGGGACCATCCTGGCCGTGAGCATCGACGCCAGCGTGCAGGACGTCCACTTCCGCACGGACTGGCTCACCTTCCGGGAGATCGGGTGGCGCGCGGCGGCCGCCGCCCTGTCGGACCTCGCCGCCGACGGCGCACAACCGCTCGGCGTCCTGGTCTCGCTTGGTGTGCCAGAGCCACGACAACGCCCGGCGGGTGACGTGGATGACGCGGCGGAGATCATGAAGGGCGTTGGCGCCGCGGTGCACAACGTTGGGGCCAAAGTGCTCGGCGGCGACCTGGTGCGAGCCGACAAGTATCTCGTCGACGTGTGCGTGCTCGGGACCGTCGAGCGGCCGGTGCGGCGGGCCGGCGCACGCGCGGGAGATGGGCTTTGGGTGACGGGGACTCTAGGAGGCGCTGGGCTGGCGCTGCACGAGCTGATGGCAGGCGGTCGCCCGGATCCCGAGGTGATGCTGCGGTTCGCGCACCCGGTGCCACGGATCGCTGCGGGACGCTGGCTCGCCGCCCACGGCGCGACCGCGATGATCGACCTGAGCGACGGTCTGGCGGGCGACGCCGCGCACCTGGCAGCCGCCTCCAATATCGGGATCGAGATCGCGCTGGAACGCGTGCCGAGCTGGCTCGGCGTAGAGCCGCTGCTCGCGGCGGCCAGCGGCGAGGAGTACGAGCTGCTCGTCGCACTGCCGCCAGCGTTCGGGGAGCCGCAGGCCAAGAACTTCCGGCAAGTGCACGACCTGCCGTTCACCCGGATCGGCGCCTGCGTAGCGGGGGGGGGGTGGGGCGGGGGAGGGCGCGGCGTGCGGTTCACCGACCGCGGCGCCCCGGCCGCGGTGCCGGGCGGGTACGACCATTTCCCACGCCCCGGAGGATGATCCGCTCCCTCTGGTACTACATCGTGCTGGTGGTCTCGACTGTGTATCACGCCGGGGCCGCGGCCGTGGCAGGGGTACTGCGCGTGCGGCATCGCCCCGGCGGCGTCTACGATTGGAGCGGGCGGAACTGGTCGCGGTGGATCCTCTGGGGGGCAGGGACGCCGGTGCACGCCGAAGGACTCGAGGGCATCCCGCGCGATCGGCCGGTGGTGTATGCATCGAACCACTCCTCGATGTTCGACATCTGGGCGCTGTTCGCCACGCTACCAGGCTCAGTGCGCTTCGTCGCGAAGCAGGAGCTGTTCCGTATCCCCCTGCTGGGGGCGGCGATGCGGGCCGCGGGGCACATCGCGATCGACCGGTCGGTGAAGGCGCGCGCCTTCGAGGCGTACGACGACGCCGCGCGCACCATCCGGCGGGGGTTCTCGGCGGTGGTGTTCCCCGAAGGCACTCGCAGCCGCACGGGCGAGCTACTGCCGTTCAAGAACGCGCCGTTCGCGCTCGCGATCGCCGCACAGGTACCAGTCGTTCCGGTATACGTCCACCACACCTTCGAAATCCTGCCCAAGGGCCGCTACCTGCTTCGCCCGCGGCCGATTCGGCTCCTCGTCGGCCAGCCCCTGCCAACCGCGGGGATGACGGCCGACGATCGGGAGACCCTGCGCCAGCGCATCCGCGCAGAGATCGTCGCCCTCAAGGCGCGCGTTGACGCGGCGCCGCCGGCCCCTTAGGGTTGGGCGACGATGAGCACGATCATTGCGGTGCGCGCGCGCGAGATTCTGGACAGCCGGGGCAACCCTACGCTCGAGGCCGACGTCACCCTGTCGAGCGGCGCCGCAGGTCGCGCGGCGGTGCCAAGCGGGGCCTCAACGGGCGAGCGCGAGGCGGTCGAGTTGCGCGACGGCGATCAGAAGCGCTTCGGTGGCAAGGGCGTCCTCGAGGCGGTGAAGAACGTCAACGAAGTGATCGGACCGCGGCTCGAGGGCCTCGCCGCGGAG
>DASQAH010000018.1:0-6911 GCA_035635835.1 Gemmatimonadales bacterium
GGCCCTCGATTACCACGCGCAGGGCCGCCCTGGGAAGATCCAGGTCTCGCCCACCAAGCCCTTCAAGAACCAGCGCGACCTGTCCCTCGCCTACACGCCGGGGGTCGCCGAACCGTGCCGGGAGATCGCCGCCCGGCCGGAGGAGGCCTACACCTACACGGCCAAAGGGAACCTCGTGGCCGTGGTCACCAACGGCACCGCGGTGCTCGGCCTGGGCAACATCGGAGCGCTCGCGGGAAAGCCGGTGATGGAGGGCAAGGGGATCCTCTTCAAGGCGTTCGCGGACATCGACGTCTTCGATCTGGAGGTGGGCTCGGAAGATCCCGAAGACATGATCCGATTCTGTCGGCTGCTCGAGCCGACCGTAGGTGGGATCAACCTCGAAGACATCCGCTCCCCCGACTGCTTCTACATCGAAAAGACGCTGCGCGAGACGCTCTCGATACCGGTGTTTCACGACGACCAGCACGGCACGGCGATCATCACGGGTGCCGCACTGCTCAACGCGCTGGAGCTGGTGAAGAAGGACATCGGGAGCGTCCAGGTCGTGTTCGCCGGCGCGGGTGCCGCGGCGATCGCCACGGCGGAGCACTACGTGCGGCTCGGCGTGCCGCGCGACCACATCACACTGTGCGACCAGCACGGCGTGGTGCATGCCGACCGCAGCGACCTGGACGAGTACCAGCGCCGCTTTGCCGTCCGGGGGAAAGCCCGCACGCTCGCCGAGGCCTTGAAGGACGCCGACGTGTTCGTGGGTCTGTCGGTGGGCGGGATCGTGACTGGAGAGATGCTCAAGGGCATGGCCAGGCGGCCGATCGTGTTCGCGCTGGCCAATCCCAATCCCGAGATCGCGCCGGAAGAGGCCCGCCAGGCGCGCAGCGACGCGATCATCGCGACCGGCCGGTCCGACTACCCGAATCAGGTGAACAACGTGCTGGGCTTCCCGTTCATCTTTCGCGGTGCGCTCGACGTGCGCGCCAAGAAGATCAACGACGAGATGGAGATGGCGGCCACGCGGGCGCTCGCAGCGCTCGCCAAGGAAGAAGTGCCGGATGCGGTGATGCGCGCGTATGGAATCGAGCGCCTCCGCTTCGGTCCCGACTACCTCATCCCCAAGCCATTCGACCCGCGCGTGCTCCTGTGGGTCGCGCCGGCGGTGGCGTGGGCGGCTGTGGGCTCGGGCGTCGCCGGGCGGGTGATCGACGTGGACGAGTACCGCGCCGAGCTGGACGCCCGCCTGGGGCGGGCGCGCGAGGTCATGCGGGGTCTCTCGAGCCGCGCTCAGACGGCGGCGCAGCGCATCGTGTTTCCCGAGGGTGAGGACCCCCGGATCCTCAAGGCCTCCCGCATCCTCGCGGACGATGGCGTGGCGGAGCCGATCCTGCTCGGCGACCCGGATGCCATCCGCCGCGAGGCGGACGACGCCGGGGTGACCCTCGAGGACATCACGCTCGCGAACCCGCGAAGCAGCGTCCACCTCGAAACCTTCGCCCAGGAGCTGTGGGAGCGCCGCCGCCGCAAGGGCATCACGCTGCGCGAGGCCCGCAACCGCGTGGTCGACCCGCTGTACCACGCGCTCCTGATGCTGCGCGCCGGTCAGGCCGACGCGGTGGTAGTCGGCGTCGACATGTACTATCCCGATGCGATGCGCCCGGCCCTCGAGGTGATCGGCGCCGAGCCCGGGCGCCGGCACGTGAGCGGCATCTACATGCTCGTATTGCCGCAGCAGACCTTCTTCTTCGCCGACTGTACCGTGAACATCGATCCGGACGCGGAGACGCTCGCGGAGATCGGGTCCGCGGCGGCGGAGTTCGTCGGCCGACTGGGGATCGAGCCCCGCGTGGCCCTGCTCTCCTTCTCGAACTTCGGCTCGGTGCGCCACCCGGCGGCGGAGAAGGTGCAGCGGGCCGTGGCGCTGCTTCAGGAGCGCGAGCCCACCCTGCAGGCGGACGGGGAGATGCAGGCCGATACGGCGGTGGTGGAGCGGATCCTGACCAGGACCTACCCCTTCTCCAAGCTGCGCGGACCAGCCAACGTGCTCATTTTTCCCAATCTCGACGCGGCGAACATCAGCTACAAACTGCTCAGCCGGGTGGGCGGCGCGGACGCGATCGGTCCGATTCTGGTGGGCATGGCACAACCCGTGCATGTCCTGCAGCGGGGATCCGACGTGAACGATATTGTGAATATGGCCGTAATCGCCGCCGTAGACGCCCAAGAGCACGGGCGGCGCCCGCGCGCATGACCGCGCATGCCACCCGCCCCGCCGAACGCAGACGGGCCTCCTCCCTGGAGGCTGCGGGGCTCACGCCCGAGCGCGTCGTCCACTGGAATCCTGGACCGTCCGAGCTCTACGAGCACGCGGTGCGTCGCGCCGAGGGCGTGATCGCGGAGGGCGGGGCGTTCTGCGCCGTGACGGCGCCACACACCGGACGCAGCCCGAACGACAAGTTCATCGTACGTGAGCCCTCCTCCGCGGACGAGATCTGGTGGAGCCGCCTGAACCAGCCGCTCGAGGCCGATCAGTATGCACGGCTCAAGACGTCGGTGCTCGCGCACCTCGCCGGGCAGGAGTTGTTCGTGCGGGACTTGTTCGCCGGCGCGGACGCGGAGCACCGCCTGGGCATCCGGTTCGTCACGCCGAACGCGTGGCACGCCCTGTTCGTCTACAACATGTTCCTGCGACCGTCCCCCACGGACCTCGCCGGCTTCTCGCCCGCCTGGACCGTGCTGCACGCGCCCGAGCTCCATGCCGATCCCGCGACCCATGGCACCAAGTCGGGCACCTTCGTGGTCATCCACTTCGGCCAGCGGACGATCCTGATCGGCGGTACGCGCTACGCGGGCGAGCTGAAGAAATCGGTGTTCAGCATCCTCAACTACCTGCTGCCGAAACGCGGCGTGCTCTCGATGCACTGCTCCGCCAATCTCGGCCGGGCGGGCGATGTGGCGCTGTTCTTCGGGTTGTCGGGCACCGGCAAGACCACCCTCTCCGCCGACCCGGAACGGGCGCTCATCGGGGACGACGAGCACGGCTGGTCCGATCGGGGGATTTTCAACTTCGAGGGCGGCTGCTACGCGAAGGTTATCCGGCTGTCGCGCGAGGGCGAGCCCGAGATTTTCGCCACCACCCGCATGTTCGGGACGGTGCTCGAAAACGTGGTGGTGGACCCCGAGACCCGCGCCATCGACCTCGACTCGGACCAGATCACCGAGAACACGCGCGCGTCGTACCCCATCCACTACATCCCGAACCACGTCCCGGGCGGGGCGGGCGGCCACCCGTCGCACATTTTGTTTCTGACGTGCGACGCGTACGGGGTCATGCCTCCCATCGCCCGCCTCTCGCCGGCGCAGGCGATGTACCATTTCCTGTCCGGGTACACGGCGAAGGTCGCAGGCACGGAGCGCGGCGTGACCGAGCCCAAGGCCACGTTCTCGACTTGCTTCGGCGCACCCTTCCTGCCCCTCACCGCCAACACCTACGCGTCGCTGCTCGGCGCGAAGATCGCCGCCCATGGCGTGCAGTGCTGGCTCGTGAACACGGGGTGGACGGGCGGACCCTACGGCGTGGGCCAGCGGATCCGGCTCAGCCAGACGCGCGCCATGGTGCGCGCCGCACTCGCCGGCAAGCTCGACCGCATCCCCACCACGCCCGACCCCGTGTTCGGAGTGGAAGTCCCGCTACAAGTCCTCGGCGTGCCGGACGGGCTGCTCCTGCCGCGCGGCACGTGGAGCGATCCGGCGGCCTACGACGCACAGGCGGCCCGGCTCGCGCAGATGTTCCGGGACAACTTTTCCCAGTTCCAGGATCAGATGCACGCCGCGGTCGGGGACGCGGGCCCGCGGGGATAGGATTGTCGACCGCTCCGAAGAGTCGCGAGTGAACTCGCGGCTCGGCCCTGTCAGTAAACTGACGCCGCTTCAGCGGCAGCGCCGAGCCGCGGCTTCAGCCGCGGACTTCGGGGCACGATGATCTCACGTCCCGCTACGCTGCCGAGGCAAATACCGTGACCCGGTTCGAGGTCGTCCGCGACCCGCTCTGGGACAACATCCGGCTCGATCCCGAAGCGCTCGCCGTCGTCGACACCCCCGCGGTCCAGCGGCTGCGCTACGTGCGACAGCTGGGGCACGCGTTCCTCGTCTATCCCGGCGCCACACACAGCCGTTTCGAGCACGCGCTCGGCGCGTACCATCTCGCGCGTCGCGCGCTGTCGCAGCTCGAAGACGCGGGCGACGTCAGGCTCGACGCCGCGGACCGCGTCCGACTGAAGCTCGCTGCGCTGCTGCACGACATCGGGCATTACCCATTCTCGCATTCGCTCGAGGAAGCCGGCCTGCCCCACCACGAGGAGCTGGCGGCGCGGCACCTGACGGATGGCGAGCTGGCGCAACGGCTGGGGACGCTGGGGACCCCGGCCCAGCGGCTGCTGCCCTTGATTCAGTGCCGCGCGCGCGAGCCCCTGGCCGGCCTGGTGTCGGGCTCGCTCGACGTGGATAAGCTGGACTATCTGTCGCGCGACGCCTGGATGTGCGGCGTGCCCTATGGGGTGATCGACGTCGACCGGCTGCTCACGTCGCTGACGCTCGCCCCGGGGCGGGACGGGCAACCGACGCTCGCGCTTCACGAGAAGGGGCTCGCGGCGCTCGAGTCGCTGCTGTTCGCCAAGTATCAGATGTACCGCAACGTGTATTGGCACCACGCCGTGCGCAGCGCCACCTCGATGTTCAAGCGTCTCGTGCGGCGGGCGATCGCCACCGGTCGAGTCCGGCCGGACGCGGTCGCGGTCGCCACCGACGACGGACTGATCCACGAGCTGCTGCAGCAGGACGCCACCGGCCTGGCCCGCAGCCTGCGCGAGCGCCGGCTCGCCAAGCGAGCGCTCGACCTCCCGGCCACAGAGCTGCCGGCCCACACGCCCTCCTGGCCCTCGGATGATCCGGACCTGTTGGAGCGAGTGGAAGATCGGCTTGCCCGGGACGTCGGCCTCTCCCCCGGGGAGCTGTTCCTCGACTTCCCCGCCAAGGCCGCGATGCTGGCGCTCGACCTGCCGCTCGTGAAACGCGACGGCACGGTGACGCAGCTCGGAGGCGCCGATGCGGCGGCCCACCTCGGCCTCCCGAGGGTTGCAGGCGAGCTGTACCGCTCGGCGCGGCGGCTGCGAGTGTTCGTGTTGGGTGAGGCGCGGGTGGAGGCGAAACGGGTTGTGGAGCTCGTGATGCTGCCGCGCGAGGAAGTGCTGGCCAGGGGTTAGGGCTGGGGATTGTCGCCCCTACCTCGGTCGCGCGCCGGGCTGCGTGACCTGCGTGCCGTCGGCCACGGGCGCTTCCACCGAATCGATCCGAATGATGATCGCCGTGATGTTGTCGAGCCCGCCGTGCCGGTTCGCCTCGGTGATCAGATCGTCCACCTGCTCCTGCGGCATCCGGTTTCCCGCCAGGAGCTCCGCCAGCTGGGGGTCTTCCAGCATCCCCGTCAATCCGTCCGATGCGAGCAGGAACAAGTCGCCCGGTTTCACCGTCCCCAGGTAGACGTCCGGCATCACATCGCTGTTCGCACCGACACAGCGGGTGATCACGTTCGAATACGGGTGGGAGCGCGCCTGCTCCGGCGTGAGATACCCCGCGTCCACTTGCTCCTGCACGTATGAGTGGTCCTTGGTGAGCTGCATCAGCTTCTGATCACGGTAGAGGTAAGCACGGCTGTCCCCCACCTGCCCTACGAGAAAACGCGTGTCGTACAGCACCAGGGCCGTGACGGTGGTGCCCATCCCGCGCTTGTCGTGCTCCGTCAGGGTACGCTGGAAAATCGCGCCGTTCGCGGCCCGAATCGACGTGCGCATCCGATCCGCCACCTGGTCGTCCGAGAGCCCTTTCAGGGACCCGAGCTCGCGCGCCAAGAAGCGGACGGCCATCTCACTCGCCACCTCACCGGCGGCATGCCCGCCCATGCCGTCCGCCACCACGAAGATCCCGCGGTCGGCAACCATGAGGAAGTTGTCCTCATTCCCCGAGCGGATGATTCCGACGTCGGTGCGACCGGCGCAGGTGATGTGCACGGCGCGCCGCTACGCCAACAGCCGGTGGAGGAGGGCGACGAGGGCTACACCCGCCACTAGCAGGGCCGCCGCGCTTCCGCCGCAGCCTTTGCCCTTCTTGGGCGGTGGCTGCTGGGCCGCCGGCCGCTTAGGGGAGGGCCTGGGGCCGGGCCGTGAAGGGCTGGGCGCGTGCGGCTTCAGCGGCGGCGGGGCCTTGGGTCCCGGAGCCGGCGATCCCCTCGGAGCGGTGGGAGCGTGAGCAGGATGGGAAGACGCTGGCTTGGGAGGGACATTCGGGGCGATCGAGTGGGGCGTCTTCAGCACCTGAGTGCCGCCGCCCTTCGCGATGCGCAGCGCGTCATCGGTCGGCTCGAACACGAGCTGCACGTCCCCGAATCGCACCGTGGCGCCGGGAGCAAGCGGGGCCTCCCCTTTTACCCGCTCCCCATCCACGAACGTGCCGTTGGTGGAGTCGAGGTCCACCAGCACCCAGACCCCTTCGCGTCGCTGCAGTTTGGCGTGGCTGGTGGATATGGACGGATCGGGGACCACGAGATCGTTGTAGTCGGCGCGCCCGATATTCACGATGGGCGTCTTCACCGCCAGGCGCTGCCCGATCAGTCCCCCGCTTCGTACGAGGAAGCTCGCTAGGGCGCCGCCCGCCGGCACGAACGCTTCGAGACCATGCACGGTATGTCTGAGCCGGTCCGCGGCGCCGGGCGGGGGCGCCGCCGGGCCTGGCGCTCCCACCTGTGATGCCGCCGCAGACGCTGGGGGCGCGACCTGCGGCGGGTTAGCGGCCGGCCCCGGTGGAGGAGGCGCCGCAGCGGTGGCAGGCGCGGCGTCCGCATAGAAGCGAAACTGCTCGTCGCC
>DASQAH010000019.1:0-25998 GCA_035635835.1 Gemmatimonadales bacterium
TCCCTGAGGCCCACGTCGCGCTAGCCTTTCAGGACGAGTTGTTGAGCGACCTGGCGTCGGCTGAGACCGAATTGACGCGCGCGCTCGCGCTCGATCCGGCCCAGCCGAGGGTCCACGAGTATCTGGCCCGGCTCTTTATGATGATGGGAAGGCCCGCCGACGCGCTGGCCGAGGCCCGCCACGGACTCGAGGCGGATCCCCTTTCGCCGACCGCGAACGCGGAACTCGCGCGCGCGTTCTACAACAACGGCCGCTGCGACGAGGCCCTCGCGCAGCTCCAGTCCCTCGCTGGAGTCCGCCCGCCGGTTCGCCGAGCCGTGTACACCACCGGCCTGTGCTTCGCCGAAAAGCGCAGGTGGCCTGAAGCCATCGCGACCCTGCGACAGGGGGCCGTGACCGGCGGTCTGCACACCCGCACCCTGCTCGGGTTTGTGCTGGCGCGGTCGGGGCAGCGGGATGAAGCCCGTCAGATCGTCGCCGACCTCCGCGCACGACAACAGCGTGGCGGCAACGTGGCTTTGGACGTTGCCATCGTGTACGCCGGACTGGGGGACTCCGACCGGGTCTTCACCTGGCTCAGCCGAGCGGTGGACGACACTTGGCTCGGCGTAAACCCCCTCCGCATCGAAATCATGGGGCCCACGTTCCAGGAATTGCGCCGCGATCCGCGATTTGAGCGACTGAGCCAGCGCCTGCGACTGCAGAGGCGCTGAGGCCTACCCATTGGTCCCACCGACTGCGCCTCGCAGCTTCGCGTTTCCCGTCTCGCTTGTCGCCGCTCTGGCCTGCGCGCTGCCGTCGTGCGGCTACGCCCAGAGCGGCGGAGCCGTCCGCGGCACAGTGACCGACCCGGGCGGCCAGCCACTCAGCGGGGTCGTGGTCGCAGTGCAAGGCCTCGGTCTCTCAGTCGTAACCAGCGCCACCGGGCGGTACGTCCTGCCCCGCGTTCCAGCAGGTCAGCACGTGCTCCAGTTTCAGCGGATCGGCTATGCCCCTCACCAGGTCACCGTCGACGTCGCTACGGATACCGCATTCACTGCCGACGCGGTCCTCGACCCCCAGCCGATCGAGTTGGGCACCGTCCTTGTGGAAGGGGTGTCGCGGGTGCCGGACCGCATGATCGACGCCCCGGCAGCGGTGGAGGTCGTGCGGCCCGCCACGGCCCAGCCCGTATCGATCACCGGCCTGGTCCCCCTCGCGCTGGTCCGCGTGCCGGGCCTCGACGTGGCGCAGGGCGGCGTCACCGACTTCAACGTCAACGCGCGCGGATTCAATAGCATGCTCAGCCGCAAGCTGCTCGTTTTACAGGACGGGCGCGATCTTGGCACCGCGGTGGTGGGGCAACAGATGTGGGGCGCCTTGTCGGAGCCCCTCGAGGACCTCGGGCGGATCGAAGTGATCCGCGGTCCGGGGTCGGCGTTGTATGGCGCGAATGCGTATAACGGGGTCATCAACATCACCACACCGGCCGCCCGGGACGTCGTTGGGACGAAGCTCACGCTCGGGGGTGGCGAGCTCGGCACCGCGCGGGCCGACCTGCGGCAGGCGGGCGAGTGGTTCCATGATCGGCTCGGGTATCGGGTGAATCTCGGCTACACCCGCAGCGACGACTGGACGCGGTCCCGCACTAGCAAGGACAGTGCGGACTGGAAGCGAGAGTATGCGCCCGCCACGGCGACGCCGCCGCCGAGTCCGAAACCGGACAGTCTGCCCCTGATCGGGCAGACCAAGGATCCCGTGACCGGCCACGCCCTCGGCACGCCCGACCCCCTCGTCACCATCTACGGGTCCGCGCGGGTCGACTACTACGCGGCCAATGGCTCCATCGTCACGCTCGAGGGCGGGACGGCGAGGGTGGAGAATTCAGTTTTCCTCAGCGGCACCGGCCGCAATCAATCGCCCCGAGTCCTACGCCCCTGGGCGCGCCTCGCCTGGGACGCGGATGGGAGTGCCGTCTCCATCTGGTATTCTGGTGCGTCGTTTTCGCAAGTCGGGCTGACCACAGGGACGACGCTGTACGATGACGAGAGCGTCTTCCACCTGGAGGGCCGCACGAGCCGCACGTTCCACGGGGATGCCGGCCGCGTGGTGGTGGGGGCCTCGGTCCAGGACAACACGGTCAACTCCCAAGGGACGGTCTTGGGCCCGGCGAACGACGACCGCAGCGATCAGTACTATGGCGCGTTCGCGCAGCTCGAATACGGCGTCGGGCACGTGCGCCTGATCGGCGCGGTGCGCTGGGACGACAGTGACCTCTTCCCCGCTTGGCTGTCGCCCAAGGGCGCGCTTGTCTTCACCCCCGCCAAGAACCACGCGCTGCGCCTGACAGTGGACCACGCCTTTCTCACTCCGGCGCTGCCCAGCCTCTTTGGGGGGCGGCCCGCCGGCCCCGGTGTCCAGAACCTGAGCGCGATCGAGGCAAAGCTCCGGGCGGATCCCTCCGTGAGTCCCGCCCTCGCCAACGTGCCGCTCGGGACGCTGTTCACCAATTCCGCCGTGGTACCCGAGTCTGCGTTCGGCAACCCTCGTCTCGTGCCACAGACGATGACGAGTTACGAGGTGGGCTACAAGGGGCAGTTCGGTCGGCGCGTCTTCGTCACCCTGGACGCGTATGACGCCCGCGTACAGAGCTTCCAAACCGGCCTCTTACCGGCCGGAACCACGCGATTGAACCCTGCCTATCAGCCGTGGACCGCGCCGCCCGCGGTGCCCGCTGCCTCGCGTGCCAAAGTAGAGGCAGCAGTGCTGAGTACGCTCACCGCCCTCAGCACAGTCAAGAATGGCCTCACGCGCCTGGCCGACGGCACGACCGCCATCGTCCTCTCGTATGGGAACGTGGGCACCGTCGACGAGTGGGGCGTCGAGCTCGGCGGCAGCGCGGCACTTACCAACGGGCTGACCCTCAGTGCCAGTTACACCTGGTACAACTTCGCCATCCGGCAGAACCGCCTCGTGAGCAACGTGCTGGTCCCGAACACCCCGCAGCACAAGGGTGCCCTGGCGCTCCAGTACGCGAGCCGCCAGGGCGTCGACCTGAGCGTGGATGCGCGCATCGTGCCCCGGTACCATTGGACGACGGGCGTTTGGGACGGGGAGGTCCCGGCGAGCCAGATCGTGAACCTGAACGCCGGCTACCGCATCAGTCCCCACGTCCGCGTGTACGCTTACGCTACCGACCTTTTCGATCAGCAGCGCTTCCAGGTCTACGGTGGCTCGGTGATCGGGCGGCGCGTGCTGGCCGGGGTGACGTCGACGTTCTAGTCGCCTTGGCAGGCCAACACGAGGCACGTACAGGGGGTCGTGGTGGGGAACCCGGTACAAACCCGTTGATCGCGGAGGACGTATGACAACCACTCAGTCGCTGTCCCGCGCACTCCTTGCCGCGGCGGTCCTGGTCGGCGCTGCCGTGCCCGCGCTCGCCCAGACGCCCGCCGAGCGCCCGCAGTACCCACCGCCGCCGCCCGAGCGCCAGGCGCCCGCCGTGGAGCGAGACCTCAAGACCTTCGACGTGCTCGACTTCGACGTCTTCAGCAACCAGAAATGGGACCGGCTCCAAGAGAGTCACGCCCAGGACATCGTCGTGACCTGGCCGGACGGGCACGAAACGCGGGGGATCGAGAAGCACATCGAGGACCTGAAGGCCCTTTTCGTCTGGGGGCCAGACATCACGATCAAGGTGCACCCGATACGCTTCGGTTCCGGTAGCTGGACGGCGGTCACCGGCGTCATGACCGGCACCTTCACGCGGCCTATGCCCACGCCAGATGGGAAGACCATTGCCCCCACGGGCCAGCGGTTCGCGATCGGCATGGCGACGATCGGCCACTGGGTGAACGGGCGGATGGACCATGAGTGGCTCTTCTGGGAGAGCCAGGATTTCCTGAAGCAAATCGGCCTCGCGAAGTGAGGGTCGCAGGACCCGAGGCCTGGCGGCGGGCGCGCGGGGTCGTACTGGGCCCGCCTGTCGGTCGCCGTTGACAACCGTAGCAGTTCCTACGTCCGAGTCGAAAGGAGCCGGCCATGAGTGCCTGCAGCACTCCAAGGTGGAGTGACGCGAGAGCGCGATGAGCCATGTGGACTCGATCTTCCATACGGCTTCAATCGCCTTAGGCACATCTTTCATGCCTGCTAGATTACGGCGTTCCGGTATTCACTAACGATGTCGCGTCGTCGAACTATCCGGTCTTCAAAGCCCCGGCGAACTTGTAAGTAGTGAGGATGACGCCGGATGGCATGGTTGTCGTGCTGACGAGAGCGAGTTCGCGCGGGTCAACGCTGTCCGAAAAGAAGCGTTTGCCCCGGCCCAGCAAGACCGGGTAGACGGCGAGCACCACCTCGTCGACCAGGCCTTGGTCAAGCAGCACGGACGTCAGCGTCGAACTTCCCCAGACGATCAGGTCAGGGCCGTCCGTTGACTTGACGCGGCGAACGCCCGCCATGACGTCTGTTCCCAGGTCCCCGACCGGACCCCATCCGAGGCTCTCCGGCCTGTGAGTCGCGACGTATTTCCTCGCGGCGTTCAGACCGTCCGCAAACGGACCGCCCTTAACCTTTGGCCAGAAGTTGGCCCAGAGATCGTAGGTGCGGCGGCCAAGCAGCAGGTCGAAGCCCGTGCCCTGTGCCTCGACGACGGCCGCTGCCCCAGCCGGACTTCGATACGGTGCCGTCCATCCGCCATTCGCGTAGTCGTCGCCGTATTCGCCCGGTCCGCCGGGCGAGATCACGCCGTCGAGCGAGACGTGTTCGATGATTTTGAGCTCTCTCATTTGAGTATCCCGCTCTTGCTCGGCTCCGTCGGCATCGGGAAGCGTTCCTGGATCCACGCTTGCCACGGCGGCGTCTCGCGGGCGACGGTCTCGGCCGCCTGATTGCCGTAATGGTAGAAGTTCAGCGCAACCATGCTCTGGCCGCCCAAGTTGAAGGCGCCAAGGGCGGCTACGCACGGCCCCGGCTTGTCGAGCCGGAGCAGGGCGTCGTACGGACTCTGGCTGACGTACTCCGCCACGCCGCTGAGTGCCGGGACACCCGCGGGCGCCGTCCAACGCTGCCCGACGCTCAGGCCTTTCACTCCCAATGCCGCGGTCAGCGTTTCCCAGGCGTCCGCTTCGGTTCCCTCGACGGGAGCCACGAACTGCATGATCGCGGAACGTTGGCCACGGAAGTGCGTGAGATAGATCCGCAGGGTGCGGAAGAAACCAGACCATCCGGACTTGGTGCCTTCCAGCTGGTTGTCCCAATCGTCCGTGCTGGCGAAAAGGCTATGGACAATGCGAACGACGCAGATGCCTCCTCCGCGCGCTTCAACGCTCCACTCGGTTGCGATGGGCGGCGAGCCACCCCAGCCCTCGCCCTGCGCGGCAAACATCCGCGGCGGATCCCAGGCCGTCACCACGGAGCGGGACTCCATGCCCGGACCGAAGTTCAACTTCATTGCGACGGGCTTCCCGTCGCGCTCCTCGAAGTCAGCCGGCACGAACCAGGACGAAATGCCCGGCCCGGTGGCGATGGCCTGCCAGACTTCCTCCGGCGTGCCCGGGACCTCGACTTCGACTTGGATCGAACGGCGTCCGGAGGCTTCTTTTTTCACGCTCATGATGGCTCCTTGGAGTCGGACTTCTGCGGCAGAGGGTGCGCCACGACCACCAGGCGATGCGCGCGGCCGCCGGGGGCGGATTCATCGTGGTATTTTGAAACGAGTTTCGTGATGGCCTCGGTGAGTTCGGCGCTGAAAGCCGCCCGGTCCGCTGGCGATCGGAAGCGAACCTCGGTATCCACCGCCAGGGTCGCCAGGCGTTTGCCCGCCTTTTTCGCACGACGAACGAGATCGCCCACCTCGCGGACAACCCGTGCGCCCAAGGCGATGAGATAGCTCGCGGACAGCCGATCGACTTCCCGATTCGGATCGACGGCGACCGAGCCCAAGGCGCTCGGCGAAACGACGTAGGAAGCGGCCGTCGCGACGAGCAGCCGTTCCGTCAGCCCGCCCCACTTGCGTTCCTGGGCCAGCCGCACCAGCCCATGCGCCTCCAGCGCGTGCAGGTGGTAGTTGACCTTCTGCCGAGCCAAGCCGACCCGCGTGGCCAACGTCGCCGCCGAGGCGGGCGCGGCCAGTTCGGAGAGGAGTCGGCTTCGCATCGGCTCCAAGGCCACCGTCGCCGCCGCCGGATCATCGATGACTTGGATGTCGAGCATGAGGAGATGATATCCTTGACAACTTTTATTGTCAAGCGTGATCCAATGGCACCATCCGCTGGCGCGCCGAGACGGACAAGACTGGATTCGAGCAGATCGTCCCGATGACCGACCCGGTGAAGGATGCGTTGGCCGCAACCAGGCGGGCGCAGGGCGCGATCGGCAACGCGCCCGTCTTCAGAGCACCGAAGGACCCGCACAAGCCGTGCAGTCGGCACCTGTTTGACACTTGGCTCAGGAAGGCGTACGAGATCGCAGAAATCCCGCGCGAGCGGTGGACGATGTGGCACTCGATACGTCGCAAATGGGCCACGGAACGGAAGGGCTACCCGGTACGCGATGTGATGGAAGCCCGGGGGCGGGAAGAACGAGGAGGCGCTGCTTCGTTCGTATCAGCAGCCCGATGCCGAGACAGTGAAGCGGGTGGTGTTGCATCCGACGCAGCGGATTGTGAGCTGCTGAGTCGGACTCACAACAAAACTCACAACACGGGGCGCAGGCGAAGAAAAAACCCCACAGCGAAAGTCGCTGCAGGGCTTGATCTTCACTCGGTCGGGACGGCGGGATTTGAACCCGCGACCCGCTGAACCCCATCCGACTCGTTAGCGGCCCGAGTTACGACACCAAGTAGCAATCACGCGAGGTTCTGGGCATCGGTGTCGTAACAGCGGGACCGAAGATCAACCGAGTGTCGTGAGAAACTCACAGCACTACTCACAGCACAGGCCCCCCTGAAACGGCTTTGGAGGGTTGTCGTTTAGGGGGCCCTCCGGAATCGATTGAGAGAGCCAAGCGCTCACCGACACGTCTACTCGCCAGAGCTTGCCCACGGTCGGTTGGCCGAACCGTTTCGCGGCCGTAATGTCATGGCTGGCCCAGCACCTTGTGCGGGCTGCTGCGGTCAGCGTACGCGCCGTTCCCGAGCTGACCCTCCAAGCCGCCCCCCCAGCAATACGCCGTGCCGTTGCTCGTCAGGCCGCACGTGTGCACGCCGCCGGCGCTTATCCCCGTGAACGTCAAACCGCCCGCAACGGGTAGGGGTGCCGGATTCCACTGGCCCCAGCAGTACGCGACGCCGTTCGTTGTGAGACCGCAGGTGTGGCGATTGCCTGCACTAATTGCTGCGAACGTCAGCCCCCCCGCCACGGGGGTCGGCACGGTGTGGGTGATAGTGTCCCCGGTGCCGAGCTGCCCGAACGAATTGGATCCCCAACAGTAGGCAACGCCGTTCGTTGTGAGGGCGCAGGTGTGGTAGCCGCCAGCGCTGATTGCTGCGAACGTGAGCGCACCGATAACGGGCGTCGGGACGGCGCGGTTGAGCGTGTCGCCGGTGCCGAGCCAGCCCCCGCCATTGTAGTACCAGGAGTTCGATCCCCAGCAATAGGCAGCGCCGTCGAGCACGAGGCCACAGGTATGGAAGTTGCCAGCGCTGATTGCCTTGAACGTGAGTCCACCCGTGACCAGCGTAGGGCTCGTGCGGCTGACGGTATCGCCCGAGCCGAGCTGTCCGCCTGAATTCCATAGTCCCCAACAGTAGGCGGCCCCGGTCGTCGAAAGGCCGCAAGTGTGCAAGAAGCCAACGCTGATCGCTGTGAAAGGAGGTCCTAAAACACGCGCGGGATGAACGTCATCGTTGGCATTTAATCCCCAGCAGTACGCGGCGCCACCGGCGGTCAGCCCGCAGGTGCCGCCACCAGCGTCCTCGTCGTCCTGTCCGTACGCGCTTGCGTGTACGGTCGCAAAGGCAAGGCCACCGGTGACACCCACGGGCGAAGCGCTACAGGGCAGATTCACAAGGTCCAGGATGAGACACTGCGTGAAGTCTGTGGTTATCGGAGCGCCGAGGGCACCAAAGTTGTCATTCCCCCAGCAGAATACCGCACCATTCGTAGTGAGCCCGCAGCTGTGAACGCCGCCCGCGCTCACCGCGACGAACGCCACACGGGCCACCACCACTGTTGCGGTGCCCTTGCCGTGTAAACTTGTCGCAGTGATCGTTGCCGCGCCGGTCGACACACCCGTCACGAACCCCTGCGTCACGCCGAAATCTAACGTGTCGCGTGCGATGGCCACCGCCGGGTTGCTGCTTGTCCACGTGACGGGGCCGTCGAGGGCGAAGCCGGCTGAGTCCAGATAGGCCTGGAACAGCACCGACCCCCCAATGACGGTTGTGATAGACGAGGGCGATACAGTTACTTGCGCAGGCACCGCCACCAGGATCAAGGTGAGCGCCGCCGTCCCGCTCTTACGCTCGCTGGTCGCGGTGATGGTGGCTGAGCCGACGGCGACGCCCGTCACGAGCCCCGCAGCGGTGACCTTGGCTTTGGTGGTGTCTGAACTCGTCCATACCACGACCCGGCCTGTCAGCGTGTGCCCGGTCGCGTCTTGGGTCGTAGCTGTCAATTGGATCGTTTTTCCGACGACGAGGCTATCCGCAGCGGGAGCGATGGTCACCGACGTGACTGCCGAGAGCGACGGCGAAGTCGTATCGTTGCACGCGGTGCCCAGGAGCAGTGCGGCAGCCAGAAGCGACCCTTGTGTTATCCGGTGGGTGATCATAGGCGTCTCCTTTGGCCGCTACCAGCGCTGCGCTGCAACGCGTTCGGCGCGGCCTTGTGTCATTGCGCGTCGAACTGACCCCCGCCGCACCGCGGAGCGACTGCACCGCCGGCACCGTGGGCAATTCCTCGGTCCGACACGTCCGGCGGACCCGGGGTGAACGCCTCGACAGAGGCGAGGACGCTGCTGCCGTCGTAGCCGCCGATGGCGAAGATGGTGCCGCCGGGACCGACGGCAGCCGCGAGAGCTCCGCGAGGCGTGGTCAACGGAGCGGTTGTCGCCCAGGTGTCCGAGACGGGATCGTAACGCTCGGCCACGGCCAGTACCTGCGTCCCAGGAAAGCCGACGGACCCCACGGTGCCGCCGAGGACATAGATCTGGCCGCCACGGCTCAGCACGGCGTCGGTAAAGCGGCGAGGTGTCGGCATGCTCGCCACGGTCGCCCATGTGTCCGCGCAGGGATCGTACCGCCTGACCGTGGGGATGGTGTTAATTCCCGTGATGCCGCCCATTACGTAGATAAGTCCGTTCGACCAGGCTGCCGTCGCCGGCCCTCCAGCGAGCGGGCTGGGTAGGGGGGCCACGCTCTCCCACGCGTCGCTCTCCGGGTCGTATGCGTCTACAGCGCCGATCTGTCCCTGCACGTTGAATCCGCCGGCGACATAGATCCTGCCGTCGCGTCCGGTCGCGACTGCACCGCAGCACCGCGGAGCCGGGAGCGGCGCGACCGTGGCCCAGCTATCGGTTTGCGGATCGTATCGCTGCACTGTGTTGCGGAACCCGGCGAGGGCCGGGGGGGCCGCGCCCCCGATCGCGTAGATGCGCCCGTGCCGGTCGGTCGCCGCCATCAGGTAGCGGCGGGCGCTCGGCATCGGTGCCACAGCCGACCAGCGGTCCGTAGTGGGGTCGTACGCCTCCACGGTGCTGACCACTGTGGTGACCGCCAGACCGGTCGAGCCGCCGATGGCGTAGACGATCCCGTTACTCCCAGTCGCTGCCGCGAGCCCGAACCGAGCCGTCGACATGGATGCCAGCGGACTCCAGCTGCCCACTGGCGGCTCTGCTCTAGCAGCCACGGCGGCTCGCGGATTCAGGGCGTTCGGACCGAGTGGTCCCGGGGCCCGATCGCACCCTAAGGCGAAAGTGAGGAGGCCGAGGGCCACCTCGAAAGTCCTTGCGAGCGGTTTCATTGTGTTCCTCCTGTAGGATCGCGCCGTGGGGCACTGCCGCGTCCGTCCCACGCGCCGCTGTGATTGCTGGCCGATGACGCGGCCCGTAGCTTAGGCGTGATCGCACAGTACGACGCACCCGTCAGGTGACCGTGACTCCCGCGTCAGCGCAGCGTCACCAGGCACCGTCGCCCTGTGCGGATGCCACGGCGAACACGGCCGGGGCATGGGGGCGCATGTGATCACGCTTCGGTTGTTCGGGGGACTTGAACTGTGGGGGAGTGACGGGCTCCAGCTCGACACCGTCCTCACGCAGCCGAAGCGTGTCGCCCTCCTGGCCTTTCTCGCCGCCTCCCCCCACCGCTTTCACCGCCGAGACGCGCTACTGGCGCTTTTGTGGCCGGAACTCGACCAGGAGCATGCCCGGGCTGCGCTCCGGCAGGCGTTGCACAGCCTACGACGGGCGCTCCACGCCGACGTGCTCACGAGCCGAGGCGACGAGGAGGTGGGTGTCGATGAACAGCAGCTTTGGTGTGATGTGCGCGTCTTCCGGCAGGCCTCAGACACTGGCGATTTGAATGGTACGTTGGAGCTCTACCGCGGGGGTTTGCTCGAAGGGTTCTTCCTGTCGGGGTCGCCCGAATTCGAGCGCTGGCTAGAGGATGAGCGATCGCGGCTGCGGGACCGTGCGTGCCACGCTGCGTGGACGCTCGCACAACGCAGCAAAGCGGAGGGCGATGTCAGGCTCGCTGCTCAGTGGGCACGCCGTGCGGCGGCCCTCGTGCCTGATGACGAAGAAACACTCCGTCGGCTCATCACGCTCCTCGACGAGCTCGGCGATCGGGCGGGTGCCGTGCAGGTGTATGAGGAATTTGCCAAGCGAGTTGCCAAGGATTACGAGGTCAAGCCTGCCCCGGAGACCGCCGCGTTGATCGGCACCGTGCGAGCGCGGGATGCAGCCCGGACGGCGCCCGAACGGCTCCCCATCGCATTTGCGGGTTCTGCGGAGATCCCGTCGACGCCTGGGGTTCCCGCCTCCCCTAGGCCCCCCCGCTCACGAAGACTCGGCGTGCGACGGGTTGCTTGGTCGAGCGCAGTGATCACAGTGGCCGTGGCGCTCGTCGGGGGTGGGCTGTACGTGCGTGGCACGCGCGAGCCCGACCTCAGCACTGGCCGAGTCGTGGTGGCGACGTTCGCGAACCGCACCGGCGATACGAGCCTCAACCGATTGGGAGAGCTCGCAGCCGACTGGATCACCCGGGGACTCTCCGAGACGGGGCTCGTAGAAGTGGCCGATCCCGGAGCCAAGCCGCCGCCGGGCGGTGGTGCGGCGCCCAACGAAGCCGAGGCCGCCCACAGCCTCGCGCTCGCCACTGGGTCCGAGGTCGCCGTGTGGGGCGCGTTCTTCCGTTCTGGTGACAGTCTCGAGTTCACGGCGCAAATCACCGACGAGCGCCGGCGTGAGCTGGCTCGTAGTCTGGGCCCGGTGCTTGGCACGTCGGCCGATCCGCGGCCAGCCATCGCCGCGTTACGCCAGCGCATCATCGCCAGCCTCGCCGTGGTACTCGACCCCAGACTGAAGGACTGGCAAGGACGCTCGAGTCAGCCCCCGAGCTACGCCGCCTATCGGGAGTTCGCTTCCGGGGTCGATGCCATGAACCGGCTGAATACCGCTGAGGCTGTGCGCTTGCTGTACCGTGCGGCCACCCTCGATTCGACGTACACACTCCCGCTCGTGTGGGCGGCATTCGCCCATTGGTGGCGGTTTGAGTGCGAGAAAACCGAGGGGCTCCGGAAGAAGCTTGAAACGGTTCCCGAGCGCCTCGCGCGGGTGGACCGGCTCCTGTTGGACCGATGGGTCGCACAGTGTCACGGGGACCTGCCTGCCGTCTACCAGAACGCCCGGCTCTTGGCCGAGGCTTTGCCTGGGTCAGAGCTCATGGCGGCATACCTCGGGCGGGACGCGGTGCTCATCGACCGTCCGCGCGAGGCGATCACGATTCTCCGGCGTTTGCATCCCGACCGCGGCGCGCTGCGGGACTGGCCGTACTATTTCTATTGGTTGACCGCGGCGTACCATTCGCTGGGACAGCATGACCAGGAACTCGAGGCCGCCCGACTCCAGCGGCGGCTGAACCCGAGCAACCTCGGTTCGCTGAGGCAGGAAGCGCTAGCCCTGGCCGCGCTCGGGCGCGTCCGAGAGGTCAGCGAACTTCTCGATGAGCTCCCGGCACAGAGGCCGCACCCCTGGCGGACGCCGGCGGCGGTCATCCGGGAAACAGCCCTGGAGCTACGCGCACACGGGTACCGTGCGGCGAGCGACTCGGTCCTCGATCGGGCCCTTGCTTGGCTCGACGGGCGCCCCGCACAGGAGCGAGGTACCGAACCCGCCCGGCGCCTGCGCCTGCAGACGTGGTACGCGGATCGGCGCTGGGAACCGGCGCGCGTCCTTGCTGAGGAGCTGGCGCGGGAACACCCGGACAGCCTGACCTATCAGGGCGTTCGGGGCGCCCTCGCGGCACAACGCGGCGATCGGCGGGAGGCGGCGCAGGCTGACAGCGTCCTCGCCGCACGCTCGCGCCCTTTCTTGCAGGGGTTCCCCGCCTACTGGCGCGCCTGCATCGCCGCACAACTGGGTGACCGACCGAGCGCGGTGCGCTTGATCGCCCAGGCACACCAGGAGGGACTGTGGCTCACCGGCGAATTCTGGGAGCAGCCGATCGCCACCCTTCATGCCGATCCGTGCTTCGAGCCGCTGCACGACTATGCACCGTTCCAACAGCTGCTACGGCCGAAGGGTTAGAGGCCTCACGCTGCGCCCGCTCGCACTCGCGCTGATGACCGGTGCACCCCTGGCTACGCGGGGGCTCACCACGGCCGCCGTCCTTGGCGGGGTGACCGGCCGGGATGGGTTACCCGTCGGGGCCCAGCCCCGGTTCCAAGCGATCTGGCTGAAGGTTTCCTGACTTGGCGCTACCGGCGGGGCTCGGCCTGTGCTGCGCTCTAACCCTGCTAGTGAGCTTCGAGCCGTGTGCTCTCGGCGCGCAGGGTGTCACGACGGCATCGGTCACCGGAGTCGTCACCGATGACAGCAGTCGTGCGATTGACTCCGTCAGTATCCAGGTCATCAACCGCGCGACGGGCTTCGTGGCGCTCGGGAGCACGCGTGCGGGAGGCCGATACCTCATTCGGGGGCTAGAGCCGGGGGGCCCATATTCGGTCGTTGTGCAGCGGGTCGGGTTCCGCACGCAGACCCGCGACTACCTCACCCTCGCGGTCGGTCAAGCCGTGCGGGCGGACTTCACCCTGACCACCGTCGTCACTGAACTCGCCCCCCTCACCGTCGAGGCCGTCGCGGGTCCCCTGTCGCGGTCGACAACTGGCGTGGAGTACCGGGTGTCGGATTCTCTACTCCGCCGCCTGCCGACCCTGAATCGCGACCTGTATGGCTTCGTTGCGCTGGTCCCACAGATCGCTATTCGGGACGGCCCATCTGGTGGTGGGGTGAGCTACCGCTTCAACAGCATCCAGCTCGACGGCGCCAGCGACCAAGGCATTTATGCGCGGAACGCCGCCGGCGCCGTGTGGGGAGGCAAACCGATCTCACTCGAGGCGGTTCGGGAATACCAGATCTTGCTTTCGCCGTACGACGTGCGGTTAGGAAACTTCGCTGGCGCGCTCATCAACGCGGTTACACGCAACGGCACGAACGAGCTCCACGGCAGCGCATTCTTCTACGGCCGGAGCGACGGGCTCGCGGGAGGTTCTGCTTCCGGTGGCACCCGGTACAATCAGTCGCAGTTCGGGTTTTCGCTGGGTGGCCCCATCGTGCACGATCGGGTCCACTTCTTTGTCGCACCCGAGTTCCAGCATCGGACGGCGCCGGGGAATGGGCCTTACGTCGGGCAGGGAGCGTTCGCATCGCCACCGGTCCCCGTTGCCACGGCGGACATCGACTCATTTATTCGAATCCTCGAGGCCAAAGGCATCCCCGCCGGCTCGGCGGCGCTTGTAGAAACCGACAACCCCTTCATCAATCTCTTCGGTCGCCTCGACGTCGCGTTTCCAGGATGGCGCACGCGTCTTGTGCTGCGCTACATCTACAGCCGAGCCGACACCAACGCGTTTTCGCGCCCCGACCCGCTCAACTTCTCTTGTCCCGCGCCGGCCTGCTTTCCGCTGTCATCGCTGGCGCGGAGCCAGGTCGTCACTAAGCACGCAGCCACCGCTGCGTTCTACACGTCGTTTCCGAGCGGTGCCGGGAACGAACTGATGCTCGGCTACAATACCCTCCCGCTCCGGATCACGCCGGCGGTCAAAGCGCCACTCGTGCGTGTCGCAGTGCCCAATGCGGCTGCTCCGGGCCTTGCGTTCCTGGAGGCCGGTGCCGTGGAGTTCGCACAGGGGAATCTGCTCGACCAAGCTGTCTTCGACGTCACCGACAATTATTCGCTCCCCGTGGGGGCACACCGCGTGACGATCGGAACGAGGGCCCAGGTCTACCGGCTCCGACTATCTCAGCTCCGCGGCTCTTTCGGGGTTTGGGGCTTTTCGAGTCTCGACTCTCTTAAGCGCGACACCGCGGTGAGCTATTCCCTTATCACGGATTTGGGAGACGCAGACGCAACACTGCGCGGCGTCGAACTTGGCTTGTACGCGGGGGATGAGTGGGAATTGACGCGCCGTCTCTCGCTGACGTACGGTCTCCGGGTTGACCTGCCAATCCTGATGAACCGGCCAACGTACGTCGCTGCCGTCGATTCGTTTTTCGTCCGACGCACCGACGTCGTTCCTTCGGGACGCGTCCTGTGGTCCCCCCGGGTCGGCTTCCACTGGGACCTCACGGGCGCAGCCCGGAGTGTGATCCGCGGAGGCCTCGGTGTGTTTGCAGGCGATCCGCCCCTCGCGTGGCTGATCAACGCGTTCGCCAATGATGGCAAAGGCGTCGCTGTCCTGCAATGCGGCCTCGGCAGAGCGGGGCCCGCTCCCATGTTCGTTCCGGACTATGCAAATCCACCGACTGCCTGTGTTGGTGGAGCACCGCCCACGCCGGCGGTGAATCTGCTGGACGAACGGCTGAAGTTCCCAACGACGCTGCGTGTTTCGGTTGCCTACGACCGACAGCTTCCGTGGGGTCTTGAGGCGACGGTGGAAGGGCTGTACACCAAGAACCTCAACGATTTCTTCTACGTCAACCGAAACCTGGCGGGACCGGTGGGAGTGGATCGGTTCGGCCGCACTCGCTACGGCCAGATCGACACGACCGGCTTCGCGCGACCCAATCTCGTCACCACCCGGTTCTCACCGGTCATCGACCTGGTCAACCAATCGCACAACTACTCGTACAACGCGACAGTGCAGGTACAAAAGCGCTTGAACGGCAACTTCCAGTTCGCCGGCGCTTTCGCCTATTCACGGGTGCGGGACGTGCAGACGCTCCTCTCGGTCACCGCCTTGGACGGATGGCAGTTCGGCCGCGCCCTCTCCGGTCGCCAGGACGACGAGCGTGTCGGCGTCTCCGGTTACGACCTGCCATTGCGGATTGTCTTCAGCACCACCTACAGCTTTCCGTGGCGTCGCTGGCGAACGGACGTGTCGGTGGTGTACCTCGGCGACGCGGGCTTTCCGTTCACCTACCTCGCGAACGCCGATCCGCGGTTCGGAGACCTGAACGCTGATGGCACGAATCAGAACGATCCAGTCTACATACCAAAGAACGTCTACGACACCTCGGAAATCCGTTTCGACGCGACTCCTAGGGCAGATGTGGCAACGCAGCAGGCCGGCTTCGACAAATTCTTGAGCAGCACCCCGTGCCTCAACACCCAGCGTGGCCGGATCATGGCGCGCAACAGTTGCCGGAGCCCCTGGCGGAATACCCTGAACCTGTCCCTGCGCCAGTCGTTGCCGTACCGGCACGGTCAGGCACTCCTGCTGGAGGTGGATATCTTCAACTTCCTGAACCTGCTCAACCGCCATTGGGGACTGCTTAAGGCTCCGAATACGGCACTCCTCGCCCAAACCCGTCAGACTCCGGGCCTCCTTGAGTCGCAGCCGGTGTTTACGTTCAATCCAAACTTCACGCCCTATGCTGTAGAAAGCCCTTATTCTTACTACCAGATCCAAGTGGCCGCACGGGTCCGTTTCTAGCCCATGATTCCAGGGTGCACACCAAGCTCAAGGCCTCTGATGCACGTACAGGCGGTCGTCGGGAGAAAAAAGGAGCGAGCCTTGCGGTACGATCTCGATGCGAGGCTTGCCTTTTCTTTTCACCCAAGTGGGGCGGTGGAATTTGAACCCGCGACCCCTTAACCCATGCGGCCGGTTAGAGGGCCCAGTGACGACATCAAGTAGTAATCACGCGACGCTCTGGGCAGCGGTGGCGTAACAGCAAGCTGGAAGATCAACCGAGGGTCGTGAGAAACGCACAGCACGACCCCCGACGAGACAGCGGCCGGAGATCTGATCACAGCGTCGCTTTGTAGTTCTCCCACTGGGCCTTCAATCGTGCGAGGAAGGCGACAAACTGCGGGTCCCGCCGCAGGCTGTCGAGGTAGGGGTCCCCGGCGAACAGTGGATAGCAGGGCAGCCCATCTTCGGCAGTCTGGCGGAGCCATGCCAGCGCCCTCGCGTGATCCCCCTGCAGGGCGTAGGCGGTCGCGATGTTGTACTCGGCGTGGTGGAAGTGAGAGCGCCCGCTCCCCCGAGCCACGGCGACCGCGATCTGCTGTGTCACCCTGGCGCGCTCTCCGCGACGCGCCAGGATGACCGCTCGCGCCGACGCGATGTCTGCCGGCTCGCGCGGCCCACGTCCCTCCGCCTGCTGCAGCAGCCGGAGCGCTTCGTCGGTTCGTCCCAGATGATCGAGCACCAGCGCGTGCTCGTCCTCCCAGCCGGGCATCCGCTCGAACTCCACGAGTGCGGTGTCGAACCGCTGCTCGTACCAGTGCACCCGGGCGATGCGCGGCGGCGCCTCGGGGACGCTCGGGTCAAGGTTCACCGCGAGGCGCAACTCCTGGAGCGCCTTGTCCAACAGTCCGATGTGCATGTAGACGGCGCCCAGCCAGTAGTGGGCCGTTGCCAGGTTCGGGTTCAGGGCCAACGCGCGCTTCATGTCCTGGATCGCCCGGGCATGCGGGAAGTGGTTCGCGAGCGTCCAGGTCAGCTTGCCACGCGCGAGGTACGCGTCCGCCAGATCGGGGTCGAGCGCCAGTGTCTTCTGGATCGCGACGTAGGCCCGCTCCTCCCACCGCCGGTCGGAGTCGTAGTCAAAGAGCTTCTCCGTGTAGGCGTACGCGAGCGCCGAGTAGCTGGCGGCGAACTGCGGGTCAGCGGTCGTGGCGCGTTCCAGCAGCGCGATGGCGGAGTCGGTCGCCGCGCGACTCTCCCGATGGGATTCGTACAGGCCGCGCAGGTAGAGGTCGTAGGCGGTGGCGTTGGGTGTCGTCCGCCGGCCCAGCTGGGCCTGCTCGGTGGCGAGGAGGGGGACTTGCAGCTTGTCCGCCACCGACCGGGCCACCTCCCGCTGGACGGTGCGCGCGTCCTGGAGGCGCTCGTCGTAGGTGTGCGACCAGAGGTTCTCCTGCGTACGCGAATCGATGAGCTCGAGGTGGACGCGCAGGCGCTCACCCTGGCGCCCCACGGTCCCTTCGAGCAAGGTGCCAACGCCGAGGTGGCGCGCGATGTCGGCCGAACTCACCGATGGTGCGGCGTAGCGCTGCACCGCGCCGCCGGCGAGCACCCGTAGGCCGCTGATCTGCGAGAGCGTCGCGATCAGCTCATCAGTGATCCCCTCGGCCACGTAGGCATCCCGGGCGTCGGTGCCGATGTTCTTGAGCGGCAGCACAGCGAGCCGCCTGCGGTCTGTGGTCATCAGCTCCGCTCTTCCTCCAGCGGTCCGGTCCCACAGCCAACGACCGGCGATGAGCAGGACCAACGCTGCGAGAGGGACGACCGCGGCGATCGCACCGCGACGCCCGCGCGGCGACGGGGCTGCGACTGCCAGGGGTGTGGGGTCCGCGAGCGACGGGGTCGTCAACGTCACGGGGGCGGCCGTCTCCCGCGCGCGCACCGCCGCGAGCAACGCTTTGGTCTCGGCGGCGGGCTCGGCCTCGTACTCCTCAGCCAGATACTGCGCGAACTGCTCGTAGGCTTGTAACGCGCCCGCTCGGTCTCCGTTGCGATCAAGCACGGCGATCAGCTGGCGCAGCAGGCCCTCATCGTTCGGCGCCAGCCCGATCGCTCGACGCGCCCACTGCACGGCGGTCGAGAGGTCCCCGCGCCTCTCGCAGCTCTCGGCGAGCGTCCGTGCGGTGCGGGCGGCCACGCCGGACAGCCTGGCGCGCTCGGACTCAAGCCACCGCTCGAATTCCGGTGCGTCGGAGATGAAGAATCCTTCCAGGAGGTTACCACGGTAGAGGTCGAGGGCCTGCTCTGTCTGTCCACCATCGATGGCACGGGCGAACGCAGCCACGTCGCACCAAATCCGTTCGAAATCCAACCCGATCTCTTCGTCGCCGCGGCTTAGCATCGCGTTGGCGCCGAGCGCGCTGCGAAGCACGTGGAGCGACTGCCGCAGGGCCGCTCGTGCGTGCTCCTGATCGAGCTCCGGCCAGAAGAGGGCGAGCAGAGTATCCCGCCGATGTGGGCCTTGAGGGGTGGCGGCCGCGAGGTAGGCAAGGAGGGCCAGCCGACGAGGCTGGGTGAGCAAACTGCCCGCCTCGCGTCCGTCGGCGGTCACGAGGCTCAGAGTTCCGAGCAGCCGGAACTCGACCATGGGAAGCCCTCTCGGCGTCGGGAGCGCAGGTCAAACGCCACGAGGCGCGGAATGCTATCACGCCGACGTGACGGTCCCATCACGGTCGCGTGATGCGTCCGCCTCAAACTGGCTCTGTATCCCGAAACTAATCCAGCGCCGGTAGGGCGGCAAACCATAAGGGGGACCCGTGAACATCCTGAAGCAATCTACGACAGTCGTAACCCTGCTCTGCGCTGTGGCGCTGGGCGGCTGCAGTGACCATCCCCTGGGCACCGCCCCAACCGCGCGGCGCCTGAGCGCGGATCGCGCGGCGAGAGTGCCGTTCACCGGGGGTCTCGCCAGTCCCGCGTGGCAAGAGATCGCGCGCAACTTCGTCATGCAGTCCACGGTGTCACGCAACTCCGCCGCCGCGACGCGCGTGTACGCCTATCTCAGCGTAGCGCAGCATGACGCGGTGGTGCGTGCCGAGGACACCATCGGCGGAAACGAGGCCGAAACGGAGCCCACGCTTGGAATCGGTCTCGGCCGCGGCGGCCGCAGCCGGCTCGAGGCAGACCGTGGAGCGGTCGCGGGCGCGTCCGCCACCGTGCTGACCTACTTCGACCCGGCCGAAGCGCAGCTATTCGAGGAGATCGTCCAGGAGCAGGCGAACGCCGGACTGGGGCAGCCGCACCCCGACTTCGCTCGGGGAGAGGCCGTGGGCCGGCAGGTGGGCGCGGAGGCGATCGCGCGAGCGATTACCGACGGCTTCGACCGGCCGTGGACTGGCACCGTTCCGGTCGGGCAGGGCCTGTGGTTCAGCAGCGCGAAGCCGCCTCAGCCACCTGTCAACGCACAGCTCCCAGGGATGCACCCGTTCTTCCTGACGTCGGCCGATCAGTTCCGCCCGGCCCCGCCGCCGGCGTTCGGCTCGCCGGCTTACCTCACCGCGCTCGCCGAGGTACGAAGCATCTCCGACACCCGCACAGCTGAGCAGGTGAGCATCGCCCTGTTCTGGGCGAGGGGCGCAGGCTCGAGCAGCCTCGGGGGTCTCTGGAATACGATCGCCACGGGCTGGATCGAAGAGAGCGGGTTACACGAGCGCGAGGCGACGCATGTGTTCGCGCTGCTCGACGCGGCCATGATGGACGCGGCGATCGGCTGCTGGGACGCGAAGCTCACGTACTGGTTCATCCGCCCTCCCCAGGCCGACCCCGCCATCACGCTCATCCCCGCGATTGGTCTGCCCAATCACCCGTCGTACCCGTCTGCGCACAGCTGCTTCTCCGGGGCGGCCGTCGGAATGCTGAGCGAGTTCTTCCCCACCAAGGCCGATAGCCTGAATGCGATGGTGGACCAAGCCGGTCTCGCGCGGGTTTACGCCGGCATTCACTACCGGTTCGACGTCGACATGGGGCAACAGCTCGGTCGGCAGGTCGCACGGTTTGCGGCCGAGGTTGATCGGTCTCGTGGTTCGGCAGTTGTGGAGCGATGAGCTCGTGTCGACAGCTCCCCATGGGCAGCCACATGCCTGCGAGCAGCAGCTCGCGGTTGGAGGATGTATGAAGACACGTTTCCTCTTGGTCGGACTGTTCCTGGCCGTCGGCTGCAAAGACAGCACTGGGCCTTCGACCGGCTCGGTTCGAGTAATGGTGACCACCTCAGGTCCGGGCGCCGACACCACGAGTCACTACTCCGTTAGGGTGGATGGTGGAACGAGCAGACTGATCGCCTCGAACGGTAGCATGACGATCGACGGGCTGAGTGTCGGCAGCCACACCGTGACACTCACCGGTACGCCGAGCAACTGCACGGTGGACCAAAACCCCCGCACCGTGACGATCAGTGCTGGTGTCACCGCCACGGTCCCGTTCGCCGTTGGCTGCGTCACGCTGACGGGCTCCCTCCAGATCAATGCCATCACCACCGGGGCGGACCTCCCCGACGGCTACGCGATAACCGTCGACTACCGGACGACCCAGCCTCTCGGCGTCAACGACGCGGTCGTCATCGCGAACCTACCGGTCGGTGGCCACAGCGTGGCGCTCTCGGGCGTGGCCGGGAACTGCACGCTCGCGGGGACGAATCCCGCGAATGCAACCGTCGTGAACGGTGATACCGCGCGGATCACATTCTCGATTAGCTGCGTGGCGGTGGGCACGCTGCGGGTGACTGCGGTCACGACCGGGGTGGATCTCGACACCAGCGGCTACGCGGTCTTTGTGGACGGAAACCAACGAGCCGCCGTCCCGTCGAACGGAGCCGTGACGGTGTCGCATGTTACTTCGGGGACGCACAACGTCTCACTCGCGGATGTCTCGTCCAACTGCGCGGTGGCTGGGAGCAACCCGCGTTCCGTTGTCATTCCGGTCCACGATACCGCACGGGTGACGTTCCAAGTCTCGTGCGTCAAGTCGCCGGAGATCGCCTTCGCGAGCGGGGACGCCAACAACATGCAGATCTTTCTGACCAACGTCGCCGGCACGAGCCTGGTGCCGCTCACGAACGGCCCCCTAGCAGTCAACGCAGGACCGGCGTGGTCGCCCGACGGGAGCAAGATCGCCTTCCACACCAACCGCGACGGCAACTTCGAGATCTACGTGATGAATTCGGATGGCACGGGTCTCGTCAACCTCACCAAAAGCGCGGCAGTGGCTTCCGGTGCCGCCTGGTCGCCCGACGGGAGCAAGATCGCGTTCTACTCGAACCGGGACGGCACCGACGGGCTCTACGTGATGCACCCCGATGGCAGCGGGGTCTCCAAGGTGATTTCGGGCATCGGCGGATTTCACCCTGCCTGGTCCCCAGATGGTACGAAGCTCGCGTTCGAGTGCCACATCGACATTGGCAACCGCGACATCTGCGTGATCAACTCCAACGGCACCGGTCTCGCGCGGCTGACGAGTGATGCAGCGGTGGACTACGAACCGGCCTGGAAGCCTGACGGCTCGAAGATTCTGTTCGTCACCGGGCGCTTCGGAAGCACACTCTGGCTCGCACTCATGAGCCCCGATGGCACCGGGGTGACGCCCCTCTTCTCGGATGTCTCTGCCCTCGTTGTGGACGACCCCGCCTGGTCCCCGGACGGCACGAAGATCGCGTTCCACGAACTGATCAACGACTGCAGTGACGAGGGGTGCTATCCGGACGACTACATCTTGGTTGCGAATGCCGACGGCACGGGAGCCATGGGCATCCCCCTCGGCTATGGCGGCCGGCAGCCCGCGTGGCGTCCGTGAGCAGCGCACGTCTCCCGCCCTTCGGCGGGCTCCGTTACGGCTCGCAGCATGGTGAGTCGAGACGCATCAGACGCGAGCGCGCCGTCCGGAGCACCAGGGCGAGTACGTATGAAAGGAGGGGCGTATGATCATGCCCCCGATGACAAAGACGTTGCTTCTGGCCCCGGCATTGCTCATGGGCATTGCGTGCAACGATCCGAACGGTCTGCCTCCACCCGTGGCCAAGGTGACCGTGAGCCCCTCAGCGGCGAACGTCCTCATCGGTGGGACGATGCAATTGGTGGCGCAGACCGAGGACGTCACCGGGAACGTGCTCACGGAGCGTGTGGTGACGTGGGCGAGCAGCAACACGGCGGTGGCAACGGTGAGCTCCACGGGGCTGATGATGGGGGTAGGAGCAGGCCAGGCGACCATCACGGCGACCAGTGAGGGACAGCGCGGGACGGCGGCGATCACGGTGAACACCGCGCTGACGATCACGCCGGCCAGCGACAGCGTCCAAGCTGGAGCGGGGCTGGCGCTCTTCAGGGCGACGGTACGCGATGCGGCCGGCAACGTAATCTCAGACCGCCCGATCACCTGGTCGAGCTCCGACACGACGATCGCCCAGATCGAAGCCAGTTACCCGGGATGGGTGTATGTGCTGGGGATTCGAGCCGGCCAGGCGACGATCACTGCAACGAGCGAGGGGGCGACGGCTGCAGCGGCCCTCAAAGTGCTCGTGGCGGCAGCGAGCGTAACGATCGCGCCGTCGGAAACCACGGTGGTGGCGGGATCGACCTTCCTGCTCAGCGCCACGCTGCGGGACTCCGCGGGGAACGTCCTGGATCGATCGCTCCTCTGGGGCTGCGGGTGCAACGACGTCGTGCAGCTCGATCCGACCGGCCCTCACACGGCGCGGGTGACAGCGTTGATTGCCGGGGGGGGCACGGTCTACGCCAACCAGGACGGCATCCCGCCCGTCGGATCTGCTCGCATCACGGTCAAGGGAACTGGAGACGTGGGATCGGTGGCGCTGACCCCGCTGGTGACCGTTGTGTTCGTCGGCGGCACGGCCCAGCTCACGGCGACGTTGCGCGACACTGCAGGCTCGATTCTCACCGGAACGCCAATCACATGGGCGGTGAAGCGCCCTGACCTGCTGTCGGTGAGGCAAACCGGGCTCGTGACCGGTGTGGCGCCCGTGGGCTTCACCGACGATACCCGCGTCACGGCTACCTCAGAGGGAGTGCGGGGAGTCGCCGACGTCAACGTGGCCCCGGCGGACGCGATCGTCACGATCACTCCCGGGAGTGCCACGCTGCCGATTGGCGCCACTGTGCAACTAACTGCCGAGGTGACGACCGGCAGGCTGACCTTCCCAGGGGGTGAGTACACATGGTCCAGCAGCGACACGCTGGTGGCTTCGGTCTCTGCGACGGGGCTCGTCACCGCGCGCTCCATCGGTCCGGCTGTAATTACCGCGACGATGCAGGGCCGGAGCTCGTCGGTATCCATTACGGTGGTCTCACAGTGAATGACGGGGTTGCGAGTCGGGTAGGCGCGCTGAAGGCCGACACGCGAGGGCGCCGTCCGGAGCGTTAGGGCGAATAGGTATCAAAGGAGGGGCGTATGACCATGCCTTCGAGGACAAAGACGTTGCTTCTGGCCGCGGCAATGCTCATGGGCATTGCGTGCAAAGACTCGACTTCACCGCCCGCGGGCCCGCCCGCAGTCGCATCGGTCACCGTGGCTCCGTCTCCAGGCACACTCCCTGTTGGAAGCACGGCGCAGCTGACGGCAACGACCAAGGATTCGGCGGGGAACGTGCTCACAGGGCGTGCGGTGACGTGGGCGAGCAGCAACACGGTCGTGGCGACGGTATCGGCGACGGGGTTGGTGACAGGCGTAGCGGTAGGCTCAGCCACGATCACGGCCACATCGGAAGGGAAGAACGGGACCGCTGCGGTCGCGGTCACTGCGCCGCCCGTCCCCGTGGCGTCGGTGACCGTGGCCCCGGCGACGGTGCTGGTAGGCGTGACCGTGCAGCTCACCGCGACCACTAGAGATGCGGGCGGGAACGTGCTCACGGGGCGTACCGTAACCTGGGCGACCAGCAACCCGGCCGTGACGACCGTGAACTCCACCGGGCTGGCGACAGGGGTGGCAGCGGGCCAGGCCACGATCACGGCGACCAGCGAAGGGCAGAGCGGGGCAGCGGCGATCACCGTGTCCGCACTCACCTTCGCAACGGTGAGCGCGGGGGCCAACACCTGCGGCGTCACCACCAGCGGCGCCGCGTATTGCTGGGGGAGCGACTTGACGCCTGCGGCCGTGGCGGGCGGGTTCACGTTCAAGGCGGTGAGCACGGCCAACCCCATCGAGGACCTTGATGACACGTGCGGCGTCACCACCAGCGGCGCCACCTACTGCTGGGGGTATGACTTCTCACCAACGCCCGTGGCCGTCGCGGACGGGTTCGCCTTCGTAATGGTGAGCACGGGCGGCGACTACACCTGCGGCGTCACCGCCGGCGGCGCCGCATACTGCTGGGGGGCTAATCTCTACGGGCAGCTCGGCAACGGCACGACGACCAGCAGCTCCACGCCCGTACCCGTGGCGGGCGGGTACACCTTCTCGGCGGTGAGCGCGGGCGGCGGCCACATCTGCGGCGTCACCACCAGCCGCGCCGCGTACTGCTGGGGGTATAACTACGACGGCGAACTTGGCAACGGTACGACAACCGGGCCGCAGCAGTGCGGTCCCAGCGGCGCGAGATTCGCCTGCAGCTCGACGCCAGTGGCCGTCGCGGGTGGGTACACTTTCTCGGCGGTGAGCGCGGGCGGCGGCTACACCTGCGGCGTCACCACCGGCGGCGCCGCGTACTGCTGGGGGTATAACGGCACCGGCGAGCTCGGCACCGGCTTAACGACCAGCAGCTCGACGCCCGTGGCGGTCTTGGGTGGGCACACCTTCTCGGCTGTGAGCGCGACGGGCTTCGAGCACACCTGCGGCGTCACCACCGACGGCACCGCGTATTGCTGGGGCGACAACTTCTGGGGCGAGCTCGGAAGCGGCACGACGACGAACAGTTCGACGCCCGTGCCCGTGTTGGGCGGGCATACCTTCGTGACGGTGAGCGGGGGCGGGTACTACATCGCCATAGTGGACTTCAGCTCCGCCCACACCTGCGGCGTTACCACTGGCGGCGTCGCGTATTGCTGGGGGAGCGGCAGCACCGTGCCCGTCAAGGTTGCTGGCCAGCCGTAACGGAGCAGCGGCGTTGGCTCCTCGACGCTGCTCGCACCGAGTGCCAGGCACTCCATCAGCCTCGTTGTGGTAGACGACGCTCGAGGCGATCGAGTCAACTGGTCTCGCACGGGGCGTGTGAATGAGCTTCCTGCAAACTGCCTGGAAAGCCGCAACGAGGCACGACCGGTCCCGGACAGAGAACTGCGGCCGCGAACTCCGCGTGACTGAATCCAGATTGTCCCGGCCCCCCGATGCACGTACAGGGGGTCGTGGGCGAAAGAGCAAGCCTCGCATCAGCATTCGATGCGAGGGTTGTTTCCCTTCACCCAATCGGGATGGCGGGATTTGAACCCGCGACCCCCTGAACCCCGTTCGTTGACCGACATAACGTGCTCACTTGGGTGCCTCGGCGGCCGAGTCGGCCTGCTGGAGCAGCCCGGCGAAGTCCCTGAGCTCGGGGAGGCCGAGGTCGGACACGACCCAGTAGCTGTAGTCCGCCGTGGTCCAGTGCAGCAGGTGATAGCCCTGGCGCGTGCTGGTGGAGGGAACGGCAGCCGGACCGTGCGCAGCGGGCCAGAGGAACTGGTTGATCAGGTGCTGACGCCGGCCGTACACGAGAGCTGCCACCGCGCGCCCGTCGACGTAATCGAGCCGACCTCCGAGCAGCGGGTACCCGCGCCCGGAGAAGTCGTACACGGGGGGCGAGAAGTCGAGCCTCCCGTTGAACCAGGGCTTCACCGTGTGCTGATCCGTGGAGGGTACGTCGGTCAGGTGGCCGGGCATGAGCGAGCGGATGTGGCTCGCGAGCACGTCATCGGCGAGCGTCTCGCCGGCGGCGCGGTCGAGTGCGAGGCGCCAGCTGCCGACGGCG
>DASQAH010000020.1:0-8838 GCA_035635835.1 Gemmatimonadales bacterium
ACGATCGCGGAGCTTGCCCGCCCGATGCGGCGGCTCGCCGGCAGCCGCATCGATGCACGCAACAACGGGCCACACCAGCCCTCGCTCATCACCGGCTTGGTGTTCGAGCACGTGGCCGACGGGGCCCAGCGCCGGATCACGACGCCGGCCAGCGGCATTGGCTTCCCGAGCTGGTCACCCGACGGGCAGCGCATCGCGTTTACGATCTCCGGCGATAGCGCGATCGCCCTGTGGGTCGCGGACGTGGCGACCGCCCAGGCCCGGCAGCTCGCCATCCCGCCGCTCAACGCGGCCAGCGGCCCGCCATGCCAGTGGATGCCCGACAGCGCCCGCCTGCTATGCCTGTTCGTGCCCGACGGCCGCGCTCCCCCGCCGCCAGCGCCCGACGTGCCCACCGGGCCGACGGTCCAGGAGACCTCGGGCCGTCCCGCGCCGGCCCCCACGTACGAAGATCTGCTGGCGAGCGAGCGTGACGAAGCGTTGTTCGACTACTACTTCACCGCCCAGCTCGCGTTGGTCGATGCGACGACCGGCGCGCGGACGCGAGTCGGCGCGCCGCTGGTGTTCGACCGCACGGACCCCGCGCCGGGGAGCGAATATCTGTTGATCGTAAAGACGTTGCGGCCGTACTCGTATCTCGTTCCGGCCGAGCGTTTCCCCAAGCAGCTCGAGATCTGGAACATGAAGGGCGAGCTCGTCCGCACGCTTGCCGCGCTGCCGCTCGCCGAGAATGTCCCGCTCCGCGGCGTGCGCACCGGTCCACGGGCCGTCGCCTGGCAGCCGGAGACGCCCGCGACCCTCGTCTGGACGGAGGCGCTGGACGGCGGGGACCCCCGCACCAAGGTCCCACATCAGGACCGCGTCGTGCGTCTGGCGGTCCCGTTCGCCGGTGACCCCGTGGAGCTGGCGCGACTCGAGAAGCGCTACGCCGGGATGGTGTGGGACGACCAGGGTCTGGCATTGCTTTCGCAGTACGACCGGGAGCACCGCTGGACGAAGACGTGGATCCTGGACGCGCGCCCGGCGAGCGGCACGCCCTCCCCGCAGATCCTGTGGGACCGGAGCGCCGAAGACCGGTACGGCGACCCCGGCACGCCCCTGACCCGCAGCACGCTAGCCGGCAACCGGGTGTTGCAGCGGAGCGGCGACTGGATCTACTTGGCGGGGTCGGGCGCCTCGCCGCAGGGCGAGCGGCCGTTCATCGACCGCTTGAATCTGCGCACGAGGCGGACGGAGCGAATGTGGCGCGCTGACACCGTCCATTACGAGGCTGTCGTCGCTCTGCTGGACGACGCCGGCAGCGAGGCCCTGACCCGTCGCGAGTCGCGCGCCGAGCCGCCCAACTACTTCGTGCGAGGGTTGGGCAGCGGCCGGCTCCGCCCGCTCACCGATTTCAAGGACCCAGCGCCCCAGCTCAGCGGCGTTCGGAAGCGGCTGGTGACCTACACGCGCGAGGACGGCATCCCGCTGTCGGGAACTCTGTATCTCCCACCAGGCTATGCGCCCGGCACGCGGCTGCCACTCGTGATGTGGGCCTACCCGACCGAGTTCGTCTCGGCGGCGGCCGCGGGCCAGGTCACCGCAGCTCCTAACCGCTTCAACCTCGTCCGCGGCCCCTCGCAGCTGCTGCTCCTAACCCAGGGCTACGCCGTATTCGATGACCCGAAGATGCCGATCCTGGGGGGCGACACGGCTAACAACCACTATGTCGAGCAGCTCGTGATGAGCGCCCGGGCTGCCGTGAAGGCGGTCGTCGACCTCGGCGTCGCCGACCCCGACCGCATCGGCGTCGGCGGGCACAGCTACGGCGCGTTCATGACGGCGAACCTCCTCGCCCACACCAACCTGTTCCGGGCGGGCGTCGCTCGCAGCGGCGCCTACAACCGCTCCCTCACCCCGTTCGGCTTCCAGAATGAGGAGCGGACCTTCTGGGACGCGCCGCAGGTGTATCTGCGGATGTCGCCGTTCGTCCATGCCGACTGCATCAACGCGCCGATTCTCCTCATCCATGGCGAGGCCGACAACAACCAAGGCACCTTCCCGATGCAGTCCGAGCGGCTCTACGCCGCGCTCAAAGGCCTGGGGAAGACGGCAAGGCTCGTCCTGCTGCCCCTCGAAGCCCACGGCTACACCGGGCGCGAATCGGTGTTACATGTGGTGGCGGAGATGTTCGATTGGGTGGACAAGTACGTGAAGAACGCGAGACCTAGAGCAGCAGGAGTGAGCAGTAACTAGACAGACGCCAAGCCGCTAAGGGGAAGGTCAGGGCTGCGCGCGAAGCGCACCTCTCGAGGCTCCTACCAGCTCAGCCGCTCCGCGACATGGCGAGTCCGTCTTCTCCTCCTTCCAGCCTGATCACTGGTAGTTCCGGCGGATTCCCCCAGCGAAAGGGAATCGCCGACGTCCCCACACCCGCTGATATGTAGAGCCAGGTATCGCCGACCTGCTTCAGCCCATGCAGGTACCTCCCGCCGAATTGCGACGGCACTGTGAGGGGCCCGATGAGCGGCCAATGCATTTGGCCGTTGTGCGTGTGGCCAGAGAGCATCACGTCCACCCGCACGCCGCGCGGCACGTATTCGATCAGGTCGGGATTGTGCGAGAGCACGACCCGTGGTAGGGCAGCTGCGACTCCGGCCAGGGCGTCGTCGAGGCGCACCGCCCCGTGCGCGAAGTCGTCCACTCCCGCGATCGCGAGCGCTGCGCCGTCCCGTCGCACCAGGCGGTGTCGGTTCGTCAGCACCTCAATCCCGCACGCTGCCAGTGTCGCCGTCACCGCCTCGGCGTCGACCCAGTGGTCGTGATTGCCGAGCACCGCGACCGCTCCGTCGCGCCCCGCGCCGGCGAAGCGCCGCAGCGGGCCGAACAGCCCGGTCAGCTCGCGCCGCGAATGGCTCACAAAGTCGCCGCCCAGCGCCACGAGGTCCGGAGCGAGCGCCGTCGTCCGCGCCGCGACCTCGTCTAGCCACCACGTCGGGACGGTGCGGCTATGATGTAGGTCGGTGACGAGCGCGATGCGGTAGCCCGCGAAGGCGGCGCCGAGACCGCGCACACGCACTGAGATCTCCGGCACGCGGAGCTCGGCCGGGACCCAGCGCACGAATGGCGAACACAGCCGCTCGACCACGAGGCCGAACGGCACCTTCACCCAGCGCTCCCAGCGCGGCGGCCGCGGCTCGCGACTGGGTGGATAGCGGCGGGGATGGACGAGCGGCCCGATCACCGCGCGGCGACGCGCGCGACGATGTCGTAGAAGAAGTGGACCCCAAAGGTGAGATTGGCGAGACTGACTCGCTCGTCGTTGCCGTGCACGCCGCGCCCTTCCGCGTCGTTCAGCGGAAACGGTGAGACTCCGTAGCTCACGATGCCGAGCCGCCGGAAATGGTGGCTGTCGGTGAACCCCGCCAGAACCGGCGTCGTCACCAGCGCGCGGGGATCGCGAGCCCGCGTGGCGGTGACAATCGCCCGGAACAGCTCTGTCTCGACCGGGCTCTCCGTCGCCGGCCAGCTCGGCCCTTGCGGACGGATCGTCACCGCCGAGTCATTCACCACGCGGATCAAGTCGGCGAGAAAGGCCTCCGGCGCCTGCCCAGGCAGGAGCCGCACGTCGAGCACCGCGCTGGCCACCGGCGGAATCACGTTGGTCTTGTCGCTCGCCTTGAGCCCCGTGATCGAAATGGTGTTCCGGAGCAGCGCGTTGAAGGTGAGGTCGCTCGTGAGCCGTCGAGCCGCCACCGAGTCCTGGATCGCCACACGCACGTTCGCGAGCGCCGCCCGCCGCCCCGAGTCGACCTCGATCTCGGCCAGGTCGTGGAAGTAGCGCTCCACCGTCGGCGTCACGACGAGCGGCGTTTGGAACGCCGCGATGCGCGCCAGCGTCCGTACCAACCGGTGCACTGGGTTGTCCGGCGTAGGCCGCGAGCCGTGCCCCGCCGTGCCGTGCGTCGTGAGCTCCAGCCAGAACGGCGACTTCTCCGTGGTGCCGACTCCCACGTACTCGACGTGCCCTGCCTCATCGGCGCGGATCGTGCCGCCTTCGTTCAGCAGAAACTCCGCGTCCCGCAGCAGTTCGGGGTGCTGCTCCACCATCCAGCCGGCGCCTACACCGGCGCCGATCTCCTCGTCCGCGGTGGCGAGGAAAATGATATCGCGCCGCAGTGGGACGCCGGCTCGCTTCAGCGCGACCATGCTCAGCAGCTCGACGATCCCCTCCCCTTTCATGTCGAGCGCCCCGCGGCCCCACACGTAGCCCTCCCGGATCGCGCCCGCGAACGGGTCCACACGCCAGAACTCGGGCGAGGCCAGGACCACGTCCATGTGGTTGAGCAGGATCAACGGTCGCGCGCTGCCGTCGCCCTTGAGCCGGGCGTACAGATTGGCTTTCCCCGGGACGGGCTCGAAGATCTGGCTCTCCAGCCCGTCCCGGCGCAACACAGCGGCTAGCCACCGCGCTGCCTGCAGCTCGTTGCCCGGCGGGTTGGTCGTGTTGATCCGGATATACTGGGACAGCAGGGCCGCGGCCTCGGCCCCGAGCCCTTGCCAATCCTCAACGCGAGGCTGCCCACGCAGCTCCGTCCGGGACGGGAGCGCTGGTGCGTCCGCCACAGGAGCCGGGACCGGAGAGACGGGATTGTGGGCGCACGCGGCAAGCAGAGCCAGCAGTGCCACCGGACGACTCGTCATGCGATATCCCCCATCGAGGCCTGCCCCCCCCACCCACCCCCAACCCCCCTGGTTAGAGCGTGCGACTCTCTCCGTGCGCAAGGATCCACAGATCCTCTTGCGCGAGTCCGGCTGCCTGCCAGGCGCGCTTCGCCCGCAACGGCGGCTCGTCCATCGGCTCGTCGGTGAGCTTGAAGGTGCCCCAATGCATCGCGACCATCACAGTCCGCCGCCCCGTCACCCCCAGTCGAGCGGCCACCAGATCGCGTAATGCCTGAACCGCCTCTTCCGGATTCATGTGGACCGGCTGCATGAACCAGCGCGGTTGGTAGGCTCCGATCGGCAACAGCGCCACGTCGAACGGGCCGAACCGCTCGGCAATCGCGCCGAAGACGGGGTGATACCCCGTGTCACCGGCGAAAAGGACGCGACGCGGGCCGCTCGCGAGCGACCACCCGCACCATAGGGTCTTGTCCCGATCGCCGAAGCCGCGCGCGCTAAAGTGCTGCGCCGGTGTACACCCGATGACGAGACCGCCGACGCGCGTCTCCTGCCACCAGTCGAGCTCCTCTACCTGCCCTGCCCCCCGCGCCCGCAGGAACGGGGCGAGACCGAGCGGCACCAGCCAGCGGGCGGCGGGCTCGCGCGAGACGAGCCGCCGCACCGTCGCGTCGTCCAGGTGGTCGTAGTGGTTGTGGGAAATCAGGACGACGTCGATCGGCGGCAGCGCGTCGAAGGAGATGCCGGGAGGCGCCCAGCGCCGCGGCCCGGCAAACCTGACCGGCGAGGCGCGCTCGCTCCAAACGGGGTCGGTCAGAACGTTCAACCCACCGACTTGCAGCAGAAAGCTCGCGTGTCCGACCCAAGTGGTCACGATACGCCCCTCGCTCGCCCGAGGCCGCGCAAACGCCGGCGTGGTGGAGCGGAAGACCGATGGATCGGGTTGCGCCGGCAATGGCTTCGTCAGACGATCGAGCTGCCAACGGAGCATCCCGGACAGGCGCAGCTGCAGTGTGCTGTTCGGCCAGGGGTTCCGATAGCGGCCGTCTACGTGGTGTTCCGGGGTCATCCCAGCCCGCCTGCGAGCTGAGCCGCCTCCGGTCGCCGTCGCAGCGTCTGCATCGCTAACACACCAAGCGCCGGTCCAATCGCGAGCACGCTCATGCTCCAACGCCACCCTATAGAGGAAGCAACCACGGGCAGCAGATAGATCGTTACGCAGGTGAGCAGGAAGCCGAGGCTCGTCTGCAAGGTGAGCGCGGTGCCCACGTAGGCCGATGGCGCGAGCTCGCTCACCGCGGCTGAGAACTGCGCCGAGTCGGCAACCACGCTGAACCCCCAAAGCAGCAGGAGCGGGACCAGCGCCCAAAGTGGCTCTCCAAACAGCATGCCGACAGTTAGGGCACAGCAGCCCGACAGCACCATCGCCCAACTCGTCACCCATGTGCGCCCGAGCCGGTCGGCGTACTTCCCACCGAGCCAACTGCCGATCGCCCCTACGCCCACGACAAAGAACGTGACGAGGGCGGGGAGTGCCGACAGCCGGGCATCGTCCGTTCCGCGCCGCGCGGCCTCGCTCGCCGCAACGAACGTCGCGATCCAGGTCCACATCGCGTACAACTCCCACATGTGACCGAGGTACCCAAGGTTCGCGAGCAACACCGCGCGATCGCGCACCAAGTGCGGCACAGCCGCCCATGAGAACGGCGGGGATGGCGCGGCGTAGGGGCCCTCGTTCGGGATGCGCAGCACCACCACGCCCCCCAGCACGGCCGAGGCCGCGGCAATCTCTAACACCCCCCGCCACGCGTCGCCCGGCACGAGCCAGCGCGCGAGATGCGGCGTCGCCGATCCGAGGGTGAGCGCGCCGACGAGGATACCGATCGCCCAACCGCGCCCTTCCCGAAACCATCCTGCAGCGAGCTTCATCCCCGGGGGGTACACACCGGCGAGAGCTGCGCCGGTAAGAAAGCGCCATGCGATCGCCGGCTCTGCCCTCCCCGATGTGGCGACGCCCAAGGTAGCGAGCGCCGCGAGCGTGGCACTCCCCGCCATGAGCCGGCGGGCCGACCACCGGTCCGAGAGGAGGAGCACAGCGCTCACCCAGGCGCCGGCGACGAAGCCAAGCTGCACCGAGCTGGTCAGCGCTGCCGTCCCTGCCGGTGAGAGCTGCCACAGCCGGGTCAGTGCCGGTGCTACCGCGGACGCACTGAACCACGGGGCCATCGCAAGCAGCTGCGCTGCGGCGAGCAAGGCGAGGACCCGCCGCGCCGTCACAGCCCGGTCGGGTGATCCAGGAACACCCAGGGGAGCCCGAACTGCGCCTGGACGTGTTCGGCGAGCGCCTTCACGCCCATCGTCTCAGTCGCATAGTGGCCGCCCAGGAACACATTGCGGCCGAGCTCCTCGGCCTCGAAGTAGCAGTGGTGCGTGCCCTCACCCGTGATGAATGTGTCGAGCCCTGCGGCCGCGGCCTGCCCGATCATCCCGCCCGCGGCGCCGCTCACGATCCCTACGCGCTGGATCGTCTCGGGACCAAACGGCAGCACCTTGGGGGGTGTGCCGAGCACGCGCGCGAGCCGCTGCCCCAGCTCAGCACGCGACAGAGCGAGCTCGCCCCACACACCGATCGCGACGCCGTGCGTCTCGCCGAATTCGCCCTTGATCGCGACGCCGAGCGCTCGCGCGAGCAGCGAATTGTTGCCGACCTCGCGATGGAGATCCAGTGGCAGGTGCGCGCTATACAGCGCGATGTCGTGGCTCACGAGCCCTCCGACACGGCGCAGCTGCGGGCCGGTGAGCGGCCGGAGTCCACCCCAGAACAACCCATGATGCACGATCAGGAAGTCGGCCCCCTGCTCCGCCGCGAGGCGCACCGTCGCCTCGCATAGGTCCACCGCCGCGGCCACTCGTGTGACCTCTCCCCGGCCACCAACTTGGAGTCCGTTCAGGGCTTCGGAAGAGTCGGGGACCTCCCGGACCCGCAGGTACTCGTCGAGGTAGCCGACCAGTTGCGACAGCTGCATGGAGTGAGGTCCCGACGACGGGTCAGAACTCTAGACAGCGAGGCGACAGTAACCGTGTACTTTGGCGACAGTTAATCCACAAATACGGGTGAGATACCCACAAAGCGCGTTTCCAAAGCATTGACCGACAGCGAGATAGACTATCCACAAGAGAAAGAACAGAGTATGTGGATATCCCGATCAGCTCTAGCTTAACGGCCTACTTGGGACGACAACTTCCCGACAAGTGGGCGCTCCTCCTGCAGCTCGGCAGCCTCCGCACCCATGTGCAGAACCCCATTGATCTCGCCACCCTCCTGCACGAAGAGGCGGCGCGTGGTGATGTCGCCATGCACGACACTGGTGGCCTGAAGCTCCACCCGCTCCGTTGCCTGGATGCCGCCGCGCACTTCCCCACCGACGATCGCCTCGCGGGTGAAGATGTCTCCTTCCACCAGCCCACCCTTGGCGACTAGCACCTGGCGTGCGGCGCGGATCGTCCCGACGATCGACCCCTCGACCTTCACGACACCGTCAGCCGAGACGTCACCCTCAACCCGCATCCCCGTACCGATAATCGACAGCCCGGCGTCGGAGTCCGCACCCCCGTGTTGCTTTTCCGTAAAGATCGCCATCTCAGTTCCCCTCTTTCACGACTGTCAGGGGGTCGACTGACCGCTTCGCCCGCCGAATCTCGAAATGCAGGTGCGGCGCCGTGGAACGACCCGAGTTGCCGGTCAAGGCGATCACCTGCCCCGCCAGGACGGCCTCTCCTTCGTTGACCAGGAGCCGCGAGGCGTGTCCATACATGGTCTCATACCCATCCGGATGTCGCAAGAGCACGTACAACCCGTAATCGACATCCGTCCCCGCCGCGGCCACGGTGCCGCCTCCGGCAGCCCGCACCGCCGTGCCCACTGGCACTGCGATGTCGATCCCCGGGTGCGATTCCGCGGGATCCCCAGGGCGCACCTGACCCCGGGTCACGAATCCCTGCACATCGAGCGGCCAATGGCTCGGAGCTGAAGGTCCCGTCTCGTAGCGCGGTGGGGCCTGTGGCGGCCGTGCTGACACGCCGCTGGCTCGCATCAACTCCTCCGCCCCGCCGGCGCCGCCACTCCCCCCTGCCCCCCCCGCGCCCCCACTACCCGCGCTCCGAACTCCAGTCGTT
>DASQAH010000021.1:0-4848 GCA_035635835.1 Gemmatimonadales bacterium
AATTATGCGGACCTCCCGATTATGCGGAGACCGCGCGGCGGCGCCCGAGCGAAGCACCTCGCCGTGCGACGAGGACTGCGCATAATCAGAGACCGTCAAGGAAGGCGAGGAGTCGGTCGCCGACGGGGTGGCGTGGGCGGCGGCTCGCTGGTTCCGCGAGGCGATCGAGCGCGCGCCGCTTGAGCGCCAGATCGGCCTCGACGTAGAGGTGCGTGGTCGCGGGGCTCTCGTGGCCGAGCCACAGAGCGATGACGGTGATATCGACGCCCGCCTGGAGCAGATGCATCGCGGTCGTGTGGCGCAGCGTGTGCGGGGAGATGGACTGCCGCTTGAGGGTCGGGCACGAGGTGGTGGCGGTTGCGACGGCGCGTCGGAGACGGTGCGCGACCCCGGCGCGGGACAGGGGACGGCCGGGCCGGTTGGGGAACACCGGGGCGTCGGGCTCGCGGGCGATGCGTGGGAGCCACGCGGTGAGCTCTGCGGCGGTGCTCGGCCACAAGGGAACTTGCCGCTCCTTGCGCCCTTTGCCCCGGAGGTGGAGGAAGGCGGGGCGCGCGAGTGAGAGGTCGGCCACGCGGACCCCCACGATCTCGGAGACACGAGCGCCGGAATTGTAGAGCGTGGCGAAGAGCACGTGATCGCGCTGGCCGCTCCACGTGACGCGATCGGGCGCGGCGAGAATCGCGGTGATCTCCTCGCGGGAGAGGAAGCCGAGCAGGGGCCGATCGCAACGCTTCATCGGGATGGCCAGCACCCGCTGGATCGTCGGGAGGGCCATGGGGTCGCGGAGAGCGGCGTAGTGCAGGAACGAGCGGATGGCAGCGAGGCGAGCGTTGCGGCTGCGAATGGCGTTGCGCCGGTCCCGCTCGAGGTGATCGAGAAACCCAAGGATGAGCGGGGCGTCCAGGTCGGCGAGGGTGAGGGTGGTTGGCGCTTTGCGCCGGGTGGCCTGGATGAACCGCAAGAGGAGGCGGAAGGCGTCGCGGTAGCTGGCGATGGTGCGCGGGCTGGCGTTGCGTTGGGTCCGGAGGCGCTGGACGAAGAACTCTTGCAGCAGCGCCGCGAAACTCGGCATGGGGGCGGCGGCCGTCGTCATGGCTGGACCCCCTCTCCGCACCGGACAAAGCGCTCGAACCGCGCGGCCGTCGTGCCCAGCAAGGTCGGCGTGCCGGTGAGGTACCAGTACGTGTCGCTGACCTTGGCGTGCCCGAGGTACGTGGAGAGGGCGACGAGGTGCTGCTCGACGTCGGCACCGTCCTGATACCAGCGCTGGAGGCGGTGGCAGGCGAACGTGTGGCGCACGTCATGGATGCGGGGCGGGCGCTCCCCGGCGCGGCACCAGCCGAGAGCCTGGCGCAGGCGGAGGAAGACCGTGCGGACCGTCGAATAGGCGAGCGGGGTGCCGGCCTCGCTGAGGAAGAAGCGCGGCCACGCCGGCCGCGGATGCACGCGGTCGCGCTGCGCAGCGTAGCGACCGAGGGCCCGGCTCGCCGACGGGTGGAGGGGGACCAGGCGCGTCTTGCGGAACTTCGTCTCGCGCACGGTTAGCACGCGCGCCGCGAGATCGACATCGGACCGCGCCAGCCGCAGCGCCTCCGAGATGCGGAGGCCGGTGCACGCCAAGAGGCCGAAGAGGGTGGCGTAGGTGAGCGGCCGCAGGCCACCCACCGGGGGGAGAGCGGCAGCCGCGCGGAGCAACGCTCTGATCTCCTCCGAGGAATAGACATGCGGCGGCAACCGCCGGTGCGAGGGGCCCAGCAGGCGAGTCGGGGGGATTTCCGTGCGGGGCTCGGTGGCCGCGAGATAGCGGGCGAAGGGGCGGACGGTGTCGAGCCGCCGGGCGCGGCCGATCGGACTCGCGACTGGCGATCGCGTCGCCCAGCGCACCGCCAGCGCGGTGGTGAGCGGCCCCCGATGGCCGCCCCGATCGGCATACCGCGCGAAGGTGAGGAGCTGCTGGCCCTCGATGCGCAGCGCGAAGCCGAGCGCACGCCGCGCAGCCAGATACTCCGCGGCGAGCGCCACCATGGTCCGGTGCCGGCTCATGGCCGATCCTCGGGCCAAGGCAAGGCCACCGCCCGCAGCCGCGGGAGGTCGACCTTGGTGTAGATCGCGGTGGTGTCGAGCGACCGATGCCGGAGGAGATCCGCGATGGCCTTGAGGCTCGCGCCCCCGTGGAGAAGGCGAGTGGCCGCCGTGTGACGAAGGACATGCGTGCCGGTGCCCGCGTCGAGCCGGGCCCGGGTGTAGGCGTAGGCGCGGCGGATCACGCCACGGACGAGGGCGGCGCTGACGGCGGTGCCGACCGGCGGGGTCTGGCGAACGAACAGGTGACGCGCGGCCGTGGCGGGGCGGTCCCGGTGCACGTAGGTCGCCAGCGCGCGCACCACGGCGGCGGGGAGCGGTAGGAGGTGGGCGCGACGCCCCTTCCCGGCCGCGACCCGCAGGATCCCGTCGCGCCACTGGACGTCGTCGAGGGTGAGCGGCGGGATCTCGCTCACCCGCAGCCCGAGCTCCGTCAGGCACAGCGCGATGGCATAGTCGCGCCGGCCGGTCGGCGTGGCGCGGTCGAAGGCGGCCCAGAGGCGCCGGAGCTCGTCTGCCGTGAGTGTGCGGGGTAGGTGTGCGTGCTGCCAGCGCGCGACCGACGGCACCGCATGCACCAGGGTCGGGGGCACCTGGCCCCGGAGCGTGAGGAAGCGCAGCAGGCTCCGCACCGAGCTCGCGATCACCTGGGCGGTCCCCGGCGTGCTGCGGGTGGCGCGCGCCGTCACGAACGCGCGGATGTCGCGTGCCGTGAGGGCGGCGGTCTCGACGCGACCGCGTCCGAAGCGCGCGCCGAGGAACTCCCGCGCGTAGCGCAGCCGGTAGCGGCACGTCGCTGGAGTGAGTCCACACGTCGCGTGCAGGTGCGCAGCGTAGTCAGCGAGCACGGGAGCCATGGCCGACGGTGGTGCCACTGCACGCGTCCCCGCCTGGGCGGGGACTCCCAAGACGCTCAACAAGTGCCGCAGCGGCGCGCGCATCCCACGCCGCCGGCACGGAGCCGGCGTCGGACAGTGACACCGCGGGAGATGACCGGTGAGGAATCGGGTGACGGTCGCCGCGTCCACCGCGCCGAGCCTCTCCCCGCGCTGCCGCAGCCATCGGGCGAAGTGCTCCATCGCCTGCACGTACGTGTGCACGGTGCTCACGCGGTGACCCCGCCGGTCGAGGTAGGCGATCACCTCGTCGGCGTATTCGGCGAGCCCGCCCGCGTGGAGACGGGCCCGCACGTGAACCGACCGAAAGTACTGCTCCACCATCGCTGCCTCCTTTCCGGCCGAAGCCGTGTGTGAGAAGAGCAGCGATCGTTATGCGGAGTGGCAGGCGCTGCGCTACGCGACGTTCGCCGCGGCGGACGTGGTCGCGGGCGACCGCATCACCGCCCGACTCTGCATAATCGGGAGCTCAGCATAATTGCGCCCGGGAACGGCATGAACCAGATCGACACCTACCTACGACCGAATTGGGGGAGCAGCGCGCTCATCACGATCGACCTGCAACGCGACACCCTCGACGGCGAACCGTTCATGACTCACGGGTGGTCGCGACGGAGTGGACAGGTGCCGACCTGGTGCTCCGCATGTCGGTGTATCTCCCCACCCCTTCGCGCCTCACCACCGCAGGAGGCGGTACCATCGGTCACCGGGGTGACGCTGGCGACGCTATCTATTGGCTGTGCTACACATCTGGTACCCACCCCGGAGAGCGCGTGTGGATCGTGTCGAATGCGGAGATGGGGGGACCAGAGCAGGTGATCACCGAAGTGATTGCGGAGCGCGTGGTCGGCGCGAGGTCCTCACCCGAGTGTCCGATGCTGCCGTCTCAGCTTCGCCCCCTGTCGCTCAATCGGGGCATCTGGCTCGGCGCTACCCGTCAACCGCTCATCCGCACGCTCGGCGCGCCATCTGCGGCCTGGAGCACCGTGCGCGTCGCGTCGTCGCACAATGCGCCGATCAACTCGGGCATGGAAGGCGTCCTTCGCCGAACAGCCGAGGCGGATAGCGACTCGTACTTTCGTGTGAGGCGCGCTACGATCTCGCTCGATTCATCTAGAGCGACCCGAGGGACCTGGCCCGATGACGGTCCGGCATCCGGCTTCGGCGCGGTGCCAATGCCAGGATCGATGAGGGAGGATTCCATGGCGCACCTCGAGGAGCTGCAGTTCCGCCTCGCGAGCCCCGCCGATGCTGAGGCCGTCGCGAATCTTCACGCCGGCAGCTGGCGCCGTCACTACCGGGGCGCCTACTCCGACGCCTTTCTCGATGGTGACGTCCTCGCCGACCGCCTGGCGGTGTGGACCGACCGGCTGCGGGAGCCCGATCCGCGCCGTTGCACGATCCTCGCCGAGGACGGCAGCCTGGTCGGCTTCGCCAACACCGTCTTCGACGACGACCCGACGTGGGGGGCGCTGCTCGACAACCTACATGTTGCCGATGGGCACAACCGTCGGGGCATCGGCTCGCGTCTGCTGGCGTTGACGGCCGAGGCCGTCATAGAGCGGCCGGAAGGGACCGGTCTGTACCTGTGGGTCCTCGAACGGAACGTCGACGCCCAGGCCTTCTACCAGGCCCGCGGCGCGAGATGTGTGGGGCGAGGTCTGGTATCGCCGCCCGGCGGGATCGCCAGCCGGCTTACCGGATCGCCAGCGAAGCTGCGATACGTCTGGCCGCAACCTGCGGCGCTACTCGGACCGCCGTGATGGACGTGGCGGGAGCAAACCGCGCGACGTCAACGCTCGATAATCGATGTTATGTCAACCGACGCGCGCTAGGCGGCGTATCCGGATGCGCGTCCGGGCCTTCA
>DASQAH010000022.1:0-6163 GCA_035635835.1 Gemmatimonadales bacterium
GCGGCGGGGCGCGACACGGTGCAGCGCGCTGATACTGCGCTCCCCACCCAGTTCGTCGGCCGCGAGCGGAACCAGGCGCAGCTGAACCCGGAGATCAGCGTGACGGGCGACGTGCGCGCCTACGGGACGGCCCCGGGCGTCCAGCGAGACAACTTCGACCCCCGCGAGTTCGAGGTCGGATTCCAATCAGCGCTCGACCCGTACTCGCACACCAAGATTTTCATCAGCCTCGAGAACGGCAACGTGAGCGTCGAGGAAGGCTACGGGTACTGGACAGGCCTTCCCGGACACATCCGGTTCGATATCGGCAAGTTTCGTCAGCAGTTCGGCGAGTTGAACCGCTGGCACTTGCACGCCGTGCCGGAGACGGAGTACCCGCTGGCCGTGCGCACCTACCTCGGTGCGGACGGGTTGGTCGGCACCGGGATCTCGCTGTACCACGCGTTTGGTGGGTTCGGGACCCACGAGGTAACCGCGCAGGTAACGCGCAGCGAGAGTGATTCACAGCTGTTCGCAGGAGGACGCCGGCCGAGCTACCTCGTCCACTTGCTCAACTTCTACCAGCTGAGCCCCTCGACGTACATGCAGCTGGGCGGGACGGGACTGTACGGCAGCAACTCCAGTGCCGCTCTCAAGACTACCGTGGGCGGGCTCGACTTCCGGCTCACGTGGCGGCCTCCGGCGCGCGCGCTCTACCGTGAATGGACGCTGCGAGCGGAGTTGCTGGCATTGAGACAACGAGTCGCGGGCGTCGGCCCGACCCGTGTGGGCGGCTACGTCAGTACGACCTACAAGATGAACCAGCGCGTGATCCTCGGTACTGCGTACAACTATGTCGAGGACCCTTCCACCGGCCGCCTCACGCGCCAGGTGATCCCGTCGCTGACCTGGTGGGAAAGCGAATGGGTGTTCCTCCGGGCCCAGTATCGATACGAGAAGACTCCATTCGCCAGTGCCACCAACCAGTTCGCCTTCCAAGCCGTCTGGGCGATCGGCCCCCACAAACACGAGAGCTACTAAAATGTTGAACTTCATTGCAGTGATACTTGGTCTGGCTGGCGGCTCCGTACCGCCGGCACCCGTGAAGGTGGTGACCTCGCTCACCTCGTACGCATCTATCGCCCGCGAGATCGTGGGCGACCGCGGCACCGTGAGCTCCATCGCCGTCGGCACCGAGAACCCACATTACGTGCAGCCGAAGCCCAGTTTCGTGCCGACGCTCTCCAGCGCGGACCTGTTCGTGACCACAGGGCTTGATCTCGAGCTCTGGGTGCCGGCGCTGCTCGACAAGGCAGGCAATCCCAAGGTTACGGAGGGCGGACCGGGCTATGTGGCCGCCTACGCGGGCATCCCGTTGCTCGACGTGCCGACCAGCTTCTCGCGCACCCAGGGAGACATTCACGTCTTTGGGAACCCACACATCTGGACCGACCCGCTGAACGCGATCCAGATCGCGCGGAATATCCTGACCGGCCTGAAGCGCGTATCTCCGGAGAACGCCGACTTCTTCGCGGCCCGGGAAAAGGACTTCGAGGACCGGATGTATCGGGCGCTGTTCGGCGACGAGCTGGTGAGGCTGCTTGGCGGCCCGACACTGGCCGACCTCGACCGGCAGGGCAGATTGTTCGATTTCCTGAACCAGCGGCAGTACCAGGGCGCCCCGCTCATCACCCGCCTGGGGGGCTGGCTCAAACAGGGGATGCCGTTCCGCGGCAAGCTGGTCGCCTGCTACCATAAAGAGTGGGACTACTTCTCTCGCGAGTTCCGGGTGGATTGCTTCGACTATATCGAGCCCAAGCCGGGTATCCCACCCACGCCGCGGCACGTGCAGGAGATCATCACGGCAATGCAGGAAAAGCACATCCAGGTACTGCTGTCGACCAATTATTACGACCGCGGTCAGGTGCAGGACGTCGCTAAGCGCACTGGCGCGAGGGCCGTGATTGTGCCATCCAACACCGAGGGTGCAGACGGCATTCACACCTATTTCGACCTGATGAACCTGTGGGTCACGGAGCTGGCCCGCGCCTTCGGCGCGGGTAGCGCCGCGGCCCAGTGACCCGCGCGGAGGGAACGTGAGCGGTTTCCAGCTGATGCTGCCGCCGTTCGTGACTTGTATGGTGCTCGTGGCCATGCTGTCCTACCTGGGCCTGCACGTCATCGCGCGCGAGGTCATCTTCGTCGACCTCTCGCTGGCCCAGATGGCCGCCCTCGGCAGCCTCTCCGCGCTACTCATCCACGTCGACCCCGATTCGCCTACGGCCTATCTCTTCGCACTCGTGGCCACGGCGCTCGGCGCCTTGCTCTTCGCCCTCACTCGTACCTCCGGCCGCAAGGGCCGGGTCCCCCAGGAAGCTTTCATCGGCATCGTGTACGTCGTGGCCTCCGCAGCCGCTGTCCTCGTGGCCAACAAGGTGCCGGGCGGGGGCGAGGCCGTGGAGAAGACGCTGGTCGGCAGTCTGCTGTGGGTCACCTGGCCGCAGATCCTCAAACTGGCCCTCGTCTATGCCGGCCTCGGCCTTTTCCAGTTCGCGCTGCGCCACAGGTTCCTGACCATCTCCTTTAATCCGGAAGAGGCCCAGCAGAATGGGTGGAAGATCCGGTGGTGGGATTTCCTGTTCTACCTATCCTTCGGCGTGGTCATCACGCTGGCCGTGCCGCTGGCAGGGGTGTTGATGGTGTTCAGCTTCCTCGTCGTGCCCGCGGTGATCGCGAACCTGTTCACCGGGGACAAGCGTCGGCTCACCCTCATTTCTTGGAGCACCGGGGCCCTGGCCTCGCTCCTCGGTCTGTGGGTGTCCTATACCAAGGACCTTCCCACCGGACCGCTCATCGTGTGCATGTACGGACTCGTGCTCCTCATCGCCCTGGGCGTGCAGCGGCTGTGGCTGAGGGCCGCAGCGGAGTGAAGGCTGTCGGGCGGTCGGACTGTCGGATGGTTGCACTGCTCTGGGTAAGTTGGGCCCTGCTCATCGCCCGACCGCCCGATCGCCTGAGCGCGCAGGCGTCACTCAACGTCTCGTTCGGCGCGCGCTACACGACCACGCTCGTTCACGACTCCATTGTCTCGCCGTTCGACATCCGCCTCGGGATCGCTCCGGCCCTCACGCTGGTCGCAGGTCTGCCGCTCGAGGCGCCATGGACGGCGGACGGCGTGCTCGACCTCTCCTACGGCCTCGTGAGCCGCCACGACCAGGGGGGGGGCGTGACGGCGATCACCCACGTCACGACCCTTACGCTCGGCGTGGCGTTACGACGCGACCTGCGCCACGGTTTTTCGGCCGCGGCGGGTGCCGGGCTGCTCGCCTACCTGCCCACCGAGCGCATCGGGATCTTCCGGGACGGCGGCGGGCCAGTCGTACCCATGGGCACAGCTGCCGTTAGCTACAGCCCCCCGTTCGCCGCCCGGCGCGGCCTCACCCTCGAGGCGCGCTACGACCTGCACGGGTTCCTGACACCAGCGCTGCGTACCGAGGGGTTCGTAAACTCGACGGTTGTACACCGCGTGGCGCTCGCATTGCGCTACCGTCTACGAGGAGCGAGCGGGCCGTGAAACAGCTGCCGTTGGCGGTCGCGATGGCGGCGGGCAGCCTCGCCTGTCACGAGCCAACCCTACCTCCGAACCACACGCCGGCCTATGGCTTCGACCTCTCGGGCGCCGTGTTCCACTGGCCGGAGGACCGACTGCCGGTGCGCTTCTACGCCGACACTCGCGGTGCGATGCAGGCCTACGTAGGGAATGCGATCAACCTGTGGCAGCGGCAGTTCCTGTACGGCGAATTCCGCGGCGTGCTGGTGGCCGACTCCGGCCACGCCGACGTGATCATCGTGTGGGCAGGCAGCGTGCCGCCCGACGTGTCGCCCGACGAGGGCGCGCCGGTCCGCGCGTGCGGTGGCTCTACGATCCCCGATTTCGCGCCGTCGGGCAACGCCCTCCAAGGACCGTTCCACGTGTCGCTCACCGTGCTGCAGGGAAGCGGGGCCACGCCAGCGCAGCTCGCCGCCTGCATGCGCCGCACGGTGGTCCACGAGGTGGGCCACTCCCTCGGACTCTTCCAGGAGGCCTCTGACAGCCTCTTGATCATGAACTACACGCCGTGGGTGAGCGCCCCGGCGGACGGTGACCGGCGCACGGTAGAAGTCCTCTACCACACCGCTCCGAACGTCGCGCCGCCGCCGCGCTGAGCCACGGCCCCCCCCCACCCCCCAACAGGGCAGGCCGGCCCTCGGCTTAGTGGATCCGAATGATGTTGAGGCGCGGTAGGACCGCACTGGAGAGCGGCTTAGTGCCTCCGCCGCTGAAGCGCAGCACAAAGGCGGAGTCGCCGGGCGCCTGTAGCGCGCGCACATACACTCCCGAACCCGAGCGGAGCGTGGCGCTCACGTTGACGGCAGGGCCGGCGCTCGCGACAGGCACGAGGGGGTACGGCTGGGGGAAGTGGCCCGGATCCTGGGTATGGAGCGACGCGTAGGTGGTCCGAAAGTGCCACGACGTGTACTGCAGCTCCGGTGGTGCGGTGAAGCCGGGGAGATCGGACACCCAGTTGGCGGCCGCCCACCGCGACAGGGTGGCCTCGAACGCCTGGCCAGTCTGGGCAGCCACGCCCGTCGCCCCCGTGACGTTCGACTGTACTAGCTTGCGGGTGACCACATGCGACGCCGCGAATGTCGTGTCCGTCCGGAGCTGGTCCACGAGATAGCGCACGAACAGCCAGCTCGCTCCCGCGTCGGCCAGAGTCCCGTTGTCCTGGGGGATCAGCAGGGGAGAATCACCGGTCGCGGCGAGGTATTGGTACGCGTCATACACGTCGCCGATGGCGAACTGGCTGAAGCTGGCCTGGTCCGCCGGCAAATAACTCCGGCCGCCCAGCTCTTCGGCGTATCGGGACAGCCCCTCGTCCATCCACCCTTCCTCAGCTTGGCCGGTCCGCACAAGCACGTGCTGCACGAAGTTGATCATGTGCTGAAACTCGTGCGTAAACGTGACCGGCATGAGACTCTTGACCTGAGCCGTAGTGTGCGGGCAGCTCAGCGTGCCGTTCGGGTCCGCGACGATCGAATAGAAGATCTCGCCTTGGTTGTACTGAGATCGGAACGCCGGGTCCAAGTCGCCGGAGAAGAAGAAGCCAGCGACGAACCCCGCCGAGTTGCACTGGGCCGCCGTCACCAAGTGGTTCACGGTGCCGCTCATGAGGACGATCGCAACAGTGTTGGCATCGATGTCGGAAATGCCCCCAAAAGCCGCCGTGTCGAGTGGATAGAGGCGCGTGTCGAACACCTGCTTCAGGGTGTCCAGCTCGGCTGAGTCGAGTCCCGCGGTCGGGGCTAGCGTGTCCACGTAAACGGCGATGTGCATGCCCACGGCCTTCACACGGGCGGTGACGTTCGAGAGCGTCTTGCAGGTGAGCACGTTGCACACTTTGAAGGTCCGCAGATCATTGAGCGCTGGCGGACCGGCAATGGCCGCTGCCTGGAAGCTCATGCTCGGGGAGTTCCCCCCAAGGGGAGGGGGGGGCACGACCGCAGCGTAGTTCCGCGTCTGCGCCAGATTCCTCAGGAACTGATCGAACTGGATTGCCACCGAGCCAGGGGCGCCTTGGCCCGCTGCCGTCGGTCCCACGAGCTGCGCCGTCACCCCCGCCGGCAGGGAGCCTCCCTTGAGCTGGAAGGGCGTCGACTTGCCCGAGAGGCTGGTGGCCGATTGGGGCACCACCAGATACTCGATGGAATTGATCCCGGACGCGTTGGCCGGCAGCAGCACGCATCCCGCGTCCAGCATCGGGTCCACGGAGACATAGCCCGCTACCGGCAGGGTAATCGTCTGCGCTAGGCTTTGGTTACAGGGGGGGAGGGCGGCATGGGGCCAAACACCGGGGCCGACAGCTCCGTCGCTGCAGGCCGTCACCGCGACGATCGATAAAACCAGCGCTGCCGCACTCCGACCGGTCATAAGCTCCCTCGAGGAGGCCGCCACGGCCGACCGGGAATAGTGCTTCCCCGTCGGCCGGGCGTCAGTGTTCCGCCTCACACTCCGATATTGACTCGCACTTGGACGCTGCGCGGCCGTCCCACGGACGCCCCGCTGAAGAACGCGCCCTTCAACGGATACTTCTTGTCGAACACATTGTCCACGTACACCTGGGGCCGCAACACCGTGTTCCCA
>DASQAH010000023.1:0-4153 GCA_035635835.1 Gemmatimonadales bacterium
GCCGGGCAGGATGCTTCTTCCTGGGGGTTTTGCTGAATCAACCTTTCGTCGCTTTCCGTTATCTAACCTACAGACCATCCCCTGAGGACCTTCATGCCGCTGATCGTCGCGCTACTGGCCGCCGTCGTCCTTGCCCCACAAGGCCCCGATGCCCGGCCCCCGGCTGCGCGGCCCCCCCTACCAATCGCCACGCGCGTGACGGCGGCGCGCGCCGTGCGGCCCCCGGTCATCGACGGCAAGGACGACGATTCCGTCTGGGCTGTGGCCCCGGCCGTCACGGAATTCCGGGAGTGGCAGCCTGTGGAGGACGGCGAGGCGCGCTTCCGGACGGTCGCCCGCATCGCCTATGATGCCAACAACCTCTACGCCTTCGTCCGGGCATACGATCCCCACCCCGACAGCATCATGAGGCCGCTGTCCCGACGGGACAACTTTGGCCCATCCGACCGCATCTGGATCCTGATCGATTCCTACCACGACCGCCGCACCGGGTACGAATTCGGGGTCACGCCTGCAGGGGTCAAGCTGGACATCGCCATCTCCAACGACGGGAACGAGGACATGGCGTGGGATGGTGTGTGGGACGTCGCCACGCTCGTGGACTCGCTGGGGTGGACGGCGGAATTCCGCATTCCGCTCTCGCAGATACGCTACCCCCGGGCGGCGAGTCACACCTTCGGGATCATGATCCTCCGGGACATTTACCGCTACACCGAGCGTCTCAGTTGGCCGGTGTTCCGGCAATCCCGCTCCGGCTTCGTCTCCCAATTCGGCGAGGTGAGCGGGCTCGACGGCCTCGCGTCGCCGCGGCGGCTCGAGCTGGCGCCGTATACCGTGACGAAGAACGTGTCCGTGCCGACGGCCACCGGCTTCCGCCGCAGCCAGGATTTCACGGTGGGTGCCAACCTCAAGTACGGCATCACGTCGAACCTCACGCTCGACGGTACGGTGAACCCGGACTTCGGCCAGGTCGAGGCCGATCCATCAGTGCTCAATCTCTCGGCGTTCGAGACGTTCTTTCAGGAGCGGCGGCCGTTTTTCGTCGAAGGCGCGGGCATCTTCCGCTTCGACGTCGACTGCAGCCAGGTCAACTGCAACGGGGAAGGGCTCTTCTACTCGCGACGCATCGGCCGCGCGCCCCAGCTCGGAGGCCTGTACGGGACGGCAAGCTCGGCGACCGCCACCACGATCCTCGGTGCGACGAAGCTCACCGGCCGGTTGCCGAGCGGCTTGTCGATCGGCGTCCTCGAGGCGGTCACCCAACGGGCCACCGGCCGGGCCGACACGACCATCGAGCCGCGCACCAACTACAGCGTGCTCCGGCTGCAGCGAGACCTGCGGGGTGGGCAGAGCGGCGTAGGCTTACTGTTCACCGGGGTCGATCGAGCGCTCGATGCCGTGACCGACACCCTGTTGCGGCGGGAGGCGTACGTGGGGGCGCTAGACGCCCGGCACCGGTTCGCCAACGCCACCTACGAGATCTCCGCCTCGCTCGACGTGAGCCGGGTGGCCGGCACGCGTCAGGCGATCGCCGCGACCCAGCGGGACGCCGTGCATTTCTATCAGCGCCCCGATGCGGGCTTGCCCTTCGATCCTACCCGCACCGCGCTCACGGGGGACGCCGAGGAGATTCACTTCGGCAAAGTCGCCGGCAAGCTCACCAACTGGGAAACGAGCTATCTACGCCGTTCACCGGGATTCGAGGTCAACGACCTCGGGTTCCTGCTCCGCGCCGACCAACAGAGCTGGAACAACTGGTTAGGACTCCGCTTCAACCATCCGACCCGGCTATTTCGGAGCGCGCGCTGGAATTTCAACTGGTGGCAGTACTGGTCGGCGGGCGGGCTGCCCGAAGAGCGGGCTTTCAACACCAACGTCCACAGCCAGCTCAATAACCGTTGGTGGTTCCATGCAGGGGGAACGCTGGGTCAGTTCGGAACGACCTACTGCGACCGCTGTGCCCGGGGTGGCCCGGCGGTGCGGCAGGAGCGTTACATCGCGCCGTGGGGCGGGATCGGTGGAGACGACCGCAACCGCTTCATCCCATACTTTTGGGTGAACTATTGGCGGGGGGAAGGAGGCCGGGGCGAATCCCTGAACCTGGGCCCTGAGCTCGACTTCAAGGCTGCCAGCAACATGACTGGGATCGTCGCGGCGAGCTACACTCACAACCGAGACGACTACCAGTGGTTCGGTAATTTCACCGATCCTCTCTCCCCGGGGGGAGGGGGGGCCACGCACTACACCTTCGCCCACCTCGAGCAGCGCACGCTTTCCCTTACGGGGCGACTGGACTACACCCTGACCACCACCCTGACCCTCCAGGTGTATGCCCAGCCGTTCGTGAGCAAGGGGGTGTACGCCAACGTGCGCGAGCTGGCGGCCCCCCGCGCGGCTGACTACAACGCCCGCTTCCGGCCCTACGGCGACACTTCGGTGACGAACAACCCCGGGGGATTCAACTTCAAGCAGTTCCGCTCCAACGTCGTCATGCGGTGGGAGTACCGGCCCGGCTCGACGCTCTACCTCGTCTGGACCCAGGGTAGGCAGGGCTTCTTGTCGGCGATGGGAGACCAGTCGTTCTCCGGGGACTTCCGCGATCTCTTCAACCGGCACCCCAATAACACGTTTCTGGTTAAGGCGTCCTACTGGCTGAACTGGTGACCGCGCGGATCGCGCTCATCAGCTCGTGCAGGTCGTAGGGCTTCAACACTGTCGGCTGGCCGCATTGCTCGAGAAAGCGTCGCGTCTCAGCTCGGGCGCTGTCTCCCGTCACGAATACGAACCGGCGGGCCAGGTGCGGGCGCTCCTCGCTCACCTGCTCGAACAGCGCCCGGCCGCCGAGGCGGGGCATCTGGAGATCCGTCACGACCGCGTCGAAGGCTGCCCCACTCGGCGTGAGGTGGGCGGCCGCTGCCAGCCCATCCTCCACCGCGACCACGTCGTGTCCCAACCGCTGGAGCAGCTGTCGCATCGCTTCGCGGTTCGCGGTGTCGTCGTCCACTACTAGGATCCGCAGGGACGTCGTGGCAGGCGTCGGTCCCAACGCCTGCGTGGGGGTGCCGAGCGTGCTCTTGGGCAGCGTGACCACGACCTCGGCGCCGTCGCCGCCCCCGCGGGGACGCAAGCGAATCGTGCCGCCCGTCGACTGGGCCAGTGCCCGCGCGAGGGCGAACTCGATCTCCCCGCCGCCGCCGCTATGGGTGAACCGGAAGGGCGACACGAGACGCTGCTCGGCTTCGACGGACAGTGGGGCGCCGCTGTCCCACAGCGCGATCGCGACCGAGGGCCCGGCTTCGGAGATGGCCACGCGCAGCTCACGCGGCGCGGGGGCATCCCGCAGCCGCCGCAGCGCGAAGTCGACCAAGCGGGTCAGGATGTCGCTGAGCTGTGTCTGAGAGCAGGCGACCATGGCTTGCCCCCCGCTGCCTCCGCGAACCGCCTTCACCCCGAGCTCCTTGAGGGTCGTCTCGCGCCCGGCCAGCACCGTGCCGAGTACGGTTGCCGGATCGCTCGGCTCGGTTGCGCCAATCGGATGCTCGGCGAGCTCGAGGAAGTGCTGGGAGATTTCGGCGGCTCGCCGCACTTCACCGTGCAGCATGCCCAGTACTCGCAGCCGTTCCGGATCGCCTTTCCCCCCCCCGCTGCCCTCCCGTAACAGCTCGACGAGCCCCTCGATGGCTGCAAGTCGATTATTCAGCGCGTTCAGAACATTGGCCGCCCCTTCGTTCAGCACGACCCGACGGACCTCAGCGCTCGCGGATCGCGGTGTGGGTCGCGGCGCGGGCGGCGATGGCGCCCGCCGCCGCCGGCCGAACATATAGCCGAGCAGTGCGCCGATCCCGGCGCCGAATCCGAAGGCGACCCAGAGCTCCATCAGTAGAGTCTGTTCACGGGAGGCCACGACTCGCAATGGGTCTGCCGGTCGCTTGACCCTCGGAGGGCGGATTTCTACCTTTCCCGCCTCGCCCTGGTGGTGAAATTGGTAGACACGCCATCTTGAGGGGGTGGTGCCGTAAGGCGTCCCGGTTCGAGTCCGGGCCAGGGCATCCGGTCACCGTAGCTCTATAGTAGAAGGCTCGGTTCCTAATGCCGTACGGCCAGCGTGCACCTAGCGCTGGCCCTTGTCATTCCCACGAGGTCCGCGGCCTGA
>DASQAH010000024.1:0-10888 GCA_035635835.1 Gemmatimonadales bacterium
CGGTGAACGCCTGGTGCTGTTGACGGGCGACGTAATCGCGAACCGCCTCGGCGACGACGAAACTGCGGGAGCGGCGCTGCCGCTTTGCCTCGGCATCCAACGTCGATTGCAGCTCGGCCGGCAGCGAAACCGAGACAATCCTCGTCATGATTTGCCTCCTCAACGCTTGTCTGCCTCTGAGTTCGTCTGATTATTAGGTGTTAATAATCTACTGCGACCTATAGCTTTGAGGCAATATCAATCGCCTAATCTGCTGATAGATATTGGCTTACCGCACCCAGGGGGGGGACGCTGTGGTCAGCTACGTGGGAACAGCGCCCCGGTTGTCGATGACCCTGTCTCCTAGCCTCGCCCCGGGGGATGGCGCTCGGGGCCCAGGGGCGGGCGAGGACTCTCGGCAACGGCGCTCGGTGACGACCAGTCCCGGAGTTTCACCGCACGCCGCCGTCGCCACCGGCTGGAGGGCGATGCGCATCGACCAGCTGCAGCCTCCCATGCGATGGCAGTGGTCGAGTCTGCAGAGCCACCGGGTGCGGGGATCGGTCCAGCAGGAGCGGGCTCCGAGACAGACCGCGCTTGTCTGGCGGGTTGGCATGCGGCGATGACCATTACCCGCCTAATCCCGCCCCTTGCGGTCACTTACGGGCCCGGCTATAGTTCAAGACTGAATCGGATTTTTCTCTAGGAGACTGCCCGTTGAAGGTTCGTTCCAGCGTCAAGCCGATCTGCGAACATTGCAGGGTGATCAAGCGCCGGGGTGTCACCCGGGTCATCTGCAAGCGCAATCCCAAACATAAACAGCGGCAAGGCTAGGGCATGGCCCGTATTGCTGGCGTGGATTTGCCACGCGACAAGAAGGTGCTCTACGCCCTGCCGTACATCTTCGGCATCGGTCCCAACAACGCGAAAAAGGTCCTGACGGAGACCGGAGTCAATCCGGACGCCCGCGTGCGCGATCTGCGCGATGCGGAAGTCGCCCGGCTGCGCCAGGTCATCGAGCGGGACTATCGCGTCGAGGGCGCGCTGCGGACCGAGGTCGCGATGAACATCAAGCGGTTGATGGATATCGGGACCTATCGCGGCACGCGGCATCGCAAGAACCTGCCGGTGCGCGGCCAGCGCACGCACACCAACGCGCGCACCAAGAAGGGACCACGGCGCGCGATCGCGGGCAAGAAGAAGCCCTTGCTGAAAAAGTAAATGGCCCAAGCGAAACCGGCGGGCGCCAAACGCGCCAAGAAAGTGGTCGAGGCGGAAGGCGTCGCGCATATCACGGCGACCTTCAACAACACGCTCATCACGATCACCGACATGCAGGGCAACACCATCACGTGGGGCTCATCCGGCAAGGCGGGCTTCAAGGGCTCGAAGAAGTCGACGCCGTTCGCCGCGACGGTCGCCGCCGAGCAGGCGGCACGCGAGGCGCTGAACCTCGGCGTCAAGCGCGTGCACGTACGCGTGCAGGGGCCGGGGTCGGGACGCGAGTCGGCCATCCAGGCGCTTGCGACGGCGGGCTTGCAGGTCCGCTCCATCCGCGATGTGACGCCGATTCCCCACAACGGGTGCCGGCCGCCCAAGAAGCGGCGGGTCTGACGTGGGGCGCTACACGGGTCCCGTCTGCAAACTGTGCCGCCGCGAGGGCACGAAGCTGTTCCTGAAGGGCACGCGCTGTCTCACGGAGAAGTGCGCCGTTGAGCGCCGCGCCTACGCCCCGGGCCAGCACGGCCAGTCGACCGGCCGCCGGCGCAAGGCGTCCGAATACGCCAAGCAGTTGCGCGAGAAGCAGAAGGTCAAGCGCATCTATGGCCTTTCGGAGCAGCAGTTCCGCAACGTCTTCGACCGCGTGCTGAAGGAGCCCGGGATCACGGGCGAGGCGCTGCTGGTGGCGCTCGAGAGCCGGCTGGATAACATCGTTTACCGCATGGGCTTCGCGACCTCGCGCCGCCAGGCACGCCAGCTCGTGCGACACCGGCACATCCAGGTCAACGGACGTGCGGTGGACATCCCGTCCTACCGGATCCGCCCGGGCGACGAGGTCAAGGTGGCCGAGCGCAGCCGCGAGCAGGTGCAGGTGCGGGCCGCGCTCGAGCACTTCGGCCGCTCGCAGCCGGTCTCGTGGATCCAGGTGGACACTGACAAAGCGCAGGGCAAGATGACGCAGCGGCCGACCCGCGACGCCATCCCGATCGCCGCGCAAGAACAGTTAATCGTCGAGCTCTATTCCAAGTGATCACGACTCTTGATCTGACCGGGTTGGTTCGTCCGCACCTGGTCGAGATGACCAAGCGGGAAGACAACCCCAACGCCGCCGAGTTCCGCCTCCAGCCGCTCGAGCGGGGCTACGGGTACACTCTCGGCAACTCGCTGCGCCGCATGCTGCTCTCGTCGCTGCGGGGCGCCGCCGTGTGGGCCTTCCGTCTCGACGGGGTGGTCCACGAGCACCAGACGATCCCCGCGGTTGTGGAGGACGTGCATCAGATCATTCAGCGGCTGAAGCAACTGACGCTGGTGCTCGCCCCGGAGGTAGACGAGGCGGTCTTGCACATTAAGCGCGACCGCGCGGGGCCGGTGTACGCGCGCGACATCGAGGAGCATGGCTCGGTGACGATCGTGAATCCCGACCAGCTGCTGTTCACGCTGCAGGACGACCGCGAGATCGCCGGCGAGCTGTACGTCAACAAGGGCCGAGGGTACGTCGAGGCCGAGCAGCACCCCGTCGACCGGACGCTGCCGGTGGACGTCGTGCGGATCGACTCGATCTACAACCCGGTCCGTCGCGCCAACTTCACCGTGGCCGAGACTCGCGTGGGGCAGCGCACCGACTACGACCGGCTGACGCTCACCGTCGAAACCAACGGGACGCTCTCCCCGGAGGACGCCGTTGCCTACGCCGCGGCCCTTGCCCAGGAGCACTTCCGCTTCTTCGTCGACTTCGGCAAGGTGCCCATGGTGGCGACCGAGCCGGCGGACAACGGTGGCGCGGCGACGGGGCACTTGTCCGAGCTGCTGGCGCGCACCATCGACGACGTCGGCCTCTCGGTCCGTTCGGTCAACTCACTCAAGAACTCCAACATCCGGACCCTGGGCGATCTGGTGCAGTACAGCGAGCATGACCTGCTCAAGGTGAAGAACGTCGGGGAGAAGGCCCTGGGCGAAATTGCCGAGCTGTTGCGGCGCGAAGGGCTGAACTTCGGGATGCGGGTCGAAGAGGTGAACGGCGAGCTCAAGATCACCGCCGAGGGCACGCCGCCCATGGCGCAGCCGAGTGAGGGGGGTGGGGGGGGGGCGGAGGAGTAATGCGGCACCGCGCCAAGCACCGCCAGCTGTCCCGCACGGCGAGCCACCGCAAGGCTACGCTGAACAACATGGCGACCAGCCTCTTTAAGCACGACCGCATCGTGACCACGGAGGCGAAGGCGAAGGAGTTGCGGCCGTTCGCCGAGCGGCTCATCACGCTGGCACGTCGCGGGGATCTGCACGCCCGCCGGTTGGTGGAGCGCCGGCTCAAGGACAAGACGGTGACGCATAAGCTGTTCGCGGAGCTGGGCAAGCGCTTCGCGGCCCGGCCGGGGGGCTACACGCGGATCATCAAGCTGGGGCACCGGGCCGGCGACGGCGCCGAGGTGGCCCGGATCGAATTGCTGAGTGAGTGAGCGAGCGGGAGGGGGGGGAGGCGGAGGGGGGAGGAAAGAGCGGGCCGCGCCGCGCCGGGGGACCCGATGGGTCCCCCTTTCTCTTCAGGCGTCAGGAAGCTTTGGCGACGCGGTCCGACTTGATGCAGCGCGTGCACACACGCATGCGCTGCACCTTGCCGTCCACCACGGCTCGCACGCGCTGCAGGTTGGGGTACCAGCGGCGGGGCGTCTTGTTGTTGGCGTTGCTCACGTTGTGACCCGTCGCCGGTCGCTTGCCACAAATCTCACACACTCGCGCCATAACTCGGGACCCGATCGACAGTGAGCGCCAGAGGACGAACCCCTGTGGCGAGCCACAGAGGGAGGGGCGAAAAGCGGGGGAAACCTACACCGACGCCGCAGCACGGGCAACCCCGCAAGACTGCGCTCATCACCGGAGTTACGGGGCAGGACGGCTCCTACCTCGCCGAACTGCTGCTCGACAAGGGCTACGACGTGGTCGGTGTCGTACGCCGCACCTCCCACGATTCCTACGAGCGGATCGGGCACCTGCTCGACCGCCTGCGCATCGTCCCAGCGGACCTGCTGGACCAGCATTCGCTCACGGCCGTCGTGCGCGACGCCAAGCCGGACGAGGTCTACAACCTCGCCGCGCAGAGCTTCGTGCCGACGTCATGGACTCAGCCTGTGCTGACCGGCGAGTTCACCGCCCTGGGCGTCACGCGGCTGCTCGAAGCGGTACGGTTGGCGCACCCCACGGCGCGCGTCTATCAGGCCAGTTCGTCGGAGATGTTCGGCAAAGCCCAGGAGACCCCGCAGCGCGAGACCACCGCGTTCTACCCGCGCTCCCCATACGGCGTGGCCAAGGTGTACGGCCATTGGATCACGGTGAACTACCGCGAATCCTACGGCCTCTACACGGTGAGTGGCATCCTGTTCAACCACGAGTCCCCGCGGCGCGGGCTGGAGTTCGTCACCCGCAAGGTGTCGCATGGCGTCGCCCGCATTATGAGAGGGCAGGCCCGGGAGCTGCGGCTGGGCAACTTGGAGGCGGGACGGGACTGGGGGTACGCCGGCGATTACGTGGATGCCATGTGGCGGATGCTGCAGCAGCCCGCGCCCGCCGACTACGTGATCGGCACCGGGGAGACCCACTCCGTGCGGGAGTTGTGCGAAGTTGCCTTTGCGCATGTGGGACTGGACTGGAAACAGTACGTCATCGTGGATCCGCAGTTCGTGCGGCCCGCGGAGGTCGATATCTTGCAGGCCGATGCGAGCAAGGCGCGGCGGGAGCTGGGCTGGGCGCCGCGCACGAGCTTCGTCGATCTCGTGCGGCTCATGGTGGACGCCGATCTGGAGCGACTGGCGTGAAGGTGCTCGTCACGGGTGCGGACGGGTTTGTCGGGCGTTGGCTGATCCGGCGCCTGCTGAACGACGGACGGGAGGTGTTCGGGGCGGAGCGCCCGAGCGCGCCGCATGGGAGCGGGCCAACCGTCAACGGGCTCACTCCCGAGGAGCGGGCGGCGGTGCACTGGCTCCCGCTCGAGCTGACGGACTCGGAGTCGGTGCGCAGCTGTCTCAATCATCCCTACGACGCGGTCGTCCACCTCGCCGCCGTGGCCTCGACGCGGGACGCCGAGCGCGACCCCGGCTACGCGTGGACCGTCAATGCCGCGGGCAGCGCGCGGATCGCGCACACCCTGAGCGAGGTACGCCACGCCGGACGCGCGGACCCGGTGGTACTGCTCGTCTCGACGAGCGAGGTCTACGGTCGTGGTGAGGGCCGCCCCCGCAGGGAGACCGATCCGGCGGAGCCCGTCAGTCCCTACGCGGCGAGCAAGCTCGGTGCGGAAGTGGCGCTGCTCGAGGAGTGGCGGCGCACGGGCCTGCGGGTCATGATCGCGCGGCCGTTCGCCCACACCGGCCCAGGCCAGGACGCGCGGTTCGTGGTGCCGGCGTTTGTGCAGCGGCTGAAGCTCGCTCGCCAGATCGGCGCCCCGGTGGTCAAGGTCGGGAACCTGGAGCCGGTGCGGGAGTTTCTGCACGTCACCGACGTCGTCGACGCGTACGCGCGGCTGCTCGTCAAAGGCCAGCCTGGGGAGATCTATAATGTGGCCTCGGGGCAGGGGGTGAGCCTCGAGCAGCTGTTCGGGCTGTTGGCTCGCCTCGTGGGTATCACGCCCATCGCCGAGGCGGATTCCGAGCTGATGCGGCCGACCGATATCCCGCACCTCGTGGGCGACGCGACGAAGCTGCGGATGGCGACGGGCTGGGCGCCGCGCTCCTGTCTGGAGGAAACGTTGAAGGACGTGGTCGATGCCCAAGCGGACTGACCTGCACCGCATCTTGCTGCTGGGCTCCGGTCCGATCGTGATCGGGCAGGCGGCGGAGTTCGACTATTCCGGCACCCAGGCCGTCAAGGCGCTGAAGGAAGAGGGCTACGCGGTGGTGCTCGTGAATTCCAACCCGGCTACCATCATGACCGACCCCGAGCTCGCCGACCGCACGTACATCGAGCCGGTGCACCCGGACTGGGTGCGCAAGGTGATCGAGCGGGAGCGGCCGGACGCGCTGCTGCCGACGATGGGCGGGCAGACGGCGTTGAACGTGGCGATGGCGCTGTCCCGCGACGGCACGCTGCAGCGGTTCGGGGTCGAGCTGATCGGGGCGAACGCTCGTGCGATCCAGATGGCGGAAGACCGCGCGGAGTTCGCCGCGGCGATGCGGCGTATCCACCTGGAAACGCCGCAGGGACGGACGGTGGGGGGCCTGGCGGACGCGCTTGCCGCGGTCGCCGAGGTCGGCTACCCGGCGATCATCCGCCCGTCGTACACGCTGGGGGGCACGGGTGGCGGCATTGCCTACAACCGCGCCGAATTCGAGGAACAGGTCGAGCGCGCGCTCGACCTCTCGCCGGTTCACACCACCCTCATCGAGCGCAGTGTGCTCGGCTGGAAGGAGTTCGAGCTGGAGGTGATGCGCGACGGGCGCGACAACGTCGTGATCGTTTGCTCGATCGAGAACCTCGACCCGATGGGCGTGCACACCGGCGATTCGATCACCGTCGCGCCGGCGATGACCCTCACGGACCGCGAGTATCAAACGATGCGGGACGCGGCGATCGCGATCATCCGCGAGATCGGCGTGGCAGCGGGCGGCTGCAACATCCAGTTCGCCGTGAACCCGGCCGACGGCCAGATGCTGGTCATCGAGATGAATCCGCGCGTCTCGCGTTCCTCGGCCCTCGCCTCCAAGGCGACGGGCTTCCCGATCGCGCGGATCGGCGCCAAGCTCGCGGTGGGGTACACCCTCGACGAGCTCCCCAACGACATCACGCGCAGCACGCCCGCCTCGTTCGAGCCGGTGCTCGACTACGTCGTCGTGAAGGTGCCGCGGTTCGCCTTCGAGAAATTCCCCACCGCCGACTACCGCCTCACGACGCAAATGAAGTCGGTGGGGGAGGCGATGGCGATTGGACGGACATTCAAGGAGGCGTTCCAGAAGGGGCTACGCGCGCTCGAGGTGGGCCGTCCCGGGTGGGTGACGGGGGCGACCCTCGCTGACGACCGCCTGACCAGCGACTCGCCCGAGGATCTGCGGGTCGCGCTCCGCACTCCGACGCCCGAGCGAATCTTCCAGATCAAGCGCGCCCTGCTCGCGGGGCTCTCCGTCGAGACGATCGCACAGGCCTCGGGGATTGATCCCTGGTTCCTCCATCAGCTGGACGAGCTGCTCACCGCGGAGCGGTGGTTCGCCGCACTGCCGGAGACCGAAGCCGGAGAGGCCGACGCGCTGCGCCGCATGAAGCGGCTCGGCTTCAGCGACCACCAGCTCGCGCAGCTGCGGGGTGCCGGCACGACCGAGGCGACCATCCGCGAGCGGCGCTGGGCGCTCGACGTGCATCCGGCCTACAAGACGGTGGACACGTGTGCCGGCGAGTTCCCGTCCACGACCCCCTACCTCTACTCGTCCTACGACGAGGAGAACGAATCCGACCCGCTGGGGGCGCGGGGGATCGTGATTCTGGGGAGCGGCCCCAACCGCATTGGGCAGGGCGTCGAGTTCGACTACTGCTGTGTCCGCGCCGGCCTCGCGTTCCGGGAGCTCGGCTACCAGACCATCATGATCAACTCCAACCCCGAGACCGTCTCCACCGACTTCGACATCTCGGACAAGCTCTACTTCGAGCCCCTGACGCTCGAGGACGTGCTGGAAATCGTCCAATGGGAGCGGCCCAAGGGTGTCGTCGTGCAGCTCGGCGGCCAGACGCCGCTGCGGCTCACCAAAGCGCTCGAAGCGGCAGGCGTGCCGATCCTCGGGACGACGCCCGATGCCATCGACAGCGCCGAAGATCGCCAGCGCTTCGAGAAGCTCGCTCGACGGCTCGGCGTGAACCAGCCGCCCAACGGGACGGCGCGCTCGGTCGATGAGGCGGTCCGGGTGGCAGAGCGGATCGGCTATCCCGTGCTCATCCGGCCCTCCTATGTGCTGGGCGGGCGGGCGATGGAGATCGTATATGATGAAGGCACCCTCCGGGAGTTTTTCGAAAAGGCGGCGCGCGTCGCGCCCGAGTACCCGGTCCTGATCGACCGCTTCCTCGAAGACGCTTTCGAGGCGGATGTCGATGCCATCGCTGATGGCGTGCGCTGCGTGATCGGCGGGGTCATGCAGCACATCGAGGATGCCGGGGTCCATTCGGGGGACTCGGCGTGCGTGATCCCCCCCTACCTCATCGGGGGCCGTCAGGTGGAGGAGATGAAACGCCACACCATGGCCTTCGCGCAGGCTCTGGGCGTCGTGGGGCTGATCAACGTCCAATTCGCCATCAAGGACGGGGCTGTCTACGTTCTGGAGGTGAACCCCCGGGCCTCCCGGACGGTGCCGTTCGTGAGCAAGGCCACCGGGGTCCCCCTGGCCAAGCTCGCGGCCCACGTCATGGTGGGGCACCGCCTGGACAGCCTGGGGGTTCCGGACGACCTGCCCCTGCCTGGGGTGGCGGTCAAGGAGGCGGTCTTCCCCTTCACCAAACTGCCTGGCGTAGATACCGTTTTGGGCCCCGAGATGCGGTCCACGGGGGAGGCGATGGGCTTCGCCGACAGCTTTGGCATGGCGTTCGCCAAAGCGCAGATCGCGGCCGACGGCGGCCTGCCATTGACGGGCGCGGTGTTCGTCACGGTGAACGACTCGGACAAGCCCACGGTGGTGCCGATCGCCCGGCGTTTGCACGAGCTCGGGTTCAGGATTCTGGCCACGGAGGGGACCGCGCAGCATCTCCGGGCGCGGGGGATCCCCGCCGAGCGCGTGGCCAAAGTGCATGAAGGGCGGCCCAATGCGATCGACCTCATCGTTTCCGGCGAGGTCCATCTGTTGATCAACACGCCGCTCGGGAAGTTCACGCAGCAGGACGATTACGCCATCCGGCGCGCCGCGCTGGTGCACCGGGTGCCATACACCACGACCATGTCGGCGGCGAGCGCGGCATGCGATGCGATCATCGCGTTGCGCAGCCGCACTGGGAGTGTGAGGAGTCTCCAAGAATGGCACGAAAAGACGACCATGGGAAATCCGGCGCCCGAGGAGGGAAAGTCGTTCGCCCCAAGCCGCGAGCCCCGGCCCGTCAAAGCGTAGCCAAGGGTGCTGGCGCCGGTGGGGCGAAGCCTGCGGCGAAGGCCGCCGCGCCCCCGCAGCCGCCCAAGGTCAAGTTCCACGGGAAAGTGCTCGAGCAGGAGCCGCTCTCGCGCTACACCACGTGGCGCATTGGCGGGCCCGCGCGCTACCTCGTGCTCCCAGCCGACGTGGAAGACGTGGTGCGCGCCCTTGAGATGGCGCGTGATCGCGGCCTGCCGTGGCTCGTGCTGGGCCTGGGATCCAATGTCCTGGTGAAGGACAGCGGCTTCCCCGGCGTCGTCATCCGGCCGGGGAAGGGGATGGACCGCTTCGAGATGAAGGGTGCCACGGCTATCGTCGGCGCGGGGCTGCCCACTCCGCTCCTGGCGCGTCGCACCGCGGAGCTCGGCTTCGTGGGTGTCGAGCGGTTCATTGGGATCCCCGGCACGGTGGGCGGCGGCATCTACATGAACGCCGGCTGCCACGGCGCCGAATTCGCCGAAGTCCTCACGGACGTCACGGTGATGGATGAGCGGGGGAAGGTGAAGCAGCTGGGCCGGCGCCAGATCTCGTTCAAGTACCGCGCGAGCAACCTCGGCCCGGTGGTGATCCTTGAGGCCAAGCTCGGCCTCGGCGAGGAGTCGCCGGCGAAGCTCAAGGAGCTGCAGGGCCGGCTGTTCCGCTGGCGCAAGGCGGGCACGCCGTTCGACCAGCCGTGCGCCGGCTCGACCTTCAAGAACCCCAGCGGCCCCAAGTCGGCCGGGATGCTGATCGATGAGGTCGGCCTCAAAGGCTTTGTCGTGGGCGGCATCCAGGTGTCGGCGATGCACGCCAACTATTTCGTGAATCTTGGGACAGGGACCGCCGCCGACGCTCTCAAGCTGATCGACCACGTGCGCAAGACAGTGCAGAAGAAGACCGGTGTCGAGCTGGAGCTCGAGGTCAAGGTGATCGGGTAGATGCCGGATTATTTCGTGCACGAGTCCAGCTACGTCGACGAGGGGGCGCGCATCGGCCGGGGCTCCAAGGTCTGGCACTTTTCCCACGTGATGCCCGGCGCGGTCATCGGGGAACGGTGCAACCTGGGGCAGAACGTAGTCGTGATGCCTGGGACCCGGATCGGCAACAACGTCAAGATCCAGAACAACGTCTCGATCTACGAGGGCGTCGAGTTGGAGGACGACGTGTTCTGCGGCCCAGCTTGCGTCTTCACCAACGTGCTGAACCCCCGTAGCCATGTGTCCCGCAAGCACGAGTACCAGCGGACGCTGGTGCGCCGCGGCACGTCCATCGGCGCCAATGCTACGATCGTGTGCGGCGTCACCCTCGGGGAGTACTCCTTTATCGGCGCCGGCGCCGTGGTCACGTCCGACGTGCCCGCCTTCGCGCTGATGGTGGGCGTGCCCGCGCGGCGTGTCGGCTGGATGTGCCAGTGCGGGGAGCGCCTGCCGCTGGCCGATCATCGCGCGACCTGCGCCGTGTGCGGGGCCGCCTACCAGGAAACCGATGGCCAGATGCGGATGACCACTCCTCCGAAGGGTGGGAACTCGTCGTGAACGTGCCGCTGCTCGACCTGATGGCGCAGTACGTGACGATCAAAGACGAGGTCCTGCCAGCCGTGACGGGCGTGATCGAGTCTCAGCAGT
>DASQAH010000025.1:0-8043 GCA_035635835.1 Gemmatimonadales bacterium
TTTCTTCCCTGATCCCGGAAACACAAAACCCCGTTAGGCCAGATCGCGGGCGCAACGGGGCCGGGAGGCAAGGCTTACTTCTTCAGGTGGCTATACCACCATGCGTGGTCGGGGGTTCCGAAGTCAAGAGGGAAAACGCGATGTTGCGTGGGCGCCATCTCTGGCGGCGGGTGACCGGGATCACTCTCCTCAGATAATTGGGGGTTTTCGCACCCCGGGGCCCCAATCGCGCACACTGTCCTCCTCCGCAGCCTCCTGCACGTCACGCTCGGCCTCCTCCAACTCGGCGTGGTCGATCTCGTCCTCCCCCCCCGGCCGGCGGCGGACGGTCGGCTCGGGCGCATCGTCGCGACCGCTGAGGAGGAACCAGGCGAGGAGCAGCACGAGGACGCCGAGGATGACCAGGGTAACGATCACCGGTCGATCACCGTGCGTCCGGGGGGGGGGGGAGGGAGGGGGATCTGCTCGGTTGGCTACACATCCAAGTTTCTCACGAACTTCGCATTCTCTTCAATGAATCTGCGACGCGGCTCGACTTCGTCGCCCATGAGCGTTTCGAACAGCTGCGAGGCCTCGAGGGCGTCTTCCATGGTCACCTTCAGCAGCGTGCGCTTGGCGGGGTCCATAGTCGTGTCGCGCAACTGATCGGGGTTCATCTCGCCCAGACCCTTGTAGCGTTGGATCACGACGTTGGCGGCTGGCTCGGCGCCGTTGGAGAGGCGCTTGACGTAACCGTCCCGCTCCTTCTCGGTGTAGGCGTAGAAAATCTCCTTGCCCTTTGCCACGCGGTACAGGGGCGGTTGCGCGATGTACACGTACCCGGCGTCGATCAGCTCCTTCATCTCTTTATAGAAGAAGGTGAGCAGCAGGGTGCGGATGTGCGCGCCGTCCACGTCGGCGTCGGTCATGATGATGATCTTGTGGTAGCGCGCGTCGGCGACTTTGAAATCCTCGCCCACGCCGGTGCCGATCGCGGTGATCATGGTCCGGATCTCCTCGTTGGACAGGATCTTGTCGATCCGGGCCTTCTGCACATTCAGGATCTTGCCGCGCAGCGGCAGAATTGCCTGGAACTCGCGGACGCGGGCCATCTTGGCCGATCCGCCGGCCGAGTCGCCCTCGACCAGGAACACCTCACACAGGTTCGGGTCGTCGAGGGAGCAGTCGGCGAGCTTGCCGGGGAGCAGGCCCCCTTCCAGCCCGCTCTTTTTGCGGACCAGCTCGCGGGCCTTGCGGGCCGCTTCGCGCGCCCGCGCTGCACTGACCGCTTTCGCGATGATGGCACGGGCCACACTGGGGTTCTTGTCGAAGAACTCGCCGAGCGCGTCGTTCACCACGCTCTTGACGACGCCCTCGATCTCGGAATTGCCCAATTTGGTCTTGGTCTGCCCCTCGAACTGTGGGTTCTTCACCTTCACGTGCAGCACGCAGTTCAGACCCTCGCGCACGTCGTCGCCCGAGAGGGTGAACTCCTCTTTTTTCAGGAGGCCGTCCTTTTTCGCCCACTCGTTGATGGTGCGGGTGAGAGCCGACTTAAAGCCCGTGAGGTGCGTCCCGCCCTCGTGCGTGTTGATGTTGTTGACGAAGGTGAAGGTGTTCTCGCTGTACTGGTCGTCGTACTGGATCGCCCCCTCGACCTCGGCCTCCTCGCGCGTGGCCTCGAAGACGATCGGCTTCGCGTGCAGCGGCCGCCGCGTCCCGAGCAGCCACTTCACGAACTCGGCCAGCCCGCCTTTGTAGACGTACGTCTCTTCCTTCTGCTGCCCTTTGCGCTCGTCCTTGAGCGTGATCGTGAGCCCCTTGTTCAGGAACGCCAGCTCCCGCAACCGGTTCGCGATCGTCGCGTAGTCGAACCGCGTCTCGGTGAAGATCTCCGTGTCGGGCTTGAACCAGACCGTCGTTCCCGTCCCCTTGGTCTTGCCGACGACCTCGAGCTTCCGAGTCGTCTCGCCGCGCGCGAACGCCATGTGATGGCGCTTGCCGTCCCGGTCCACCCAGACCTCGAGCTTCTCTGACAGCGCGTTCACCACTGACACGCCGACGCCATGCAGCCCGCCCGACACCTTGTAGGTGCTCTTATCGAACTTGCCCCCCGCGTGCAACACGGTCAGCGCGACTTCGACGCCGGGCTTCTTCTCGGTTTTGTGGATGTCGACCGGGATGCCGCGGCCGTTGTCGATCACGGTGATCGCGTTGTCGGGATGAATCGTCACGTCGATCCGGGTGGAATAGCCCGCCAGCGCCTCGTCGACCGAGTTGTCCACCACCTCGTAGACCAAGTGGTGCAGCCCCCGGCCAGACACCGAGCCGATGTACATCGCCGGCCGACGCCGCACCGCCTCCAGTCCCTTGAGGACCTGGATCGAGTCGGCTTGGTAGTCGCCGTTCCCTTTGGGTGCTTTAGCGGCCGCAGGTTTGGCCTTGGCCATAGATCTCTAGCGTGAGAGAAGCCAGCGAATCGTCTTGATGCGCCCCGGGCCGCGACCCGCGTTCAACCGGGCCATGATCTCGGGCGCCATGAGCTGCAGCTCGGTCATCCAAGCGCTCGTCGCGACCCGCACGAACAGCGTCCCGTCGGCCGTGACTGACTCGGGCTCGGTCACCTTCGCGATCTGTGGACCGACCAGCCGGGGCCACTCGGGCACCACCTGCGCCTGGGCCAGGCGGCGCTCCAGGCCCGTGCGAGCGAGGTAACTCTGGAGGGCCTCCCGCACGGCCACGGGGCGGCGCGATTTGGGCTCGTTCATAAGCTTAAACTTACTCGGAAGTCATTGTCAGGTCAAGACTTACTTGCATTGCCAGTCACGGCCCGCGGACGATCACCCCTGTGTCCAGCACCCCCATAAACCCCGCGACGTCGCGAGCCTGCAGCCGCACCAGGATGTGGTCACCCACCATATGGCCGCTGCGGACGGGGAGGCGGAAGCGGGATTGATAGGTCTGCTGGAAGAAGCCGTCGTCGCCCACACGCAGCGTATCGACGGTCACCCACACGGAGTCGATGCCGTCCCGGTCCTGTGCCCGCACCGTCCCCGTGAGGGTGTCTGGAGAGAACACGCTGTCCTTGTCGAGAGTGATCTGCAGCACCGGGGGCGCCGGGCGTGGTCTGTCCCCGAGGCACCCGGCAAGGGCTGCCCCGGCCAGACTCCCGGCGATCAGCGACCCTCGAACTTTGCTTGCCGCTTTTCCAGGAATGCGGTTAGCCCTTCCTTCATGTCCTTGGTGGCGGCCAGGAGACCGAAATGATTGGCCTCAAGCAGCAGGCCTTCGTCCAGGGTCATCTCGAGCCCCTGGTCCACGGCCTCCAGGGCGAGCCGCACGGCGAGCGGCCCCGTGGCCAGGATACCCCGGAGCATCTTCTCGGATTCGGCGAGGAGCTGTGCGGCGGGGACCACCTTGTTGACGAGCCCGATGCGGTAGGCCTCCTGGGCGTCAATCATCTCACCTGTCAGGATCAGCTGCACCGCCACGCCTTTCCCCACAAGCCGCGGCAGGCGCTGGGTGCCGCCATAGCCGGGGGCGATGCCCAGCTTCACTTCGGGCTGGCCGAACTTCGCGGTGTCGGCGGCGATGCGCAGATGGCAGGCCATGGCGAGCTCGCAGCCGCCTCCCAACGCGAAGCCGTTGATCGCGGCAATGACCGGCTTGCCGCAGGTCTCAAGGCGACGCAGCACCGCCTGCCCACGCAGCGCCCGTGCCTTCCCGTCGAACGGCCCTTGCTTGGCGAGGTCAGCGATGTCGGCGCCGGCCACGAACGCCTTGGGCCCCGCGCCGGTCAAGATCGCGCCTTTGATCGCGTCTTCAGTGGCGATGCGTCCGGCAGCGTGCCCGAGCTCGTCCACCACCTGATCGTTAAGGGCGTTGAGCTTGTCGGGGCGGTTGATCGTGATCAGGGCGACGCCGTTGGTGATCTCGAAGAGGAGAGTTTCGTATTTCATGGCAGGTATCCTACCATGGCGGTGCGGAATGTGGAATGCGGAGTGCGGCTCGACCGGGTGCGTTCGAGCCTTCCCGCTGGCTCCGCACCCGGCTCGCGGATTCCGCATTCCGCACTCCGCATTCCGCATTAGCTTCACCCACATGAGCGTCCAGGCCATCGCATGGAGCCCTTCGGGGGCGGTGCGAATCGTCGATCAGCGCGCGCTACCGGAGGATCATGTCACGCGGGATCTGGACACTGTAGAGCAGATGGTTGAAGCGATCCGGACGCTGCAGGTGCGTGGCGCCCCGCTGATCGGGATCGCGGCGGCGATGGGCCTCGTCGCCGGCCTCCGCGAGCTGCGCGCCGCGCCGCGCGAGGCGTTTCTCACGCGACTCGACGCCCTCGCGGCCCTGCTTGGCACGGCGCGACCAACCGCCGTCAATCTCCGCTGGGCGCTGGACCGGATGGTGAGTGCCGCGCATGCGACGCCCGGGGACGCGGCCGTCGTGTGGGAGCGGCTCCAGGCGGAAGCGACGGCCATCTGGGAGGAGGACCGGGCGATGTGCCGCCGTATCGGCGAGAGCGGGCTCGCACTATTGACCGACGGAGCCAAGGTGCTCACGCACTGCAACGCGGGCGCCTTGGCGACCGGAGGGATCGGCACGGCGCTGGCTCCCATCTACCTGGCCCACGACGCGGGCCGCCAGTTCCATGTCTTCGTGGGCGAGAGCCGTCCGGTGCTCCAAGGCAGCCGGCTCACCGCGTGGGAGCTCACCCACGCGGGCATTCCCTGCACGGTGATCGCCGATGCGGCCGCGGGGGCGCTGATGCGGGCTGCACAAGTGGACTTGGTGCTGGTCGGCGCCGACCGTATCGCGGCCAACGGCGACTTCGCCAACAAGATCGGCACCTACGGGCTCGCCGTCCTCGCCCGCCATCACGGCGTCCCGTTCTACTGCGCCGCCCCCTGGTCCACAGTAGATGTGACGGTGCCGGACGGCGACGCGATCCCGATCGAGCAGCGGCCCCTCGAAGAAGTGACGACGGTGGCAGGTCGCCGGGTCGCACCCAGCGCTGCCGCTGCGCTGAACCCGGCGTTCGACGTGACGCCCGCGCGGTACGTCACCGGGTATCTCACCGATCGCGGGCTCGTGAAGCCGCCGTTCGCCGCATGAGCGCCGTCCTCGCCATCGATCAAGGCACGACCGGCTCGAGGGCCCTCGTCGTCGCCGACGACGGCCGCATCCTGGGCCGGGGCTATCGCGAGATCACTCAGCACTACCCCGAGCCGGGGCAGGTCGAGCACGATCCCGAGGAGATCTTCCGCAAGACCCTCGAGGCGGCGCGCGAGGCGGTGCAACGATCCAAGGTCGCTCCCACCGCGCTCGGCATTACCAACCAACGCGAGACGGTGTGCGTGTGGGACCGCAAAACGGGGAAGCCGTTGCACCGAGCGATCGTGTGGCAGGATCGCCGCACGGCGCCGCAGTGTGCGGAGCTCGTCAAGCGGCACAAGGCCGCGCCGATCCGCGCTCGCACCGGCCTCGTGATCGATCCCTATTTCTCCGGCACGAAGATCGCCTGGCTGCTCGAGCACGTCCCCGGTCTGCGCGTCCGCGCCGCTGCGGGGGAGGCCGTCTTCGGCACGGTGGATGCGTGGCTGCTGTTCCGGCTCAGCAACGGCCGCAGCTTCGCGACCGATCACACCAACGCGTCGCGCACCATGCTGTACAACATCGACCAGCGCGCCTGGGACCCCTGGCTCCTGGACCTCTTTGCGGTGCCGCCACACGCCCTCCCCGAAGTGCGACCCTCGAGCGGCGCGTTCGGCGTTTGCGCGGCCGAGTATCTCGGTGCCGAACTCCCGATCACGGGAATCGCAGGCGACCAGCAAGCTGCCCTATTCGGCCAAGGCTGCTGGCGGGCCGGCCAGGCGAAGAACACGTACGGCACGGGCGCGTTCCTGCTCCTCAACACCGGGAAGAAGCGCGCGACCTCGCGGCGCGCCTTGCTGACGACCGTCGCCTGTGGGCCGCGCGGCGAACCGGTCTACGCCCTGGAGGGCAGCGTGTTTATCGCCGGCGCGGCCGTCCAGTGGCTGCGGGACGGTCTGCAGATCATCGCCAGCGCCGCCGAGACCGAGGCGCTCGCGCGCAGCGTGCCGGACACGGGCGGCGTCACTTTCGTCCCGGCGTTCGTCGGGCTGGGCGCGCCGCACTGGGAGGCCAGAGCGCGCGGCACCATCGTCGGCCTGACACGCGGCACCACACGCGCGCACCTGGTGCGCGCGGCGCTCGAAGCGATGGCGTTCAGCACCCAAGAGGTGCTCGATGCGATGACTTCGGACGCGCGCCTCCATCTTGCAGCGCTGCAGGTGGACGGTGGCGCCGCCGCCAACGACTGGCTGATGCAGTTCCAAGCCGACCTGCTCAGGGTGCCCCTCGCGCGTCCCGACGTGGTCGAGACGACCGCGCTCGGAGCGGCGGGGCTCGCAGGCCTGGCCGCGGGTGTTTGGAGGAGCCCCGACGAATTCCTCGCCGGCCGGCGCTTCACGCGCTTCGCACCGGGTCCCGAGGCTTCGGGGCGGCAGGCCCGCATCACCGAGTGGCAACGAGCCGTCGACACGGCGCTCCACTGGGCCACGGCCGACAGGAGAAGGCGGCGCCAGCGGTGAGACCGCTCGTCGCTGTGGTGGGCGGCAGCCGCTGCACTCCGGAAGAGGCCGCGGCAGCCGCGGCAGTGGGTCGCCTCCTCGCCGAGGCGGGTGCCGTGATCCTGTGTGGCGGCTTGGGCGGGGTCATGGAGGCCGTGGCCCGGGGTGCGCAGGAAGCGGGCGGGGGAATAACGGTGGGGCTGTTACCAGGCAGTGACCCGGCCGAAGCGAACGCCGCTATCGAAGTGCCACTTGCCACCGGGATGGGGGAGATGCGAAACGGGTTGATCGTGCGAGCGGCCCAGGCCGTCATCGCGATCGGCGGCGGGGTGGGCACGTTGTCGGAGATCGCCTTGGCGCTGCGGATCGGGACCCCCGTGGTGGGGCTGCACGACAACTTCGCCGGGGCCATCGAGATCCCGCGCGTCCCAACCCCGGCGAAGGCAGTGCACTGGGCCCTGGCCCGGGGTATAATTGCCTCATGAATGCGGGAGCGAAGTTCACCATCGGAGCAGTGCTGATCGTGGGGTCGGTCGGTTGGCTGATGGCGTCCGGAATCAGGCAGACGGGCCAGTACTTCCTCACGCCGAGTGAACTGTCTCGGAAAGTGGCGGGGGATCCTTCCTTCTATGACGTCGGCATGAAGGTAGGCGCGCGGGTCGTGCCGGGAAGTGTCACGCGACAGGTGGCGACCCAGACCCTCAGCTTCCGCATCACCGACGGCAGCGCCACCTACCCCGTAACCTTCCACGGCCTGCCCCCGGACACCTTCACCGACTCCGTCGAAGTGGTGGTCGAAGGCCGGCTGCAACAGGATGGCCTGATCCACGCGACCAACGTGCTCGCCAAGTGCGGGTCGCGCTACGAAGCGGTGCCGAAAGCCTAGATGCCGCTGCTCGGCACGGTGGCGCTGTGGATCGCCTTCCTCCTGGGCATTTGGGGCGCGATAGCCGGCTTCGCGGGGGGCCGCGCCGAACGTCCCGACTTGCAGCAGAGCGCGCGCCACGCGGTGTACGCGATGTGCGCGGTCCTGCTGGCCGCCGTTGCCTCGCTCGAGATCGCGTTGTTCCGCCACGACTTCAACGTCGCGTACGTGGCCGCCTATACCAGCCGCAACTTGCCGACCTTCTACACGTGGTCGGCGCTGTACGCGGGGCAGAAGGGCAGTCTGCTCTTCTGGGCGACGGTCCTCATGTTTTTCGGCTCGCTCGCCCAGTGGCTAACCGCGCCGCGCCATCGGGTCTACCTGCCGTACGTCGCCGCAGTGACGTGCCTCGTCGCGACGTTCTTCGTGAGCGTCACGCTGTTCGCGGCGAATCCGTTCGAGCGCCTGCCGTACACTCCGGTGGACGGGAGCGGCATGAACCCGCAGCTGCAGAATCCGGGAATGGTGTTTCATCCGCCGATGCTCTACCTCGGCTATATCTCGATCACCATCCCGTTCGCGTTCGCGATGGCGGCGCTGCTC
>DASQAH010000026.1:0-14653 GCA_035635835.1 Gemmatimonadales bacterium
CAGTCATGCAGCCAGCGACCCGTGGTGTCGAACACCAGGGCGTCGCCCATCAGCTCGCTCACGAGCAGCCGGCCGCGCCACGGTGCCACGGCCACGGGATTGTTGAGCCTCGTGCTCGAGACGACGCGCGTCACATGGAGCGCGCTGTCGAAGGCAACGAGCAGGTTCGAGTCGGGGACGGCCACCCAGGAGCGAGCGGCGAGAGCCGCCGCGGGAGAGTGACCGAAGAAGAGCAGAGTGTATGCGCCGGAGGGGGGAGAGAGCGCCGTCGGCCGGCAGGCGGACACCGCCAGCCACAGCGCGGCGCCCCCCATCCCCCCCAGCGCGCGACCCATCAGGTCGCGGCTGCGATCGTCTTGATTTCGATGGTATGAAGCCCGTGGTTCGCGCGGTGAGTGCCGGTCACCTTCACCCTGGCTTCGGCGAAGGGCAGCAGCCGCGGGTTCTGTGCATCGGCGGGCTTGGAGCTCACCGGCATGTAGATCGTGCCGTCGCTCGCCAGGATCGCGAGCGCCACCCCCGCCTTGGCGCACGCTTCAGCGCACGCCTTGTGGCTCGGGCCGGAAACGCCCATCGCCGTGTTACAGTTCACGTCGATCACCTGTCCGGTGATCGTCATCTCATCGCTGGCCGGCGCCATCGGCGCCGCCGCCTGTGCTGCCAGCGGCAGGGCGAACAGCGCCAGTACCGCGGCCGATGTCAAGATCCGCTTCAGCATTGCTGCAACCTCCTGTGACGGGTTCGCTGCGACTCGCAAGGTACCAGAAACGTTTAGGTCGGGGCCGTCCGCTTTCCCCGCCCGTCATACATACGCTGGGGGCGTGGGTTCCAGATTGGGGTATATTGGGTGCGCCATGAACCCGACCTACCGGCAGCTGATCGACACTTTCGGGCAGGGATGGGAGCGGGGAGACGTCGAGCTGCTGACGTCGGTGTTCACGCCGGACGCGGTATTCCAGGAAACCCCCTTCAGCCACAAGGATACGGGGCTCGCGGCGGTCCGGAGCTACTGGAAGGACGTCCCTGTCCATCAGGCCGAAGTCAGCTTCAAGTCCGGCGAGATCTTCGAGGCGGGTCCGTGGTTTGCGACGGAGTTCCGCTGCACCTTCCGCCGCCGCCGCACTGGCGATTGGGTGGACGCACGGGGAGCGATCTTCTGCGAGACGAAAGAGGGCAAGATCAGTGAGATGAGGATGTACTGGCATCGATATGCGGGAGGCAGGGAGGAAGGGAAACCGTAGTCTCCTCTATCCTGCTCCCTCTTCCTTCTTCACAAACTCCAACGCCCACTCCATTAGCTCGGTGCTCCTCATCCCGCATCGCATCGCCGCATTTACCGCTTCTTCCTGCTCGAATCCCTGATCCAGCATCAAGTACGGAATCAGCGTCGCGCCGACGCGATTGCCGCTGTTGCAATAGAAAAACGCCTTCCGCCTCCCGTCCACAAGTTGCTTGACGGTTTCCCGGATCCGGGCGAGCGTCGCATCGCTGCCCCGGGCATGGCCGACCGGGATATTGATGTACTCGAGCCCGGCGGCCTCGATATCGTCGGGCACGCGCACGGGGCGCGGCTCCATCGTTTCGCGGATGTCGAGCAACACTTCGCAACCCGCCCGCTTCAGCGCGGCGATGTGCAGAGGCTGGGGCTGGCCGCCGGCGACGAGGCCGGGGAGAGGCTCGCAGGCGTTGGGGACGCCTGCTATGGCATCGAGGAGGTCGCTCATGAAGCCGCCCGCAGGTAAATTGCCACTGCAAGTATAACGGACTTCACGCGCTCAGTTCCGATGCCACGCCCTGCCGCCACCTCGTTGCGCCACCACCTCGATCCCGGACTCAAGGTGTGGCTGAACTATGACGGGTTGTTTCTCATGGGGCCACGTTACCTGCGCTTCCTGGCTGCGGTCGGGCGCACCGGGACGATTCGGGCCGCGGGCCGCGAGGTCGGGTGGAGCTATCGCACTTGCCTCAACCGGCTGCGCCGCATGGAGCGGGTGCTGGGAGCCCCAGTCCTGCTCACGACGCGTGGGGGGCGGCTCGGCGGCGGCGCGAGGCTCAGTCCCGCGGCGCGTCGGCTGGTGTCCGTGTTCACGCAGTGGCAGCGGGAGGTCGCGCGGCTCAGCAGGAAGGCGTTCCGGGACAGCCTTTCGCGATAGGCACGTGCTTGCCTATCGATAACCCGCGCCGTATGTTCGGCGCCGTCAAGAGCCGTCCGCCGCTCCCCTTCGACGAGGACGTCCATGACTCCGCGTGTCGTCTCCACGCCAGGCCCGCTGCTCTTCTTGCTCGCCACTTGTTTCGTCCCCGTGGCCGCCCGATCCCAAGCCCCCGCCTCCACTGCCCCCGCCGTCTTTCAGCCCACCGCGCGCATCACGGGATACCTGCAGCCCCGCTTCCAGACCGTCGGCGACTCGGCGTCCTTCTTTCTGCGCCGCGCCCGCTTCGCGGTCGAGGGCCAGATAACGCCCTGGGCGTCGTTCCGCGCCCAGGTCGAGATGCGCACCATCGGCGCTCCGGCAACGCCGCCGAGTTCCCCCCTCACGCTCTCGGCGACCGACCTCTGGATCAGACTGAGTCACGAGCGCTGGGGCGGCACGGTGGGACAGTTCCGCGTTCCGCTCTCGCTGGAATCGCTGCTCAGCTCGACGACGCTGGAGACCACCGAGCGCTCGCGCATCGTGAACGTGGCCCGGCGCGATATCGGCGTCCAAGCGGACTGGCGCATCCCCCAGCTGCTGCTGCAGGCGGCGATGGTCAACGGGGAAGGACCCAATCGGGCCACCAACCCGGACAACCGCATGGCGTACTTCGTCCGCGCTGTGGCTACGCCCGTCCATGGTCTGGACGTCGGGGGCGCCTTTGGCGGCTACAGCGACAGCACGGTCAGCAACGCCCAAGCGATGTATCGAACGGGGCGGTGGACGGCGCGCGCCGAGTACGTCAGGGCGCATCATAGGACGGCGAACTTCAACACACGGGGCTGGTATGCTCTCGCCGCCTACAGCGCAGTCCCGCAGCAGGTGCAGGTGGTCGGCCGCGTGCAGCAGTACGATCCGAGCGACAGAGTGGGGACGGATCGCACGACCGGCTATCTTGCCGGGGTGCAGTATTTCATAAGCGGCGACAACTTCAAGGTGATGGCCGACTACGAGATCTTCCGGGAGCAGGTCGTGCAGATAAAGAACAATCGGGGCGTCGTGCAAATGCAGGCGCGGTTCTGATGGGCGGACGCTCGGAGAGTCGGAAATTCGGACTGCTGGTCTGTCTTGCAGCCTCAGGCTTTCTGTCCGTCAGTCCGTCAGTCCGACCGTCGGACGCGGGCCAGTCCACCGACATCCTCCTGGCTACCACCACCTCGACCCGCGACGCCGGCCTGCTCGACTCCCTGCTCCCCGTGTTCGAGGCGAAGATGGGGGGGGCCTACCACGTCAAAGTCATCGCCGTCGGCAGCGGGCAGGCTCTGGAGATGGGGCGCCGCGGGGACGCCGATGTGGTCCTCTCGCATGCGCCCGCGTCGGAGCGCTCGCTCACGGACTCGGGCTACTTCGTGCGCCGTCGGCTGGTCATGCACAACGACTTTCTAATCGTGGGGCCGGCAAATGATCCCGCCGGCCTGCGCGGGCTCTCCGACGCCCTGGCCGCCTTCAAACGGATGGCCACACAACAGGCGCCGTTCGTGTCGCGCGGCGACCGATCCGGGACGCACCAGCGGGAGCTGAGCTTGTGGAAGGACGCCGGGATCAAGCCGCCCGCCCCCGGCGGGTGGTACATCGAATCCGGTCAGGGCATGGGAGCGACGTTGCAGCTAGCGAATGAGAAGGCCGCCTACACCCTGACCGACCGCGCCACCTACCTCGCCTGGCGGGACAAGATCAGGCTCGTGCCGATGGTGGAAGGCGACCCTCAGCTGTACAACGTCTACCATGTGCTCGAGTTGAACCCCCGGAACGCTCCCCGCATCAACGTAAGCGGGGGGACGGCGCTGGCGGATTTCTTCGTGGCGGCCGAGACGCAGCGGCTCATCGGTGAATTCGGGAAGTCACGCTTCGGCCAGAGCCTGTTCATTCCGGACGCGGGGAAGCGGGACCAGTGGTGAGGGCTGTCCTCAGCGAGGGACAGCAATAGTCCAACAAATGGACAGCGCCGCTCTGCCAAGGGCGGGTGTGCCAGGAATGAAGCCACTCCCCGGGGTGCCACCGCGGTCCCCTTCTTGCAAACATCCTTAACGGACTACTGGGTAGACCAGTCTCAAGTCGCGGGGTACTAGTATTAAGGAAGGAAGGAGGGGGATCCGATGATGCTCCACGTAATACTCGCTCTCGGGCTCGCCGCAAAGGCGGGTGACCCTCCCGTTCGGGTCTGGCTGAACCAGGACGATTACCAGCGGGGCGACCGCGCCAAGGTGTACGTGCGGGCGCAGCAGGATGGCTACTTGGTGGTGCTCCGGGCTGACGCCGACGGTCGCGTGCGGGTGCTGTATCCGCTCGATCCCGGCGACGACAACTTCGTGCGCGGCGACAACGACCTGGAAATTCGCGGGCGCGGCGACCGCGAGGCGTTCCCGGTGGACGAGAGCTCCGGGAGTGGCACCGTGCTGGCTGCCATTTCGCGCGACCCCTTCAAGTTCGACCTGTACGTCCGCGGCGACCACTGGGACTACCGCGTGCTCGGCGAGCAACGCGCCAGCGATGACCGGGAGGCGGGACTGCTCGACGTCGTGCGCCAGATGGCGGGCACGGCGCACTTCGACTACGACGTTGCGACCTACACGGTGGAGTCGCCCAGTCGCTATCGGACCTACTCCACCACGACCTACGACTCCTATTACGACCCATTCGGGTATACCTGCTTCGGGTGCGGACCCTATTACCGTCCCTACGGTTTCGGCGTGGGATTCCGGTTCGGCTACGGGTACGGCTACTGCGACCCGTTCTATTACGATCCGTTCTGCGACCCGCTCTACTTCGGCTACAGCTCCTTTTATCCGCGGGGCTATTACCCAGGCAGCTATTACTACCCGAACGGCGGCTTCTATTATGCGGGCCGCTACGGCTACGGGGACCCGCAGGCCGCGAGTCGTCGCTGGTCTACGATCCACCGGCGGGCCGGTCCGCCGTTGGTGTTAGCGGGGCGGCACACACCCGCTGGCACATACCCAGCGTCTGGCCCGGCGGCGCCTCGCTCGCGCCAGCCCGTTGCACCCCCAACGGCTCGGCCGTCGCAGCCCAGAGGCGACGGACAGCACTCCCAGCCTGGACCGATCTGGCAGCGCCCGCGCCCCCCGTCAGGGGGAGAGGGTCGGGGGGGCAGGGGCGGGGGCGACCGGATCTCGTCGCCGCCGCCAGTACGCCAGCCCGAAGGGCGCTCACAACCGGAGCGTCGCGCTTCGCCGGGACCGATCTGGTCGCGTCCGCGCTCTAACGGCGGTGGTGGTGGTGGCGGCGGTGGGGGCGGCGGCAGTGCGCGTTCCTCCGCGCCTCCGTCATCCCGTGGTGGGTGGAGTGGTGGTGGAAGAAGCAGTGGGGGTGGTGGGGGTGGGGGAGGGGGTGGAGGCGGCGGGCGCAGCGGCGGCGGTGGCGGGGGCGGCGGGGGCGGGGGGGGCGGCAGCCGGTCCTCAGGTGGTGGGGGTGGCGGGGGGGGTGGACGCCGGCACTAGCGCTACCTAGCGCCACAAGATTTCGCACGCGACCGTTTGAGCCGTGAGTCTCGAGCTCAAACGGTCGCTGCGTTTGTGGGACGGGCTCGCCATGGTCGTCGGCATCATGGTGGGCGCGGGAATCTTCCGCACTCCCGGTATCGTCGCCGCGCAGCTCGGCCGACCCTGGCTCACGTTCGTCGCCTGGATCGCAGGCGGCGCGCTCGCGTTCCTCGGCGCGCTGCTGTTCGCCGAGCTGGCCACGCGGCTGCCGCGCGCCGGCGGCAAGTACGTGTACGCCCGCGCGGCGTTCGGCCCGCGCGCCGCCTTCGTCGTAGGCTGGGTTGAGGCGTTGGGGATCTACGCCGCCGCGATCGCCGCGATCGGCGTGGCGGCTGGAGAATTCCTGGTGCGGCTCACCGGCTGGCCCGCCGCCGCGGCGCCCTGGACCGGCGTGGGGTTCGTCGCGCTGTTCACCGTCATCAACCTGGTGGGCGTTGCGTCGGGGCGGTGGGTGCAGAACCTCGTCACCGCGGCCAAAGTGGTCGCGCTGGGCGGAGTGGTCGTGATCGCGCTCGCGCACGGGAACGGATCGGGCTGGCATGGGGTGCTGCCGGGCGCACCACGGGGCGCTGCGGTGTGGGGGGCGATGGCCGTCGCGTTCCAGTCGGTGATCTGGACGTACTACGGCTACGTAGACGCCGCGAAGATCGCCGAGGAGGTCGTGGACCCCGGTCACACGCTGCCGCGGGTGTTCGTCGGCGGGATCGCGCTGGCGGCGGTGCTGTACCTGTTGCTCAACGCGGCGTTCTTCAATGTGCTGCCGCTCGAGCGGGTGGCGGCCTCGAACCTGGTCGCGGCCGACGCGGCCATCGCAATCTTCGGCGCCCGCGGTGGGACCGTGATCGCGGGCCTCGCGCTCATCGTCGTTCTGGCCTCCCTAAACGGCAACGTGTTCGTGACGCCACGCGTGCTGTTCGGCATGGCGCGCGAAGGATTAGCGCCTGCCACCCTGACTCGGGTGAACCGCGGCGGCACGCCGTGGGTGGCGATGCTGGCAGTGGGCGCGGTTGCGCTCGGCCTCGCGGCCACGGGGACGTTCGGCGACTTACTGTCCCTCGCGATCGTCCTCATTCTCGTGATCGACGGCTTCGTGGTGTCCGCGCTGTTTCGCCTGCGGGCCCGAGCGAGCGAGGCGCCGTTCCGGGTGCCTTTTTTCCCGGCTCTCCCGGTGCTCTTCCTGTTGGTCTACGCGGCGCTATTCGTTGGCACGGCCGTAGCGCAGCCTCTCGTCGTGGTGAAAGCGATGGTGGTGCTCGTGGCGGCCTACGGGGTGAGCTGGGTGGTCAAATGACGGGTCGCCCCTGGACCGCAGCGATCCTGCTGGCCATGGTCGTGAGCGGCTGTCAAAACATGCCGAGAGCGGTCCTGTCACAGTACTACCGAGCACTGGGAAAGGCTCGCCTAAACGCCGGTGAATACCATGCCGCAGCGGCGGACTTCACCCAGGCGATCAGATGGGGCGGTTGCAATGGGGATCTCTACTATGAGCGAGGGCTCGCGAACTTTGCGCGAGATAGTGCACAGGTGGCCATCGAGGATTTCAACACGGCCCTCCGCTGCACCCCCACTCTCGAAGTTTTCGCCCAGGCGCGAGGGCAGATTTACACCATGCGAGGATTGACACTCCTGGAGGTGGGGGGTAGCGCGAAGGCGCTTATAGACGCGGATTCCGCTGTGGCATTAGACTCCACCTTGGTGCTCGCGCGACTGGTTCGAGGGAGAGCACGCGTAGCAACCGGCGCGCCGGAGCTTGCGATCACCGATTTCGATTTTCTGCTCGTCCGTGACACACTTCGGAGCGAGGCGCTCTATTATCTGGCGCTGGCCTATCGACAATCGGGTCAGAGCGCGGTCGCGCTCTCCGTGCTGCGGCGGCTGACACAGGGGGATCCCAAGGACTTCTACGTCATGAAGGCGAAGGATGATCTGCGGTCCATGAAGGCGCCCCGCTAGCATCCTTCTTCCTTGGTTAGATTTCCGCTGTGCCACGCCTCGCCATCGCGCAGATCCGCCCAAGCAAAGGGGAGTACGCCACGAACTTGGCGCGCATCGGCGGCGTGCTAGCGCAGATAGCTGGCGTCGAGCCGAAAGTCGACCTGTTGATCACGCCGGAGACCTCCACCTCCGGCTATTTCGTCGAGGGCGGCGTGAGGGACGTCGCCGTCACCGCGGGCACGCTGGTGCGCGACCTGGCCGAGCAGCACCGCGCCGCCAAAGCCCCGCCGCTCGATGTCGCCATCGGCTTCTACGAGCTGTTCCAGAACCACTACTTCAACTCCTGCCTGTACGCGACGCTTGGCGGCAAGAAGCCCGAGGTGCGCCACGTGCACCGCAAGGTGTTTCTCCCCACCTACGGCGTGTTCGACGAGGACCGGTTTGTGGATCGCGGGCAGGGGATCCAGGCGTTCGACACGGGGTTCGACGTCCGCGCCGCGATCCTGATCTGCGAGGACGCGTGGCACTCGCTGTCCGCCACGATCGCGGCGCTGGACGGCGCCCAGCTGATCCTCGTGCCCAGCGCCTCGCCCGCGCGCGGCTCGGGCGCGGCGGAGGATGGCGTCCGGCTGCCGGCGAGCGTCGTGCGGTGGGAGCGGGTAATCCGCGGTATCGCCGAGGAGCACGGCGTGTTCGTCGCGTACGCCAGCCTCGTCGGCTTCGAGGGCGGCAAGGGGTTCCCGGGCGGCTCCCTCGTGGTTGGTCCGACGGGGGACCTCATCGTGCGAGGCCCGCTGTTCGAGGAAGCGGTGCTGACCGTGGACGTGAACTTCGACGAGCTGACCCACGCGCGGACAGACTCGCCCTTGCTAGCCGATCTCCAGACCGTTGTTCCTCATCTCATCAAGAATCTCGGGAAACGGGAAGGGAGAACCGAGAAACGCAAGCGTCCGACCGTCAAGTTCGATCCGGCGAAGGATGGGGGGTCCGGCAAGACACGTATCCCGATTCCCGTTGCTCGTTTCCCGCTTATCGGAGGCGGCGGGCGAGACGATCCGCTCCAAATCGATGTCGAACTGGCGAGGCGATGGTTGGTGAGCTTCCTGCGCGATGAGGTCCTCGAGCGCCGCGGCTTCAAGAAAGGGGTCGTCGGGCTCTCGGGCGGCGTGGACTCGGCGCTCACGGCGTATCTCGCCGTCGAGGCGCTGGGACGGGAGAACGTCGTGGGCGTGCGGATGCCCTATCGCACCTCGAGCCGCGACAGCCTCGAGCACGCCCAGCTGGTGATCGACAAGCTCGGCCTCCCGTCGGTGACGGTGGATATCAGCGCCGCAGTGGACGGCTACATCGCGCAGGTGGGCGGCGAGCAGGCGGTGGACCCCGGCCGCAAGGGCAACGTGATGGCGCGGGAGCGGGCGCTCGTGCTTTTCGACCTCTCGGCAAAATACCAGGCCCTGCCGCTCGGCACCGGCAACAAGTCGGAGCGGCTGCTCGGCTACTTCACCTGGCACGCCGATGACTCACCGCCGGTGAACCCGCTGGGGGACCTGTTCAAGACCCAGGTCTGGGCGTTGGCGCGGCACGTGGGCGTCCCGGAGGTGATCGTCTCCAAGCCCGCAACCGCCGACCTGATCCAGGGCCAGACCGACGAGGAAGACTTCGGCATCTCTTACCAAAAGGCCGATCGCATTCTCTATTACTTGATCCGCGGATTCCGGCCCGAAGAGATCGAAGCTCGTGGCTTCACCCCGCGGGAAGTCGAGCTGGTGCGCCGACGGCTGGACTCGACGCACTGGAAGCGCCGCCTGCCGACGGTGGCCGTAATGTCGCAAACGGCGATCGGCGAGTTCTACCTGCGCCCGGTGGACTACTAGGCCAGGCAGGTCCGAGACCTCCGGCGCGTGCTCACCTGGATAGGAGAACAACCATGCGCCGTCACACTTGGCCCATCGTCCTAGGCGTCCTCGACGTCGCCAACGAGGTCCGGCTGGCGAGCACGCCTTGACCGGTGGACTCTCACGGCTTGAAGGGGCGCCACCCGCGCGAGTCCGAAACGGTCATGGCCGAGCTCATGATGCCGCAGCACGCCAACGTCATGGGGAACGTGTTCGGGGGAGTGATTCTCTCGCTGGTGGACCGCGTGGCGGCGGTGTGCGCCATCCGGCACTCGAGCCGGCCCTGCGTCACCGTGTCCGTGGACAAGGTGGACTTCAAGGAGCCGATCCACGTCAGCGAGCTCATCACCGCCTACGCGCGCGTGAACTTCGCGGGCCGCACGTCGATGGAAGTCGGCGTCAAGATCATCGCCGAGAACGTGCTGAGCGGCGCGAAGCGTCACACCAATTCGTGCTACGTGACCTACGTGGCGCTGGACGACAACGGCGTGCCCACCCCCGTGCCGCCGATCATCCCCGAGACGCCGGACGAGAAGCGGCGGTATGAACGGGCGGCGAAGCGCCGGGCCAACCGGGTGATGGATCGGAGGTTTGATCAAGGGCGGGGGGAGTGAATGCGGAATTTGCAATGCGGAGTGTGTCTTAGCAGGTCAAGGTCGTGGCCGTACTCGACGTTCACCAGCATACTCCGCAGTCCACATTCCCCGTTCCGCAGGGTTTCGTGAGAATCGTCGCCGTCCTCTCGGGCGGTGGGGCGAAGTGCCTCGCCCACGTCGGCGCCTGGCGGGCGCTCGTCGAAGACGGGCACGAGTTGGTGCACATTGTCGCGACGTCGTTCGGTGCGGTGGTCGGCGCGGCGATCGCGGCCGGCGTCCCGTACGATGGTCTAGTGGCTGGGCTGCGTGACGTGTCCCGTAATGATGTTGCCCCACTCGACTTCCTCTCCGTCCTGAAGGGCATCTTCGCCGACCACGTCATCAAGCCCGACGGCCTGCGACGCCTCCTGCCGCGCCTCGTGCCGGCGCAGCACTTCGCCGAGCTGCACCTGCCGCTGACTGTGACGACGACCGACGTGGACTCGGGCGAACTGGTGGTATTTGGCACGCCGGTCTCGCTCGCGGCGGTCACGCACGCGCGGTATGCCGGAGCGGACGCGCCGCTCCCGGACGTGCTCTACGCGACGTGCGCGTTGCCGGTGTATTTCCCGCCGCAGCGCATCGACGGTCGCCGTCTGGTGGACGGCGGGCTGCGGGCCGTGCTGCCGCTCGCGCTCGCCCGGGGTATCCCTGCGGACCTGGTGCTGGCGGTGAACGTCGGGCCCGGGTTCGACGAGACCCTGCCGCCCGGGGCTCGGGGGGGGGACGCGGGCGTACCGCCACTGGTCAGGGCGCACGGCAGCGCCGAGCGCATCATGATGGCCGAGCAGGTGGAGCGGGACATCGCGGCCTGGCCGGCCGGCGGCCCTCCCTCCCCCTCCCCCCCCCCGCGCCTGGTCGTAGTGCGGGCCGTAGCCGAGCGGGAAGCTACGTTCGCCGTGCACGAGCTAGAGCGCTACGTCGAGGCGGGCTATCGGACCACCAAGGCGGCGCTGTGACGCGCACCGCCCGGTCGGGGCTCTTGGTACTCACGTTCATCAACCTCTTCAATTATCTCGACCGCTACATCCTGCCATTCCTGGGCGAGACGCTGCGCAGCTCGCCGCTTCACATCAGCGACACGCAGTTCGGCATCCTGAACAGCGGCTTCATCGTGGTCTACATGCTGGCCGCCCCGCTGTTCGGATCCTCCGGCGATACCGCCTCGCGCCCCCGGCTGATCGCCCTTGGCGTCGGGATCTGGAGCATTGCCACCGTGCTCGGCGGGTTCGCCTGGAGTTTCGTGAGCCTGTTCGTGGCGCGCGCCCTCGTCGGAGTCGGCGAAGCGGCCTACGGCACGATCTCTCCCAGCCTGCTGGCCGACTACTATCCCCGACACACCCGCAGCCGGGTGTTCGGGATCTTCTATGCCGTCGTTCCGCTCGGCGCCGCGCTGGGCTACCTCGTCGCCGGCCAGATGGACGTGCACTTCGGCTGGCGCAGCGCGTTCTTTGTGGCTGGCGCGCCGGGCTTCCTGCTCGCCCTCGCCGCTCTGCGGCTGCACGATCCGCCGCGCGGCAGCCAGGAGGGCGATCGCCACCAGGCGCTGGGCCGGCCAGCCGGTCGCGTGGCGCCCTACCTCGCGCTGCTCAAGAACCGCCCCTACCTGCTCACCGTGCTGGGTTACGCTGCCTACACCTTTGCAATGGGCGCGATGGTAGTCTTCATGCCCAAGTTCCTGCTGCGGGTGCGCGGCATTCCGGAGGGAGCGGCGTCGTTCCGCTTCAGCATTCTGCTCGCGGTCACGGGGCTGGGCGGCACCCTGGTCGGTGGCTGGCTCGGTGACCGGCTGCTGCGCCGCACGCCCCACGCGTATCTCTGGCTCTCGGGGCTGGCGACGCTGCTCGCCGTGCCGCTCGCCGCGCTGGCCCTGACGGCGGCCGACCCGACGGTGTACTGGGGCGCCACGACCGGCGCGATCGGCCTGCTGTTCGTGTCCACCGGCCCCGTCAACTCGATGATCGTGAACGCCGTACCCCCCGACATGCGGGCGACCGCAGTCGCAGGCAGCATTCTCACGATCCACGTCCTGGGGGATGTCCCCTCGCCCACGCTGCTCGGCGTGCTGTCGGACCGGCTCGCCGGGGGGCTCGCTGCAGCCGTGCTGATCATCCCGGTGGCAGTGCTGCTGAGCGGGCTGATCTGGACGTATGCGGCTTGGCGCGCATCACGGAGTTGGCCGATCACGGCCGCTGCCCAGTGAGGACGACGCTCCGCGCGCTGCTGCGCCTCCTGCTCCGCATCTTCTTCCGGCGCATCGAAGTCACTGGGATCGATAGGGTGCCGGCTCAAGGGCCCGTGATCTTCGTCCTGAACCATCCCAACGGACTGATCGATCCCGCGTTCCTGCTGTGTCTCGCTCCGCGACGAGTGTCGTTCCTCGCCAAAGCGCCGCTGTTCCGGATGCCGGTGATCGGGTCGGTGTGCCGCGCCTTCCAAGCGATCCCGGTGTATCGCCGGCAGGACCCCGGGACTGAGATGGCACGCAACGAGGAGACGTTCGACGCAGCTCGCCGTGTGCTGCTCTCAGGGGGCGCGATCGCACTCTTCCCCGAAGGGACGTCTCACTCGGATCCAAAGCTGCGCCCCCTCAAGACCGGGGCGGCGCGCATCGCGCTCGGCGCAGCGGCGGCACTGCCGGCGCCGCTTTCCGTCGTGCCAGCGGGCCTGTACTACCGCGCGAAACAGACGTTCCGCACGGCAGCACTGCTCCACTTCGGGGAGCCCTTCGCGGTGGAGGGTCTGCCGCTCCCGCCGAGCGCTGAGCCGCCGGTCGAAGCGGTGCTCGCGCTGACGAGCCGGCTGGAGCGCGCGCTGCGCGAGGTGACGCTGCAAGCGGAGGAGGAGACGGCACTCGCGCTCGTGGCGCGGGCGCAGCGCATCTTCACCGCGGCCGACGAGGTGCCCGAGCGACCGCTGACGCTCGAGGAGGAGTTCGAGCTGCGTCGGCGCTTCCTCGAGGGGTATCGCACACTGCTGCAGCGCTGGCCGGCGCGCGTGGCCGCGGTGGGCCGTCGCATGGAGCGCTACGAGACCGCACTGACCGCGGCGGGACTCGACGCCAAGCACCTCGCGCCGCGTAGCCTCACCGTCCGCCGCATCATCACGTACGCGCTCGAGAGCGTGCTGGTGATCGGGGTGCTACTGCCGGCCGCCCTGGTCGGGCTGGTGGTGCACTATCCTGCCTACCGCGCCGTCGGCCTCGTGGCCACGGGGATTGCGAAGGGCGAGATGGACAGTCTTGCGACCGTCAAGCTGCTCGCCGCGATGCTGCTCTTTCCCCTCACCTGGGGCGTGGCAGCGGCCCTTCTTGCCTTCGTTTGGGCCCCGCCTGCCGCCGCGGCGGCGCTGCTGTTGCCCCTCACGGGGTATGCGGCGCTGATCTTTGCCGAGCGGCTCGACCGGATGCGCGGCGCCACGCGGGCGCTGGCGCTGTTCCTGCTGCGGCGCTGGGCGTTCCTGCGCCTGCTCGCTGAGCGGCATGCGATTCGCGAGGAGATCCTGCAGCTGTCGCGGGAAGTCGCGGCGGGCTAGAATTGGCAGGTCGTGTCTCCGGGGGGGTGTTTGTGCGCGCATCTGAGGTGATGATCTCCGACCCGGTGGTCGCGGCTGCCGGCGCGACCAGCGCTGAGGTGGCGCACCTGATGCGGGCGAAGAACATCTCGGTGGTGCCAGTGGTGGACAACCCGAAGGACCGGCGCTATTTGGGCACGATCTCAGACCGCGACATCGTGACGAGGTGTGTGGCGCAGGGGCACGATCCTCAAGAGTGCTCGGTGTCGGACCATGCCCGAACCGACACTGCGGTCGTCGGCCCTGACTCGGAGCTGGGAGGGTATCGATTACAGAAGCAGCTTGATCCGACGGACCATCACGTGCGAGCCACGATCGTCGTTGTCGACAAGAGCAAGCGAGTTGTCGGATTCATACCGCACCCGGAAGAAGTACAGGGAATCGTCATCAACTGACAGGACAGGCAAAGGCAGACGTACAGAACAGTGGAGAACAAGCTGCAGAACCAGGAAGTCGTCTGCGCGTCTAGTAGTTGAATGCCCTGTTAACTATTATCTACTCCCTGTGCCCCATAAGCTCTTCACGCTTGAGCAGGCCAACCGCACGCTTCCCCTCGTGCGCCGCATCGTAGCCGACATCACCGCTCTGTATCCCGCCTGGCGTGACCTCGTGTACCGCTACGAGCTCGCGGCCGCTCAGGCGCGGCCCGAATTGGGCGAATCCCCGGAACAGCTCTCACTGCGCGACGAGATCGAGGGCGTGGCCCGCCGCATCAACGGCTACCTGCAGGAGCTGGAGCAGGTCGGTTGCGTGTTCAAAGGATTCGAGGCGGGGCTAGTCGACTTCCACGGCACGCTCGACGGTCGTGAGATCTTTTGGTGCTGGCAGCAGGGCGAAGACCGCATCGATCACTGGCACGACATGGACGCGGGCTTCGCCGGCCGCCACCCTATCCCCGCCGTCGTTGGGGGGGGGGGGGG
>DASQAH010000027.1:0-3351 GCA_035635835.1 Gemmatimonadales bacterium
GGTCCTCGCGGAGCGCAGACAAACCGATGACGGTGTCACGTTATTGCTTGAACCGGGGAAAAACCTATGATTCGGCGCAAATCCTGTCAATAGTGTAACCATTCGGAAATGAAGTGCTTGCGGTGCTCTGTCGCGCCGTCCCACAGCATAACGACATTATCACGACAGTATACGAGCAGTTCCTGGCTCTTTCAGTGTTGGCGCCTACTTCCGCCATGACGGCCGGGCCGGTAACCTGTCTTGCCGCCACGCTGTCGGACCTTCGTCATTCGCTCGAGGACCCTGCATGACCACCCATGTTCTGTTCGCGCTCGCCGCCCTGCGAGTGTCGGCGCAACAGCCGGTAATGCCTCCCCCACCCACGCTGCCCCAGCCCATCGCCCGCGTCGTTGTGCGCCCGGCCGAGTTCGCGCTGAAGGTCGGCGACACGCTGCGCCTCACCGCCATGGCGTACGACTCTGCGGGGAAGGCGATGGCCGGCGTCACGATTCGCTGGTTCACGAGCGGCGGGTTCTTCGAGGGAAAGGTGGACTCCACGGGTTTGGTGAGCGCCGGCGCCACTGGCACGCTCAACGTTGCCGCGGTCGCTTCGCTCCAGGATCGCGTCAGCAAGCCCACGATCGGGCTCGCCCACATCAGCGTGCTCCCGCTCGCCCCCACCAGAGTGATCGTGTCACCCAAGCCGGCGCGGCTGCTGGCCGGTACATCGCTCATGCTCGAGGCGGCTCCCTACGCGGCGAACAACGACCGGCGCTACGATCCGGTGACCTGGAAGTCGAGCCGGCCTGCCGTGGTCGAGGTGAACGCCTTCGGCCGCCTGAGCGCCCGGACGACTGGCACCGCTACCGTGTCGGCCGCGGCGGGGAGCGCGGTGGCAAGCTGGAGCGTGACGGTTGTCCCGAACTCCGTGTCCCGCGTCACGCTGGGGCCCGCGGATACCGCGGTGCGCACCGGCGACGTCGTGCGCTTCCGGTTCGCGGCGACCGATGCGGGGCGCCACGTAGTCGCCGACGCGCGGCCCGAGTGGGCGGTCGCTCCGGTGGGTGAGGGCGTCGCCACGGTGGACGGCGACGGAGCGTTCGTCGCCGACCAACCCGGCACCTATCGCGTGGTGGCCGCCCTCGGCACCCGCAGCGCCGAGGCGTTCGTGCTGGTGTCGGCGCGCAACATCACGCGAGCCGTGACCATCGTCGGCCGGCTACCGCTCAAGGGCTTCGAGGCAGCCGAACTGTGGCTGCACCCCGACGGGAAGCACGCGTACATCTCGACCATCGGGGATCGGATCTACGCGATCGATGTCGCCGATCCGATGAAACCGAGCATCACCGATTCGGTGCTGGTGGATGCCCGCATCGTGAACGACCTGATGACCACCGAAGATGGCAAGTTCGGCGTGATGACCCGGGAGGGTGCCTCCACGCGCAAGAACGGCATCGTGATCCTCTCGTTCGCAGACCCGGCGCATCCCAAACCGATCGCCGAGTTCACCGAGACCGTGACGGGCGGCGTGCACAGCGCTTACATCTACCGCGGCTACGTCTACCTAACCGACGACGCCACCGGCTCGATGCGGGTGATCGACATTCGCGACCCCTACCATCCCAAGCAGGTGGCGCGCTGGCAGGTCGACCGGCCAGAGGCGGGCCGCACGTTGCACGACATCGATGTGCAAGACGGCCTGGCCACGCTGTCGTATTGGAATGACGGCCTCGTGATCCTCGACGTCGGCAACGGGATGAAGGGTGGGACGCCGGAGAACCCACAGCTCGTAGTCCAATTCAAGTACGACCTGAACGCTCTCTACAAGAAGGTGGAGCTGGCCGGGGGTCCGGGCTTCATCCGCGGCACCCACACCTCGTGGCGCCACGGCAGGTACGTCTTCGTCGGCGACGAGGTCTTCCCGGCACGACAGCAGGGCGGCGGCCCGGGCGTCATCGGCCTGGGGCGCGCTTATGGCCGACTGCACGTGATCGACATCTCCGATCTCACCGCACCGCGCGAGGTGGCCTGGTATGAGCCGACCGATGGCGGCGTACACAACGTCTGGGTCGCCGGCGACACCCTCTACCTGGGCGACTACCAGGGAGGCCTCCGGGTGCTCGACATCGCGGGCGAGCTGAAGGGCGACCTCCTCGCTCAGGGCCGCGAATACGCTCACGTGCATACCGGCGACGCTCAGGGCAACACCCCCAATACGGCCAATGCGTGGGGCGCCATTTACCGGGACGGCCTGATCTACGTGCCGGACATCAATAGTGGGCTCTGGATCGTACGGGTGGAGCCACCGCAAACAGTTATGCCATAAGGAGTTCCGATGCGTCTCAGTGTCGTGCTCGCGCTGCTGCAACAGCCGGCGGCGCCCGCGCAGGCCCCGTTCCCGATCGCCAAAGTCGTGGTGACGCCGCCTGCGGGCGAGATCCAGGTAGGCCAGACGGTCCGGCTCAGCGCCCAAGCGCTCGACTCCGCCGGCAAGCCTGTGGCCGGGTCCAAAGTCGCTTGGTTCGCCGGTGGCACCGAAGGCAGCGTGGATTCGACCGGGCTCGTGACGGGCGGCTATAGTGGCCACGTGCGGGTGTACGCCGTGGGGCTCGTCCCAGGACAGAACGGCCAGAAGGTTACCGAGGTGGTGATCACCGTCCTGCCGGAGCCGCCGGCCCGTGTGGTGGTCACGCCCGCGCCAGCGAAGCTCCTAGTCGGCACACATCTCACACTCGTCGGTACCGCCTACTCCAAGCACGAAGACGTGCGCCACGACCCGGTGACGTTCGTCTCGAGCAACCCGCGTGTCGCCGCCGTGACGCCGGATGGCGCAGTGCACGCGCTGGCGGCCGGGCGGGCCACCATCACGGCCGCGGCGGGACCCGCGACCGCGACCCTTCCCGTGCAGGTAGTCGCCAACACGATCGTCAAGCTGGCCGTCGAGCCTGCGGCGACGAGTGTGCGGACGGGGGACGTGGTACGATTCACGGCCCAGGCAAAGGACGCCGCCGGCAAGGCGGTGCGCGATGTGGCCGTGCAGTGGTCGCTCACGGCGGGGCCAGGTGTGGCGCAGCTCGACCCGCAGGGCGCATTCGTGGCCGAGCTCCCGGGGAGCTACACCGTCACCGCCTCTGTGGGCGCCCGCTCCTCGGACGCGGTAGTGCGGGTGGAGCAGCGCCGGGTGACCCGCGGGATCGAGGTGCGCGCGCACCTGCCGATCAAGTTCAGCAGCGCCGAAGTGTGGATGCACCCGTCGGGTAAGTGCGTCTATCTCACGACCATCGCCGACCGGGTGTACGTCATCGACGTCAGCGACTGGACGGCGCCGAAGATCGTGGATTCGATGCTCACGAACGCGCGCATCGTCAACGA
>DASQAH010000028.1:0-6940 GCA_035635835.1 Gemmatimonadales bacterium
TGGCCCCCTCTCCCTCCGGCGTTCGAGAGCCAGACCCCCCACTCCACATAGCTAGGAACCCGGCGCCGTGTCGTCAACAGGGATGTGTCATTCTTCGTCCAGCCGCTCCAGCGCGAACCGCAGCCGCAGCATCGCACCCTCCAGCTCGCGCCGCTGCTCCTCGTTGAGCCGCCACGGCTCCGACTCAGCCACGCGCGTGAGCAGCTTGAGGGCTCCGTGGATCTGATCCATTGCCGATTGCAGCGAGAGTCGCCGTTCGACTGCCGAGCGACGCTCGCCGATCTTGCGGCGCTCGGCGCCGCTGCGTCGATCGACCGGCACGTCCACTTCGGTCTCCGATCGGCGTTCGCGTCCACCCGTCTCTCCCTGCGTCCCTCGACGCTCGGGAACCTGGCGGCGCTCCATCGTCAGCCGGCGCTCGGGGTCTGGCTTCGGCATGCCTCAATCTGCCCCGAAATAGCTTGCGCGGCCATCAAGTGCCGGGGGGGGTACGTTCCAAGGCTTTCTGGTATTTGCACTTCGAGCGTCTCCTATTTAAAGATTGAGGTATGCGGGCCCTCTGGTCTGGGCTGTCCATACAGCGCAAGAACTCCGTCCTTATTGGCGGGCTCGTGCTCGTCGTCGCCGCCACCTACTCCTCGGCGGCCTACGACGGGATGCGACGGACCATGCTCGCGACGGCCGGCGAGCGACTCCGCAGCGTCACGGACCAGCTCGCCGGTCTCCTGCAGAACAGCTCAAAACAGCTCATCACGCTGACGCGTACCACGGCCGCCGACACAGGCGTTCGCGCGTTCTTGCGCTCGCCCGGGACGCGCACTCGGGAGCGCGCAACGGCGGCCCTGCGGCGCATCGCTGACCAAACGAAGCAAGTCGCCGAGGTGCGTCTGTGGGATGCGCACAGGCGGCGCGTGTTCAACGTGGTGCTGAACGGTCCCGGCGCGGGCGAGCTGGCCGACACGACCGTCCTGCTGGGGGCCAGCGGGCCGGATTCCGGCGCCATCGGGCGCTTCCGGGCGGTGGGCGACTCGGTGCTGTTTCCCGTCGCGGTGCTCGTCGTCGACCGAGGGGGGGGGCGGCTCCTGGGGTACATGACGGAGTGGCGCCGGGTCAACTCCACCCCGCGGGCGCGTGACCAGACCAACCGGCTGATTGGCTCCAAGAGCACCTTGTACATGGGCAATCTGGCGGGCGACGTCTGGACCGACCTCACCCGCGCCGTGCCGCGACCGCCCGTCGATGTGCAGGAGGCTCACACCCTGCAGCGCTACGAGCGCGCGGGGGTCGGGACGATGCTGGTCGCCGCAAGTCCAGTGGCGGGCACACCCTGGGCGGTCGTCGTGGAGTTCCCAAGGAGTGAGGTGCTCGCTCCCGCCCGTACGTTCCTGCGGCGGCTGGCGCTGATCGCGCCTGGCCTACTCCTCGTCGGACTGTTCGGGGCGTGGCTGCTGAGTCGCGGCATCACCGCGCCGCTCTCGCGCCTGACAGGCGCGGCCGAAGCGATCGCCGCCGGCGACTACTCCCGACGCATCGAGTTGGACCGGCGGGACGAGCTGGGGCGTCTGGAGCAAGCCTTCACGACCATGGCAGCGAACGTGCGCGAGGCACAGCGCAAGCTTGAGGACAAGGTTCGCGAGCGCACGGTGGAGCTGGAGGACCGCAACGAGGAGCTCGAGGCGTTCGGCTACACCATCTCCCACGACCTGCGCGCACCCCTGCGCGCGATGTTCGGGTTCAGCCAGGCCTTGCTGGAGGACTACGGCGACCGGCTCGACGACAAAGGACGTGAGTACGCCCAGCGCGTCGTCACCGGGGCCCAGTCCATGGACCTGCTCATCCGCGACCTGCTCGCGTACAGCAGGGTCAGCCGCGCGGAATTGAAACTCGGACGCGTCGATCTGTCGCGAGTGTTGCGTGAGGCGACGACGCAACTGCAGGTCGAGGTTCGGAGCCGGGGCGCACGGGTTCGCGTGGAGGAACCACTCCCTGCGGTCTTGGGTCACGAAGCTACCCTCGGTCAGGTCGTGGCGAACCTCCTGTCCAACGGCATCAAGTTTGTCCCTCCGGATCGCACCCCCGAGCTACGGATCCGCGCCGAGCTGCGCGAGGGCAAGGCGGGTGGCGGCGATGCAGGGGGAGGGACAGATGGCGGGTGGCACTTGCGCCTCTGGGTCGAGGACAACGGTATAGGTATTGCCACGGAGCACCACGAGCGCATCTTCCGTGTCTTCGAGCGTCTGCACAGCACCGAGGCGTACCCGGGGACGGGCATCGGGCTGGCCATTGTGCGCAAGGGTATGGAGCGGATGGGTGGTCGCGCCGGCGTGGAGTCGCGGCCAGGCGAGGGCAGCAGGTTCTGGATCGAACTTCCCGCAGCGGAGCAGACTCATGATCAGGAACGGCAGTACGATTCTGCTGGTTGAAGACAGTCCCGACGACGTGCTCCTCGTCCGCCGCGCCTTTCAGAAGGCCGGCATCGAGAACCCGATCGTCGCCGTGGAGAATGGCGACGAGGCTCTTGCCTACCTCAACGGCACCGGGCTCTATGCCGACCGTCAGAAGTATCCGCTACCGACGCTGACGCTGCTCGACCTCAAGCTCCCGCGCCGCTCGGGCCTCGAGGTGCTGGCATGGGTGCGGCAGCACTCCGGCATCAAGCGCATGCCCATCATTGTCCTCACCTCGTCGCGGGATGAGGACGATATCAATCGGGCCTACGACCTCGGCGCCAATTCCTACCTCGTGAAGCCGGTGGCGTTCGACGACTTGCTGCGGCTGGTGCGGTCGCTCGAGGGATACTGGCTGAGTCTGAATGTCCGGCCGGACGTCTCGGCCGCCTAAGGATTCGCGCTGAGCCAGCGGGCGCGCCGGGCCCGCTGTCGCTCCGTGGCCTCCGGGACCTCCTCGATCCGCACCGACGGCCGGTCGTAGCCAGGGACGACCACGCTGGTGCGTGGCCGGCGGGTTTGCAGGTCAGTCCGCGTCGCCGCCCGATGCCCCGCGGACCCCGACCTCGTCCAAGTGCCGCAGCAGGTCCTCAGGGTCCTCGTAGACACGGTATGCCCCAGCCCGCTCCAGCTCTTCTTGCCCGTAGCCGCCCGACAGCAGGCCCACGGCGAGTGCGCGGGCGCGGCGGGCGGCGAGGAGATCCCACACGCTGTCGCCCACGACGACCGCGCCGTCGATCGCGGCTCCGAGACGCTCGGCAGCCGCCAGGAACAGGTCGGGATCGGGCTTGGCGTGCGCCACCTGGTCTCGCGTGATCACCGGGACCTTCGCGGGGACCCCCAGCATCTCCAGCATCGGGCGCGCACTGGCGAGACGGCCGCTCGTCGCGATGGCCCACGGCACGGTGGCCCGTGTGAGCGCGACGAGCAGCTCCCGCGCACCTGGCAGCGGACGCACTTGGTCCACTTGGCGCGCGAATGCCTCCGCGTGGACGCGCTGTACCCGCGCCGTGTCGTCCGGGGTCATGGTGCGGCCCGTCTCGCGCAGCAGCGCGTTGAGGAACAGGCCGCCGCTCATGCCGATCCGCCGGTGGATGCGCCAGACCGAGAGCTCGATCCCCGCGCTCTCGAGGGCCTCGCGCCACGCCAGCACGTGCTGATAGACACTATCCACCAGCGTGCCGTCGAGGTCGAAGAGGAAGGCAGGGTCGCTCACAGAGAAACACCTCCCGTTCGGGGTTGCGCGAGACTCGATGAATGGTAATCGTCCGCCCACGATCCATCGACACGAAACCTCCAGCGGGAGAGGGGGGGGGACAACCTATGAGCGCAGAGCAGCCCGAAGGCCTGGCTGGTGTGGGGCGGATTGAGGCCTTCAGCGACGGCGTGTTCGCCATCGCGATCACCCTGCTGATTCTCGAAATCCGAGTGCCGCTCGCTCTCGGCCCGGGCGGGCTGTGGCTGGCGCTCGCGGCCCAATGGTCCTCCTACGCCGCCTACGTCCTCAGTTTTCTCGTCATCGGCATCATGTGGGCGAACCACCACAACATCTTCCGCTACATCGGCCGCGCCAATCATCTCTTCGTCATGCTCAACCTGGCGCTGATGTTCTGGGTGGCGGTCCTACCGTTCCCGACGGCGGTGTTGGCGACGTACCTGCGGCAGCCGGAGCATCGCACCGCGGCGACTGTGCTGTACGGCGCCACGCTGACGCTCACGGCCCTGTGCTATAACCTGCTGTGGCGCTACGCGGCCACGCGGCGCCGGCTGCTGCGCCCCGACGCGGGCCAGGATCTGGTGGACGGCGTCACGCGGGAGTACCGGTTCGGACCAGTGTACTACCTCCTCGCCACGCTGGTCGCGTTCGTCAACGTGTGGGCGAGCCTCGCCATTCACGCGGGACTCGCGGCAATGTTCGTCGTGCCCACCAAGTCGCGGCCGTAGGAGGCGCGCGGGCTCGCGGCTCGGCATCTGCCACACAAGCGGCTCGAGCAGATCCTATTGACGCATCAATATTCATTGATATATTGCGAGCAATGACGACCGCCACGCTTCCTGCCACGACCCGCGCGGCGCGCTGGTTCCACGCCCTGTCGGACGAGACACGCTTAGAGATCGTGCGCCTGCTCTCGCACGGGGAGCGCTGCGTCTGCGAGCTCCAGAAGACCATTGGCGCGGCGCAGTCGCGACTGTCGTTCCACCTCCGAGCCCTGAAAGTCGCAGGACTCGTCACCGACCGCCGGGAAGGACGCTGGGTTTATTACGCCGTGAACCGCGAGGCGCTACGGCAGATCGCCGCGTTCGCGGGCGCCGTGAAGCCGGGCAAGCACGCAGGGAGCTGCCGCATGGCCTGTTGCCCATGAAGACACTGCTGGTGACCGGAGGCCCCCCCCCGATGAGCGGTGACGCGATCAAGGACACGGTGCGCGACAAGTACGGCCAGGCCGCGCTGAAGGTGTTGACCGGGAATAGGGACGGCTGCTGCGGCGATGGGAGAGGAGGGGGGGAGGGGGGAGACTGCGGTCTGGTTTCGAGCAACCTGTACGACGCAGCCGAGACCGCGGCGCTTCCTCCCCAGGCGGTGCTCGCCTCCCTCGGTTGCGGCAACCCGACCGCGCTCGCCGACCTGCACGCCGGTGAAGTGGTGCTCGACCTCGGCTCGGGGGGCGGCATCGATGTGCTCCTCTCGGCACGGCGTGTGGGGCCGAGCGGCAAGGCCTATGGACTCGATATGACCGAGGAGATGCTCACGCTCGCCCGGGAAAACCAGCGCGCGGCGGGGATCACCAACGTCGAGTTCTTACAGGGCGACATCGAGCGCATCCCGCTCCCCGACGCCACGGTGGATGTCATCATCTCCAACTGCGTTATCAATCTTTCGGCGGACAAGCGGAAGGTCCTCGCCGAGGCGTTCCGGGTGCTGAAGCCCGGCGGCCGATTCGCCGTGTCGGACGTGGTGGTGCGGGGCGAAATCCCGGCGGCCGTGCGCCGCAGCATGGAGCTGTGGGTCGGCTGCGTCGCGGGCGCGCTCGAAGAGAAGGAGTTCGAGGCCCTCCTCGCGCAGCAGGGCTTCGCTGGCATAAGCATTGAGCCGACCCGGATCTACCAGTTCGATGACGCCCGGGAGTTGCTCGCCGGTGCGGGGAGGGGGGAGGCGGGCGAGGGGGGGGGACTCGACACCGAAGTGCTGGCCCGCGATGTGGGAGGTCGAGTGATGGGGGCGTTCGTGCGAGCCCACAGGCCGGTGGCCTAGTGCTCCGGGTTCTCTTCCTCTGTACGGGCAATTCCGCCCGCAGCCAGATGGCGGAGGCGCTCCTCAACGCGAAAGGGAACGGCCGCTTCCACGCCGAAAGCGCGGGATCGCGGCCGGGGCCCAGAGTCAATCCGCTGGCCATCGAAGCGTTGCGCGAGCACGGCATCGCGTGGACGGGCCACCCTCCTCGCGGCACGAACGGTCTCGAGCGGGAACGCTGGGACCTCGTGATCACAGTGTGCGACCGCGCGAAGGAGTCCTGTCCGTATTTCCCTGGCCAGCCACGGATGGAGCATTGGGGGATCCCCGACCCGGCGGAAGCCCAAGGCGATCAGGCTGCCAAACGCGAAGCGTTTCGGCAGGCGCTCCGGACGCTCGAGCGCTGCATCGAGCAGTTGCTGGTGCAGCCGCCTTCCTGACACGCGGTTTGGGCTGCAGTTTCAACCGCAGTCCCGTCGTCCGGAGGCTTTCCGGTGTTCTCAACGCATATGCGGCCGCTTCGCTGGTCGGCCGCGGCCGCGCTCCTCGCGTCAGCGCTCGCCGCCCAATCGCCCGCACCCAAACCGCCAGACACCCGCCGGGACAGCGTGGTCGACACGCTCTTCGGCGTCCCCCTGCCGGATCCGTACCGCTGGCTCGAAGACCAGCGGGCACCGGAGACGAGAGGATGGATCGACGCCGAGAACGCCTATACGCAGGCTGTGATCGGGCCGCTCCCCGGACGCGAGCGGATCCAGCGCCGGCTGCTCGAGCTCTTCAAGGTCGAGACGATCAGCATGCCCACGAACCGCGGCGGGCGGTACTTCTTCACACGCCGCGCGGCGGACCAGGACCTCTCGGTCCTCTACGTGCGCCAGGGGCTGCACGCGCCCGATGAAGTGCTGGTGGACCCCCATCCGATGAGCCCCGACCACACTACCTCAGTACAGTTCGTGGACGTCACTCCGGACGGAAAGGTCCTTGCGTACGGTGTGCGGCAGGGCGGGGAGGACGAGGTCACGGTGCACCTGATGGACGTCGAGGCGCGGCGCCAGTTGGCCGACACGCTGCCACGCGCCCGTTACTCCGGTGTGAACATCACGCCGGACAAGGGCGGCCTCTACTACGCGAAGCAGACCGCCGCTGGACCCCGGGTCTATTACCATCCAATGGGCAGCGATCCCGCTAGCGACAACGAGATCTTCGGCCGGGGCTACGGACCCGGCGTCGGGATCGGCGTGTTCCTGACCGACGACGGCAA
>DASQAH010000029.1:0-15056 GCA_035635835.1 Gemmatimonadales bacterium
TCAGCTCAGGAAGGCTGCGATAGCCGTCCGGCCCGATGACCAGGTCCACCTGCGGGACGCGCTCCAGCAGGCGGGGCCCGAGCCGTTGTGCCATGCACCCGACGACGCCGAGGACGTCGCCGGGGCGCTTGTAGCGCTTCAGCTCCCCCATGCGACCCAGCACCCGCTGCTCGGCGTGGTCGCGCACCGCGCACGTGTTCACGAGCATCACGTCTGCCGCCGCCGGGTCGTCGGTGCGGACGTACCCTTCCCGCGCCAGCACTCCGAGCATCAGCTCGGAGTCCGACACGTTCATTTGGCAGCCGTAAGTCTCGATGTAGACGCTCGGCATCTCAGTTCACCGTCACCTCGCAGCGCGGGCGCCCGTCCCACGCTGCCGTAGGAAGATAGACGGAGAGGTAGTCCTCTGTCAGCAGTTCCATGCGTCCCGCCGCGTGACCACTCACGACCCCGTCCCCCATTTGTCCCGCTCGCTTCGCGCGGTAGGCGGTCGCCTTTGCCTCACCCAGCAGCCGGATTTCCCTGGCGCGCTCCCGCACCACCGGTGGCGCGACCGGGTCTCCCAGTCGCGTTGCAGCCGTGCCGGACCGTCCGCTGAACGGGAAGACGTGCAGGTACGTGAAGGGCAGCGCCTCGATCAGCGCGACTGTGGCCCCGTGGTCCACTGCGGTCTCTCCCGGGAATCCCGCGATGATGTCGGCACCGAGCCCGAAGACCGGCAGCCGGGCGGCGAGCCACTCGATGCGCGCGCCGTAGGTTTCGGCGGTGTACCAGTGCCGGCCCATACGCTTCAAGACCCGGTTCGATCCCGACTGCAGCGGCGCGTGCAGATGAGCGGCGAGGTTCCGAGGCGCCTCAATGAGGAGCCGAGCGATCCGCTCGTCCACTTCTGTCGCCTCGATCGAGGAGAGCCGGAAGCGAACGCCGGGCACCGCGTCGATCAGGGCCTCGAGCAGCTCACCCAGCGAGGACGTTTCTGTGCTCCCACTGCCCGACGCTCGGTCCTTCCCGTAGGTCCCGATGTGCACGCCCGTGACGACCAGTTCGGCGTGGTGCGCCGCAAGCGCCTCGGCTTCTGCGACCAGAACGGCGAGCGATCGCGAGCGGTTCGCCCCCCGCGCGAGCGTGGTCGCGCAGAAGGTGCAATGCTCGTCGCACCCGTCCTGGATCTTGAGCCAGCCGCGGCCGTTCGTCTGGAAGCGTCGTAACACCGGATCGACGCGCGGCGCGTGATAGCCCGCTGAGCGCAGCACAGCGACCGGGTCGGCACCCCCGACGACGGCCTGCACGCCTGGCAGGGCGGCGATGGCGCCGCGTCCCTGGTCGCGCGCGGCGGCGCAGCCCATCACGACACTGGGACACCCGGCACGGCCAAGGCGCCGGACGAAATGCCGCAGCTTCGCTTCGCTTTCGCCAGTCACCGTACAGGAGTTGATGACGGCGAGATCGGCGTCTGCGGGTTCCGCGACGACGACGGCGCCCTGGTCGGCGAACGCCTGGCGTACCAGCTCGGTGTCGTACTGGTTCGCTTTGCAGCCGAAGGTGTGGAAGTAGACCTTCACGGCCGCACGGTGATCCCGAGCAGGAAGGTCCACACGCGCTCGGTCAGGCCGGTCGCGCGGCGCTCCAGGTGCTCGAGGCCCAGGTCGATCAGGCCCCGCCCGCCCGCGAGCCGCAGGCCGGTGCCGATGGAGGCGCCCCATTCACGGGGCGCCGCGCCGGCGGGGCTGAAGGGCATGCGCCCGCTACGCGCGCCGAGGCGCAGCGGCAGGGCGTTGCCCAGCTCCGCACCCACCGCCCAGTTCGTCGTGTTGTGCGAATACTGGCCCGCGTGGCTCCAGGTCTGGTACTCGACCGTCGCGGCCAGACGAGCCGCGGGACCGGGCGCCCACCCGATCGCCCCGCCCAGGGTATTGGGGAGGTCGTTCCGAGCGATCTCGGCGCCGGCGAGCCGGGCGCGCAGCCGCGAGTCGGAGCGGGCGAACGCGGCCAGGCGCAGAGTCGGGGTGAGTAAGCCAATCGCGCTCGCGGAGATGCCGGCACCGTCGTAGTTGACGTCCTCGGTCTGGGTCGCGCTGTGGTAGGTCGTGTCGGCGAAGTCGCGGGTCGCGTGGACCCGCGTCGAGCCGGTGAGCAGGTGCACCCCGAGCCCGAGCGACAGGCGGCCCCACGGTCGCACCGAGGCCGCGACGCGCAAATCCACGACCCCACCGTCGCTCGACAGGCGGTCGGTGACCGGTTGCGCCACCCCACGCACCAGCACCGTGTCCTGGGTGGCGAGCTCGTAGCTGCGGTCCAGGTAGGTGGCGAACCCGCCGCCCAGCGTGATCCCGTGTCCGATCGGGCCGGAGAGACCCATCTGCGGGAATCGAGTCGTCCGCAGTGTCGCGTCCGTGCCGCCCAGGCTCACGCGGCGATACGACGTACTCGTAAGCGTCCAGGCGGACAGCCGGCCTTCATCGGTGAGGGCAGCGTCCGCCAATGCGGACGTAGGGTCAAACGGCGCGAAGGCGCCCGCCGTGCTGCGCGCCCGCACACTTTCCATCCGCCCCGGAGTGCCCAGGCCCTTGATCCCGAACTGCGAGTCCTGCGCGCACGCGGTACGCGCGGCACAGCACCCGAGTGCCGTCGTGACAAACAGCAGAAGCCGGGCTCGATCGGTCACGGTTTCCCGAACTGGTAGCGCGGAATGTAGGTGAGGTGCAGCGCCGGGCTGACCCCGAGGGCGCGCGAGGAATAGAAGCGAATCTCGGAGAACGTCGCCCCTTCCAGCAGCAGGGAGCCGGCTTTCGGAATCTCCCTCAATTGCCGCAGGAGGAGGGCGTGGGGGATGGTGGTGTCGCTCTGCCAGGCACGCAGGATGTTCGTGACCTCGACGGTGACGGTGTCCTTCTTGCCGACGAGGATCGTCACCGAGTCGGGGCGCAGAGTGAAGGAGGGGGGCGATTTGGCCCCGAAGTCCGCCGCGACCTGGTTCACCGCCACAAAGAACGAGTCGCCGGGAGCCCCCTGCGCTGCCACTGCGGGCACGAGGATCAGCGTGGCGCGGACGATCTGCGTGGAGTCGCGGATCCCGCGGGGCAGGTCGACTCGGAGCAGGGAGCGCGCGGAGGGCATGCCGCCGACGGCGAGGTTCGAATCGAGCGCCGGTGCCGGCGGGTCGAAGACAAAACTGTCGAACGTGGCCGCCGGCGACTGTTTCCGGATCACGAACGTCCCGGCCGAGTCGAGGCGACTCTCCCAAGTAATCCCAGCACCGGCGCCGCTCTCCGTCGCGGCGATCGCCACCGTCGTCGGGACATCGGCGCTCACGCGGATGCCCAGCGCTACTTTGCCCGAATCGGCTGGCGACCAGGGGATCTGCAGGGAATCGAATTTGAACGCAAACACCAGCCGCCGTAGAGACGCATACGCACTGTCCACCGTCACGCTGTCCCCCGTCACCGTGTCAACGCCGCCCGCCTTGGCGAGTAGGCTATCGACGTTGATGCTGCGTACCGGGGTCACATTGAAGGAGTCCACCAGCGCCGCGAAGGTTGTGGTAGAGTCGATGCTGAGCGGAAGACGGTAGAACTTCAGTCGCAGGTTGTGAGCCGCCGTATCCCGCCGTACGAGGTGCAGCCGGACCCTCACCGCGGCCGGTGCCAACAAGGGGCCGGTGGTCGTGTCGTTTCTTGCGATCACTTCCCGCGTTGCCACCGATCCGAACCGCAAGATCGGTCGGCTGTCCACGCTCGGCAGGCTGTCCGCGAGGAGGACGGTGTCGCTGGGCGGGTTCACGTACCCGATCGGCCGCCCGTAGGCGGAGTCCCGCACAATCGCCGAGGTGAGAATGACGTCCGTGAGACCGATGGCGGTGGTCGGACAGAAGTTCGGGCACTGCCCCGGGGCGGTGAGGCTCTCGGTGCAGGCGAGAGCCGCCAGCGCTCCCAGCACGCCGAGTCCGATGCGCCGACTGCCGCGCCGCGTCACCTGTCGAGTGACTCCTTCGTGAAGGCCGCCGGCAGCAGGTCGGCCAGGGTCCAGCGCCGCTCGCTCTTCGGACCTGCCGAGATGACATCCAGCTGCAAACCAAATTCCGCTAGGAGCTGCCGGCACGCGCCGCACGGCGCGGCCGGGGGATCGACGTCCGTCGTGACGGCGATGCGGCGGAAGCTGCGCGCCCCCGCCGCCACGGCCGCGCCGAGGGCCATTCGCTCGGCACAGATCGTGAGCCCGTAGGAGGCACTCTCCACGTTCGTCCCAACAAACACCCTGCCGTCGGCCGCCTCGAGCGCCGCGCCGACATGGAACTTACTGTAGGGCGCGTACGCATTCTTCATGACGCCCCTGGCCGTTGCGACGAGGTCGTCGTGCTTCACCCCCATACCTCCCGCAGGAACGACGTGCCAGCCGCAAGCGCTTGCGGTTCGAGGCCGAAGTACTCCGCCACGGTCGCCCCCATATCCGCGAACGTCCGACGCTCCCCCAACCGCGCCGGCTTCACGTTCGGCCCCAACACCAGGATCGGCACCGCCTCACGCGAGTGGTCCGTCGAGGGAGTCGTCGGGTCGTTGCCGTGGTCGGCGGTGAGGATGACCAGGTCCTCGCCCGAGAGCCGCGCCAGCAGCTGCGGCACCCAGGCGTCGAGCTCCTTCAGCCCCAGATGAAACCCCGCCACATCGTTCCGGTGCCCCCAGGTCTGGTCGAACTCGATCACATTCACGAACAAAAAGCCCATCGTCATCCTCTCCAGGACTTGCTCGACCAACCGATAGGCGTCGGCGTTGGTTGCCGTGTGTTCGCTCGTAATGTTTCGGCCGGCGAACAGGTCGTCCACCTTTCCCACGCCCACCCGGGGGATGCCCCGCGCAGCCAGCCGGTCGAGCAGGGTCGTCCCGGTGGGCGGCAGCGAGAAATCCTTGCGGCGCGCCGTACGCTGGTAGGCCCCCGGTCGCCCCGCGAACGGCCGCGCGATCACCCTGCTGACGGCGTGCTCCCCGACCAGCATCTCCCGAGCGACCGCGCAGGCCCCGTAGAGCTCCGCCAGAGGGATCGTCTCCTCGTGTGCCGCCACCTGAAAGACGGAGTCCGCCGAAGTGTACACGATCCACTTCCCCGTGCGCTGATGCTCCGCGCCCAGGTCGGCGATGATCCGGGTTCCGGAGGCAGCCGTGTTCCCCAACCATCCACGGCCGGTCCGTCGAGCGAATGCTTCCAACAGGGACGTGGGGAAGCCGTTCGGGTACGTCCGAAAGGCTCGTTCCAGGAGCACGCCACAGATCTCCCAATGTCCGGTCGTGCTGTCCTTCCCCTCGGAGGCGGGCAGCGCGATCCCGGTCGCGGCCGCCGGTGGCGCGGGGCAGTGCATCCCCGAGAGTGGTCGGCAGCAGCCCAGCCCCAGCCGCTCCAGGTTGGGGAGGGCGAGGCCTCCGACCGCGCGCGCCACGTTGCCGAGCGTATCGCTGCCCGCGTCGCCGTAGCGCGCGGTGCTCGGCGCCTCCCCGATCCCCAAGCCGTCGAGCACGATGATCGCGGCGCGCTTCATCAGTAAACGCGCGGCAGCCGGGCGCCGAGGCCGGTCAAGAACTCGCGCTGCAACTCCCCACTCCAGGCGGCAAACTGCTCGAGCGTGTTCCGCCCGCCTGTCGCCTCACCGACCATGGTCGCGACTTCGCCGACTGCCACCGGGGTGGCGCCGGCGTCCACCATCGTCAGGTCCATCGTCACCAGGCCGACGATCGGGCAGCGCGCGCCGCGCAGGAGTACGGTGGCTTCCCCTTTGAGCCCGAGCGAGCGCCGCAACCCGTCGCCGTAGCCGATCCCAAGGGTGGCTACGGTCGTGTCGCGCGGCGCTGTCCAGGACGCGTTGTAGCTCACGCTTTCGCCGCGCCGGACCTGACGCACCGACACCACGCGCGCCCGCAGGCTCATCACCGGCTTGCCGACCGGCAGCCCGTCGCCGGCGGACCCGCCGTACAGGTAGACGCCGGGGCGGATCGCGTCGTAGGCGAACGGCTTGCCACGCAGCGCCGCCGCGCTGTTCGCCACGTGCAGCAGCGGGGGCCGGCGCGCGAGGCGGCCCACGGCCTCTTGAAAGCGCCTGAGCTGCTCGTCGGCCGTGCCGTCCCGTCGGTCGGCCGAGTGAAACTGGGTGTAACAGCCCTCGAGGTATGGGGAGTCGAGCAAGTCGGCGAGCGGCTCGAGCTCGTCCCACCGCACGCCCGTGCGTCCCATACCCGTGTCGATCTCGAGGTGGAACGCGCCGCCGCGCCCGCCGCGCGCGATCCAGGCGTGAATGCTCGGCTCGTCCCCCAGCGCCGGTGTCAGGCGGTGTTCATGGTACGCGTCGAACAGTTCGGGGCGGCCCGGCATCAGGACGAGGATCGGCCGGGTAATTCCCCCGCGGCGGAGCTCGACGCCCTCCTCGAGCGTCGCCACTCCGTAGCCCCAGGGGTCCAGCGCCTCCAGGGCCTTCGAGACGGCGACGGCCCCTGTCCCGTAGGCGTTGGCCTTGACGATCGGCAGGAGCCGGGTGCCCGCGATGCGGGTGATCGCGCGGGCGTTGTCGACGAGGGCGGCGAGGTCCACCTCGACCCAAGCGCGGCTGGTGCGCCCCTCCCCCGCACCTCTGGCCTCTCCGCTGATTGACACGGTCACTGGCGCGCGTATGATACCGGGCCCGGAGGCTAAATGCAAGGCGATTCAGCGCTTGGACGCGCACTCGCGCTCGTCCGCGAGCTGCGCGCGCGCTGTCCTTGGGACGGCGCTCAGACGCGTGTCACGCTGCGCCCCTACCTCGTCGAGGAAGTGCTAGAGCTCGACCAGGCGCTGCGGGACGACAATCCCGTCGCGCTGCGCGACGAACTCGGCGACCTGCTACTCCACCTCGCCTTCCAGATCGTGATCGGCGAAGAGCGCCACGAGTTTGACGCCGAAGCGGTGACGCGCGGCCTGGAAGAGAAGATGCGCAGGAGACATCCCCATCTGTTCGGCGGCGGCGGCAAACCCGCCTCCTGGGAGCTTGCGAAACGGGAATCGGGAACAGGAAACCGGGAAACCCTGGGGGGTCTCCCCCGGACCCTGCCGCCGCTGCTCAAGGCCTATCGCCTCCAGGAGCGCGCGGCCGGAGTGCGGTTCGACTGGCCCGACGCGCAGGGGCCGCTGCTCAAGGTGAAGGAAGAGCTGGCAGAGCTAGAGGACGAACGGGGACAGGGGGGGGGGGATGCGGAAAGGCTGGCCGACGAGATCGGTGATGTGCTGTTTGCCGTCGTGAACCTCGCGCGTAAGCTCGGCATCGAGCCGAGTCAGGCGCTCGAGCGAGCGAACGACAAGTTCACGCGGCGCTTCGAGCAGGTGGAGCGACTGGCGGCACAACGTGGGCTCGAGCTCGGCCGGGCGAGTCTCGAAGAGCTAGAGGTCCTCTGGGAGGAAGTGAAACGCGGGTAGGGCCTGCTCCGAGCATCCGACCGTCTAAGGCCACAGCTTATACAGGGTCCGTGGGAACGCGATTGCCTCGCGGATGTGCGGGATGCCGCAGATCCAAGCGACGGTGCGCTCGACGCCCAGGCCGAACCCCGAGTGCACGAACGTCCCGTACTTGCGCAGATCGAGATACCACCCGTAGGGGGCGAGCGGCAGTCCCTCGGCGTTGATGCGGGCGAGCAGTTTGTCGTGGTCGTCCTCGCGCTGGCTGCCGCCGATGATCTCCCCGTACCCCTCCGGTGCCAGCATGTCGTTGTTCAGCACAGTGCGCGGGTCGGCGGGATTCTCCTTCATATAGAAGGCCTTCACCGCCTTGGGGTAATTGAACACCATCACGGGGCGGTCGTACTGCTTGGCCAGCAGCGTCTCCTCCTCGCCGCCCAGGTCCCGCCCCCATTCCAGTGTCGCGCCCAGGTGCTTGAGCTTTTCGACCGCGTCGGTGTAGGAAATCCGGTGGAATGGCGGAACGCAGCGCGCCAGTGGTGCCGTGTCCCGCTCCAGCTCCGTCAGCTCGGGGCTGCGGCGCTCGAGGCAGCGCGCCACGATGTAGGCGACGAATTCCTCCTGCAGCCCCATATTATCGTTGCTGTCATTCCAGGCGACTTCGGGCTCCACCATCCAGAACTCGGTCAGATGGCGGCGCGTCTTGGACTTTTCGGCGCGGAAGGTGGGGCCGAAGCAATAGACCTTGCCGAGCGCGGCCGCCGCCGCCTCGACGTACAGCTGGCCGGTCTGCGCGAGGTAGGCCTTGCCCAGATCGAAGTAGTCGGTCGCGAACAGCGTACCAGCGTGCTCGCCGATCGATCCGGTGAGAATCGGCGTGTCCACGAGCACGAAGCCCCGCTGGTAGAAGAAATCCCGGATCGCCTGGACGACCTCGTGGCGCACCCGCGCGATCGCCACCTGGCGGCGGCTGCGCAACCACAGATGACGGTGCTCAAACAGGAACGCGGTGCCGTGCTCTTTGGGCGTGATCGGGAAGTCGGGGCTGGCCCCGAGGATTCGGAGATCGGTCACCTGGAGCTCGACGCCGCCGCCTCCCGGCGCGCGTGCGTCGGCACGCACGGTGCCCGTGATCTCCACCGCAGCCTCCTGGGTCAGCGCGCCGACCGCGCTCCAGGCCGCTTCGGGAACGTCCTTCTTGGAGAGGACCGCTTGCACGTAGCCGGTGCCGTCTCGCAGCATCACGAACGCGATCTTGCCGCTCGAGCGGGTCGTCATCACCCACCCGCGCACGACGACCGTCCGGCCGTTCAGGCCGGCGAGCGCCTCGATTCGCTGAGCCGCTGGCATAGGCGCGGCATACTAGTGGCGGCGTTCTGGGCTGTCAACGCGACAGCCTGCGTGCCGCCCGTGAGGTCCGGCCCCGACCGCCAGGAGCTCTCGTGGCCTGCGTACCTGGGCAATGCCCGGCACGACGCCTCGGTGGCCGAGTCCCTGAACCCCGACCCCCGTCCCCTGTGGCACACCAGCGCCGGCCGTGCTGTGCGCGGCGCCCCGGCTCTGGGAGAGACGGTGCTCGCGGTCGGCACCGTGGACCGTACGGTGCTGCTTGTGAGCCGCGAGGGCGGCGAGGTGCTGTGGCGCTCCCGGCTGGGCGGCACGATCCACGGCGGGCCGCTGCTCGACGAGGACCGGCTGTTCGTAGCGACGGAGGCGTCGCCGGACGGCAGGGTGTACGCCTTGCGGCTGCGGACCGGCAAGCCCTTGTGGAGCGCCAAGACGGACGGCATCGAGGCGCCCCTCGCCTTCGATGGCGAGGCGCTCTACGCCGGGACCGAACGCGGCATGGTCCTGCGCCTGGATCCCGAGTTGGGGACGATCCGCTGGCGCCGGCGCCTGTCCGGCGCGATCCGTTGCGCGCCGGTTCCGTCTCCCCGCGGGCTCCTCGTCGCGACCGACGCCGACACGCTCTACCTGTTGAGCCGTGAATCGGGCGAGATCGAGCGGCGTCTGGCGACGCCCGGCGCCGTGCTTGCGACCCCTGCGTTGGGCGGCGATCGGCTCTACGTCGGCACGAGCGAGGGGCATGTGCTCGCCGTGGACCTGCCCGCCCTGAGCGGGGCCTGGGACCAGCTCACGGGCGACGCGGTCTACGGCGCCCCGGCGCTCGCCCGGGACACCTTGTACGCGCTGGCACGCAACGGGAGGCTGTGGATCATTCCTGCCGGCGCGCCGGCGGCGGCGCGGAGCTTGGACCTGGGAATCGTCGCCACGGCGGGCCCGACGCCGGTCGCCGCCGGCGTCCTGGTGGCAAGCGTGAGCGGTGAGGTGTTGCTGGTGAGCCGTACCGACGGGTCGATCTTGTGGCGCGCGCGGGTGGACGGTCCGGTTGAACAGCCGCCGCTGGTGCGCGAGCGCCAGCTAGTTGTCATCGCCGGCCGCGGCGATATTCAGGTGTACCGATGATGCGCGCCTCACTCTTGGCTTGCGGCCTGGCGCTCCTCGTTCCGGCCCTCGCCCCAGCACAGGATCATGGGCCGGGCGTGCCGGGGGGGGGGGCGCGGCTCGCCGTCCGAATTCCGTTCTAGCCGACGCGAAACAGTTCGAATCCCCGTTCATAGCGCTGGAGGATGCGGGCTCGGTAGGCGGCGTGTTGCGGCCGGGTGAGTGCCGGATCTTCGTCGATGATCTCCTTGGCCGCGCGGCGCGCCTCCTCCAGCAGGTCTAGGTCACGCGTGAAGTCCGCCCAGCGCAACGGGACGCCGCCCGACTGTCGCGCTCCGGCGAGCTCGCCCATACCCCGCGCCCGGAGGTCGAGCTCGGCGATCGCGAAGCCGTCCGTCGTTTCGCTGAACGATTGCAGGCGGGGCGCCGCTTCGGGCACGTCGGAAAGCAGGATGCAATGGCTGGCGGCCGCTCCGCGGCCGACGCGCCCGCGCAGCTGGTGGAGCTGGGCGAGGCCGAATCGCTCGGCGTGCTCGACGACCATGACGGTCGCGTTGGCCACGTCGATCCCGACTTCGACGACCGTGGTGGCGACGAGGATCTGCACGTGGTTGTCCCGGAACGCCCGCATGGTGGCGTCGCGCTCGTCGGGCTTCATGCGGCCGTGTACGAGGCCCAGTCGAAACTCGGAGAAGACCTTCGCCAGGGCCGTGGCCATTGTCGTGGCCGCTTTCAGATCAGCGCGCTCGGACTCCTCGATAACGGGATAGATGACGTAAGCTTGGCGTCCGGCGGCGCACTCCCCCCGCACGAACTCGTAGATCTTTTTGCGGGCTGTGTCGGTCCGCAGCGCCGTTTTCACCGTGCCCCGTCCCGGTGGCCGCTCCCGCAGCGTCGTCACGTCGAGGTCGCCGTACAGCGTCAGCGCGAGGGAGCGCGGGATCGGCGTGGCGGTCAGCAGCAGGACGTCCGGCGCGTCCCCTTTGTCCGCCAGCGCCGCCCGTTGTTCCACGCCAAACCGATGCTGTTCGTCGATGACCGCGAGCCCGAGCTGGTGGAACCGTACCGCCTCCTGAATGAGGGCGTGCGTCCCCACCACGAGCCGCGCACCGCCTCCAGCGATCCGCTCCTGCGCCGCGGTCTTTGCGGCTGCGGTGAGCCGCCCCAGCAGCAGCTCGGGCCGGATCGCTAGCGGCGCGAGCAGCGACGTCAGCGTCGCGTGGTGCTGCTCGGCGAGCAGCTCGGTGGGCGCCATCACCGCCGCCTGATAGCCATTCTCGGCCGCGAGCAGCATCGCGAACAGGGCCACAACCGTTTTGCCCGTCCCCACGTCGCCCATCAGCAGTCGATGCATCCGCTGCGGCGCCGTCATGTCCTCGGTAATCTCGCGGATCGCTTTCCGCTGGTCGCCGGTGAGCTCGAAGGGCAGGTGCTCCTTGAGCCGCGTCGTGAGGTCCTTCTTAGATGCGAAGCGGATTCCAGCCCGCGCGCGTTTGGCGAGGAAGCGCGCCCGTGCCTGGACCAGCTGCTGGTCGAAGAATTCGTCGAAGGCCAGCCGGCGGCGCCCCGCCTCCGCGGCGGCCAGCGTCGCGGGACGATGCACAGCGGCCAGCGCCGCTGCGAGCGCCGGCACGCCGAGGCGTTGGCGCAGTTGCGCGGGGTGCGGATCGTCAAGGAGCGCGAGCAGCGCGTCGAGATGCTGCTGCACCAGCAGCCGGATCTGCTTGTGGGACAGGCCTTCGGTCGCCGGGTAGACGGGAAGGATGAGGCCGCGGTCGGGCCCCGGCTCGTCCTTGTCCGCGAGGATAATGAACTCCCGCGGTACGAGTTGGCGGCCATGATAATAGCGCACCGGACCGGTGACGAGCAGCAACTGGCCTACCTTGATCGCTCGCTCGAGAAACGGCTGACCCGGCCAGCCGCATTCCAGCAACCCGCTCTCGTCCTGCAGCACCGCGCGGAACACCCGCAGCCCTCGCCGCGTCGGGAGGATCCCCGTGCGCACGACACGCCCCACGCAGCTCACCTCGCTTCCCACGGCGGCGCGGGCGAGCGGCGTGATGGTGGTGGCGTCGAGGTAGCGGTGCGGCGTGTGGTATAGCAGATCGCCGACGGTGCGGACGCCCAGACGGGCGAGCGCTTCGGCGCGCCTGGGCCCCACGCCCTTCAGGTATTTGACCGACGTCGTCAGCTCGAGGGTCACTCGCGCACCAAGCGCCGAGCGTACTGCGTCGCGTCGAACACGGTGAGATCGTCCAGCCCTTCCCCGGTACCGAGGAAGCGGATCGGGACCGGCACGGCCCGGCGCAGCGCGACGACGCTGCCCCCGCGCGCCGTGCCATCGAGCTTGGTCACGATCAATCCGGTCAGCGGCACGGCGGCCGCGAACCGCTGCGCCTGGTGCACGGCGGCCTGGCCCACGGTCGCATCGACCACCAACAGCGACTCGTGCGGCGCACCGGGGTGCTGGCGGCCGATCACCCGTGCGACCTTGCTCAGCTCCTGTAGCAACCGCTGTTCGGTGTGCAGCCGCCCGGCGGTGTCCACCAGCACGGTGTCGTACCCGCGCGCACGCGCTGCCTCGAGCGCATCGAACGCCACCGCGGCGGGGTCGGCACCGCCCTTATTCCCCCCCCCCCTCCCGCCCCCACCCCGCGCCGGGCCGACCCACGGCGCTCCAAGGCGCTCGGCCCACGCTTGCAACTGCTCGACCGCTCCGGCCCGGAACGTGTCCGCCGCCGCGAGCAGCACCCGCCGGCCCTCGGCCTGCAGGCGCTGCGCCAGTTTCGCCACGGTGGTCGTCTTCCCGACTCCGTTCACGCCGAAGACGAGGATTACGGTTGGCGGGGTCGGAGCCGTTGCGAGCCGACCCGGCTCAGGAAGCCCGCTCCCACTCTCCCCCCCTCCCCCTCCCCCTCCTCCTCCCCCACCTACCAGCACCTGCAGCACCGCCCGCTCGAGCGCCGCCTGCCGCTCGCCCGCCGGCTCACGGTCTACGACAGCGAGCAGCTCCGCGGCCGTCGCGGGACCGAAGTCCGCCTCCAGGAGAATGCGTTCGGCCTCAGCTCGTGCGGCCGGGTCGCCGCGCGCGAACACCTGTGCCAGCCGCGACCAGAGCCCTGTCACGGCAGCCCCTGGCGGCGCCGCCACGCCCACTCACCGACGAACGCCGCGATCGCGAGCACGAACAGCCACCAGTGGTCCCGCAGCCCCGCCGACACCCGCCGCGCGGCGGACTGTCCGGGTTGGGCGCGCAGCGTCGGCGCGCTCGGGCGCCACTCGTCGGAGTACTCTTCAACTGCCACGAGTCCCCCCCACCCCCCCTGTGTACTGCCCGCCACTGTGTAGCGGTATACGCCAGGCGGCAGCCGCAGCTCCGCCCGGCCGTCGGCGTCGAAGCGCAGCGTATCGGTCCGTTCGCGCCGGCCGTCGTCCAGTAAGAGGACCACATCTGTGGGCGGGCCGCTCCCCGACCAGCGCCAGATCAGCGGCAGGCCGTTGGGAGTTTCGGACGTCACCGGAACGACCTTTCCCCCTCTTCCTTCTCTTGCATCGCCAAGCAGGAAATCCGCCAGCGACGCGATCAGACTCCGGTAGGCCTGCTCGCTCGCGCCGCCGCGGAAGGCCCAGCGCCACAATCCCGCCGCCGCGACCGTGACGCGGCGCGTGCCGGCGCGCTCGCTCACCGTCACAATGGGACGCGAGGGACCCCGTCGGGCCAGGCGCGCCGACAGCACGGGCACGGCTGCGCTGTCAGCGGGCAGGTCGGCGACGCTGGCCAGGGGCGGGAGCGAGTCCCAGAAGATCCCGGCCAGCCGCGCCGCCAGCGGCGAGACGGGCGGCGGATCGACGTACCAGTCGCCCTCACGGCCGTTCCGGCCGGCGAACACGAGCCGGCCGTCAGCGCCGCGCAACCGGAGGCTAGCCAGCCGCGCCGGGTCGCCGAGCTCGGCGAGGAGACGCGCGCCGGCCGCCGCACGCGCCACCTCCACCGTCGTCACAGGGGGGAGCGTTCCCGCTCCTCCGTCGCGCCAGCGGCCCGGCTCGGTCTCCACGAACAGCTTGAGCGGCACGCGCGCCACGTCCCCAAGCACCCGCGCTAGGAACCGCGACTCCCAATCCGGCGGGGCAGCCAGGACGACGGCGGCAGGCTGGGGGCTCACGTGGACCACGAAAAGCCGAGCGTCGTCGCGGGGCTCGGCATCGCCGACGCCTTCCAGCCGGACCTCTAGCGCCGACCAACCGGGACTCGGGAATCGGGAAACGGGAATGGTGAGGCTGGTCGTGATCGTGCCGCTGTCAGGAAGAGTGAGCTCGCGAGCAACCAGCCTCCGCCCGGCGGCACTGGCTGCGAGCGTCGCCTTTTTATTCTCCATGCCCCTTTCCCGCTTCCCCGCCGTCCCGACCGTCACTGCGAGCACGAGGGTGTCCCCCGTGGTGAGCCGTCGCGGGCCGGAGACGGACGCGACGAACGCGTCGAATACCTCTGGCCGGGGCAGGACGATTACGGTCGCGCGGGCTCGCAGATCCGCCGGCAGGTCGGCGGCGTCGCCGATGCGGCCATCGGTGACGACGATGATCGGACCGCCTCGCGTCGCCGCCGCAGCGAGCGCGGGACCGAGGTGGCTGGTCCCCTCCCCCGGCGGCGCCGTGTCGAATGCCGTCACTCGGTCCCCGAACCGCCAGATCACGCCGTGCCGCGCCCGCGCCAGAGTGCGCGCCGTATCGAGGGCCGCGCGCCAGGGTGCTCCGGCCATGCTGAGGGAGGCGTCGAGCAGGATCAGCGGCTGGTCGCCGCCGGGAAGGTCGCGGCGCAGGGCGGGGTTCCACAGCAGCAGCACGAGTGCTGCGACCCCAGTCGCCCGTAACAGGACGAGGGCGGGCGTCAGGCGAGGCACGCCAGGGCCTCAGTGAGGGTAAAGCGGCCTTCGTGCAGCGCGCGACCGACGATCGCCCCGCTGAGCCCGGCGGCCCGCAGTTGCCGCAGGTCCTCCAACGATGCGACGCCCCCCGAGAGGACCACGTCCAGGCCCAGGGCGGCGATCCTCCGCGCGCCCGCGATATCAGGGCCGGCGAGCGTCCCGTCCCGTGCCACGTCGGTGTAAATCACCGTGCGCGCCCCCTGCGCACGGACCCGATCCGCCAGCGCGAGCGCCGTCTCCTCCGAGAGCCCCCCCCCCCCCCCCCCCCCCCCCCCCCCCCCC
>DASQAH010000030.1:0-4456 GCA_035635835.1 Gemmatimonadales bacterium
GAACGACCTCACTGAGGGGCCGTTCCTGGGCGGCTACATGCTGATTACCGAGCCCAACACCAGCGTGACGGTGAGCGGCCGAGCATGCGCCCTGCCGCTGGGCGACCTGACTCCGGCGGAGGCCCGCCGGGCTTACTACTACACGATCTTCCCCAACCTGATGCTCAGCATCCACCCCGACTATGCGGTCTCCTACACGCTATGGCCGCAGGGACCGGGACGGACGCGCATCGAATGCGAGTGGCTGTTCAACGCCGACGCGCTCGGCCGCGCCGATTTCAATCCAGACGACGCGGTGCAATTCTGGGACCTCACCAACAAACAGGACTGGCACATCTGCGAGCAGAGCTTCGCGGGGATCTCCTCCCGGGCCTACGTCCCGGGTCCCTACTCACCGCGCGAGAGTATACCGGCGGCGTGGGACCGGGCGTTTCTCGCGGCGCTGGGTTACGAGAGGGAAAAGGGAGTGAGGAATGGGGAAGGGTAGGACCTGGCCGCCCTGGCCGCCCCATTCCTCATTCCCCATTCCGCACTTCCACAGTCTCAGTCACGACGCCAGCTCCCGCAGTACCGCGGCATCGATCTCGTGGCCGCCGGCAAACCGCCGCACCGCGTACGGGATGCCATGCTCGCGGAGCAGCGCCTCGTCGCGAGCCAGGACCTTGGGCGTGATGAACTCGTCCTGGTCTCCCGCCACCAGCAGGAGCCGCACGGGACGTAGCCGCTCGGCAGCCGCCGGGAACTCGAGATCGGGCGGCACCTCCCCGCCCCAGAGAATCAGCCGGTCAGGCCGGACAGCGCCCAGCACCGTCCAACGCGTGCAGGTCGCGGTCCCCTGGGAGAACCCCAGCAGGTGCAGCGACACCGCGTCGCGCCGGAGCGTCCGGAACACCTCGTCGTGCAAGGCGTCGAGATAGCGCACATAGTCGGCGATCTCGCTCAGCCGGTCTTCCCGAGTCATCCAGCTCGCACCGATCTTGTTGTTGCGCCGCCCTTCGGACTCGAGGTAGAAGCGCGACAGTCCCTCGGGAGCAACGAGGAGGCGCGTTGCGTCGGCGAATGGCTCAAGGTGTCGCAGGAACCGGCTGGCGAGCTGGCCGTACCCGTGGCACACGAACCAGACCTCGCGCGTGGCGGGGCCGGGGTCGCCCAGCGTGTAGTAGCGGGCCGAACGGCGGACTGCGAGGTGATGTTCGTGCATCACGTCACCAGAATCGTCACGATCTCCCGTGACTGCGCCACACACCACGAATTCGCTGGCTGCGAGCGCACTGCCCTCAGACTGCCTCCGTCTGGGCTACGTCTCACTGTTCTCATCCCGATATTCGAATCCGTCGTAGACAAACGCTGCCCGAATCGCTTCACAGTCTTGTTTGGTCCCACCCTGGCGGCGCACCTCCTTCTCCCACCCTTCGGTCACCGTGTTTTTGAGCTCGTTGATGATGCTGCCAGCCTGGGCTCCACTCAGGCCGAACCGCGGTGCCGCGGACAGTAAGTTGTCGCGGCGAGCGCCACGACCGTAGCGTCCTACGATCAAAGCGAGCTCACGCTGCTGACTCGCGGACGGCCCAGGCGTGAGATCGAACGCTGGAGCCAGGCGCCATGGCTCGCCCCTCGCGACGAGCGCGTGGTTCCGCGGATGATCGTCGTTGTTCGAGATCAGAGCGTTGAAGACCATTCGCCGAAACAGTTCCAGCTTGTCTTCGCCCGGGCGTTCGGACCGGCGCTGTATCTCGTCGGCCAGTAAGAGGTAGGACCATCGACTTCGTTCAATCACCTGCTCGTCCGCCTCCAGCACCGTGAGCCCACTCAGGACACGGTGGCGCAGATGGCCGTCCACCGATTTCTCCCTATCGAAACGCTTGAGCAGCAGTGCAGTTTCGTCGCCGAGCGGCTCCAGGCGGGTTGGTGGAGTGTGAATCCCGCTCCGGCGCGCGAGGGCCAGCATCGCGCACTCTACGACTGCGTTGTTCCACCGGTCGCCCCGTGCCGGGAACTTGGCGACCCACAAGCCCTCCCCATCCTCGACCACAGCCTTGGGCCGGGCGCCGCCGAGAGAGGTCCCAGGTGCCAGGAGGACCTTCAGATGATCCGGGAACGTCTTTGGACTCTCCCCTGCCTCAATGCGTTGTGCCGCCTCCCGCAATTCTGCCAACTGCACGATCGGGTTAAAATTCCGCGGAGGCGCTGGCGGATCCTTACCGAGCCCGAAACTGAGAGCGCCTGCCCGATCCTCGGGGCCGTTAAGCAGGTAGTCAATCTCGTCCAGAGCAGTTCTCCCAAGCGCGCGCTCAATCACCAGACGCCCCCAGGCGTCCGGCGCCGCGTCTCGAATGGCTCCATGCATGCCATGCAGCCGCGTCGTTTCGACAACCTGGTCGCTGAGCGGTAGCCCGACCGGATCGAGCGGCACAGCGTCCCGGCGGGACCGGTACTTCCGGCCGTAAACGAACCTCCCAACTACCCCGCCGGTTGGAAGAACTTGACGCTCGAACTGCCCACAGGTTACTACCTCGAGTGAGGCCGGTAGCTGGAGATACACATAGCAGCTACTAGAAGTCATCGCTCAAGGCTGTGTTGGCTCGCATGCGCTGGCCAAGCCGAGCAGCTTCCAGAGTTGCGCCGACCGCATCACTCTCCGGGCTTGCGAGGTGGTTCACCTGCCTCTCAAGCCCGAGAGCCCAGAGAACCGCGAGATACAAGCCTAGACCGACTCCGAGGTCACCGGCTTCGACTCGGGCAAGCGTCGGCCGGGAGATACCTGCCTTCATCGCCAGCTGCTCTTGGGAGAGCCGACGACGCTTTCGGGCAAGCGTGATGTTCGCACCGAGGCGGCGAGCCAGGTCAACCACAGCTGACGGTGCAGAGGTCGAGGTGACGTGCTTTCTGGGCATAGGCGACACCGTGTCAATATATTTGTATTAAAGATATATCCTTATACAGGATAATGTAATATCTTTGATACACTACAAGCAATACTGCGAATGGGGCCCTAGGGCAGACTCGAGGCGTGGCGGGGCCGGGGTCGCCTAGCGCGTAGTAGCGGGCGGAACGCGGGTTGGGGAGATGATGTTCGCGCATCACGTCACCAGAATTGTCACGATCTCCCCTGGCTCGGCGACGAACCGCACCGTGCGGCCGCGGTTCTCCAAGACCAGGGCGAGCGATTCGCGCTCGTCCGCCCGCACCCGATGGGCGCTCTTGACGCCCTCGCCGAAGCGCCAAGCGCCGGCCGCTCGCGCATCCGTGGCGTTATAGCACCGCAGCACCAGACCCCCTGCGGGGCCGCCCGCCTGCGTCGGCTTCACGGCCGACAGCACGAGTCCCGCGCCTTCGAGCGCGATATCCACAGGCGCCGGCGTCAGCGGCCCAGCGTCCCGGATCCAATGCCCGCTCACCGGGACGAACGTGTCCTCCCAATGCGTCGCCACGACGTGCCCATGCGTGAGCTCGTCCTCCTGAACGGCCACGAGTCCAAACTCGATCCGGTGGCGACCCAGGCATTGCGCCTGCGGCGTCGGCGTGGGCCAGCCGGCGTGGCCCGGGCGCGTCGGCAAGTCCTCACGCGAGAGCTCGCCGACGGCGCGGAGCAGTGTGACGAGCAGATCCCCGCGGGGCGTCCACTCGTACTCGAAGAACCCTGGGGCGAGCAGCGCCAGCCCGCGGCGCCCGTCGGCGACCGCCACGAACCGGTGCGCCGGCGCCGTCGCCACCGGCGTCTCCTTCGGAAAGGCGGCCGGATCGACGCTCACCGGCGGCCGGCGCTCCGCTCCGAAGGCCGCGCCCGCGAGCGCCGCCCTCCCGCCGCCGAGCGCCGTGGGAACCCGGGCTCGGAGCCGGTGGTTGAGCGCGCGGTTGTCGATCTCGAGCACACAGCGCACCACCGGATGGTCGGCGTGCAGCATCACCACGAGTCGCGCCGCCACGGTCTTCATGCGCCAGCGGGCTTCCAGCGCCGCGACCAGCGGCCCCGGCGCGAGGCGCCAGACGCTGATCGGCCCCGCACTGCGGGAGATCCGGTCACGCGCCGGCGGGCAGTAGGTGTAGGTGTCCCCGGCGTCGCCGCCATCCTCGAGCCGCAGCAGGTCGAAGTAGCGCTCGCCGGTGCGACGGTCGTGCAGGGCCAGAGCACCCGTCGGCTCAAGTGTCACCTCGACAAACCGATTGACCAGCGTCCGCCCGCGCACCCCCGCGGCGCCGGTCCCCGTGGACGTCGCGGCGACCGCTTCCCCGACGTCGAGCATCCCGAACCCGAGTCCGACCACGCTCGGCGCCCGGAACGCGATCCGGACCTGATCGACCTCGTCCTGATCCGGATAGTGGCGGGTAGCGTCGCGCCGCTCCAGCGCCACCCGGCGGTCGAGCAGCTGCACCGGCACCGCCCGGCCGTCGCGGGTCAGCACCGCGAACGGCTGGTAGCCTGCTCCGACTCGGGAGGGGGGAAGGGGGGAGGGGG
>DASQAH010000031.1:0-2126 GCA_035635835.1 Gemmatimonadales bacterium
CGCACGGGCCGTCGAAGCCGTACTGCCGCATCAGCCGACCCGACCCTTCGTCTCGGAACGACACGTAATCCGCCCGCTGCAGCACGCGGGCCAGGAGCCGTCCGGAGCGGGCCGACACAATCGGTCCTGCGCCCACGCTGACAAACGCAAGCCGCGTGCGGGTGAGGCGGGCAAGCGCCGCCCACTTCCACACCGTGTAGGGGTACCGCCAGAAGCCCCCAAAAAAGTCGAACAGGGGATTGGAACCGGTCACGACTAGGACGTCCACGTCGCGCAACCGGCGGTAGGATTGCCACAGGAAGCGACATTCGGCCGGGAAGGCTCGAGCCCCAGCCAGGACGGCGCGCAGCGCGCGGACCGCGAGACGGAGCGGACCGATTTGACGGGCGCGCTGGCGCCATCGGTCCAGCGCCGTGACTACGCCATCCCCTGCAACGGCAGGCGGTGGCTCCCATGGGCCGGTTTGCCCACGCCGCAACCGGTGCACGGGATGAGCGGGCCAACCCCATCGCGCCTGCGCGATTTCTGGAAACCGGCAGAACAGGACGAAACGGGCGGTCGGTACGAGGCGCTTCAGATGATGAAGCAGCGCCGTGTGGCAGGCATCGTCCCCCAGGTTCGCATCCGCGTAATGCCCCCACACGCCGATCACGGGCTTTGCGTTCACCCGGCACTCCGGGTCACGAGCATGCGCGCGGCCACGAGGAGTTCTTGCAAGAACTCGTGGCGGTCCCAGACCATTCGGCGCGCGAGCCCCGCGACCAGCTTGATGCGTTCGCCCAACGCGAGTGGCGCCCGCATGACCGAACGAAGGTGCTCCGCCCAGTGACGCCAGCGGTACAACTCCACGCGGCTCCGCCGGCCCGGGTTCATAAAGTCCCGCTGTTGCTGGAGCGTCATGCTCGTAAAGGAGTCGGCATGCATCCGTCGCAGGAGTAGGATCTCCGGCACCTCGAGGATTTTGCCGTAGAGGCTGAGCTCTGCTTGAAACACGATGTCGGAGCCGAGATAGGACCCGAGGAGCCGCGTTCGGCGGAGAGTTTCCGTCCGGGCGAGCCCATAGAGAGCGTTGCAGAGCCCGGTGTTTCGGAGCAGCGTGAAGAAGCGGTCGCTGGGACGTGCGTCGGGCAGGTGCAGGCCTTCCGCATACTCTCGGAGTGGCCGGTCCTCCGCGTCGATCAGCATGATGCGCGGATACACGAGCACCGCTGCGGGACTACGCCGGAGGCCTTCCAGGCACGCCTCGAGAAACCGCGGCTCCGAGCAATCGTCGGCTGCCGACCACCGGAAGAATTCCGTGTCCGCCGTTTCGCACAGTCGCGTATAGTTCGCGGCCGCACCGAGGTTACGCGCGTGTCGAACGTGGCGTACGCGGGGGTCGCGCGCAGCATAGGCTTGCACGATCTCCGCCGTGCGATCGGTCGACGCATTGTCTCCTACCAAAATGACGAAATCGTGGACCGTCTGATTGAGGAGCGAATCCAGGGTCCGCGCCAGGTAGCGCTCGCCGTTGTAGACCGGGACGCCCACCGTGATCAGAGCCAAACGCCGACCTTCCGTGCGTGGAACGCTTCCGCATACCCCTCCGCCGCGCGACATTCGATGCCGCGCAACCGGAGCAGGCTGCGAAACGTCGCTTCGTCGAACCACGGCTTCGCACGTTGTGTCGCGAATGAGGAGAGCAGGACGTCGACCTTGCGGTGTACAGTCGCCTCAGAGAGGGGAACGTAGAGATTGGGCTGCCCCAGGTCGCCATCCCACTTGGGGATCTCGTACTCGAGGATCAGGTGGTCACGCCAGGTATTCCAGGTGAGGTCGCAGGCCAGCCGGTGGTCCTGGTGGCGATCATCGCACGTGTGCGTGCAGATGAGGTCCGGCTCCGGGCCACGGCGGAACGCTTCGAAGGCGTCCTTGACCTTGCCCACTTCGGCCGGAAGATACCCATCACGAAAGCCAGACACGGAGACTTCGAGACAGCACACGTCGCCGAGTAGGCGTTCCGCGGCGTCTTGCGCCTCGCGGCGGCGCGCTGCGTCCCCCGTCAGCACCCACCAGCGGACCGTGCTCCCGGGGTGCCGCTCGACGAGCTGCCGAATCGTGCCACCACAGCCGATCTCCAAGTCGTC
>DASQAH010000032.1:0-9377 GCA_035635835.1 Gemmatimonadales bacterium
TGTTCCAGGTATGCGCGCGCCAGCGCCCGAGCGTCGCTCACGTCAACGCTTGCTCCACCGCGTCAAGGATCCGTTCCGCCACGTCGCGCTTGGAGAGGAGCGGTAGCTCTACCGGCGCTCCGTCCTTGCGCAGGATCGTGACCTTGTTGGTGGCGACTTCGAACCCCGCGCCGGGCTCGAGCGCGTCGTTCAACACCACGAAATCGAGCCGCTTATCTTGCAGCTTCCGCTGCGCCTTGGCTAGGCCGTCTCCGGTCTCGAGGGCGAACCCCACCATGACGCACCCCCGCGGCCGCTTGAGCGAGACCAGAATGTCGGGAGTCGCCTCGAGCTGCACCGCGAGCTTGCCGCTCGAGCGCGGACGCTTGGTCGGTGCGCTCTCGAGGGGCCGGTAGTCAGCAGGGGCCGCGGCCATGATCAGGGCGTCGGCGCCCTTCACCACCGCCTGCACCGCGCGCTGCATGTCGGCTGTCGTCTCCACCCGCACCGCTTTGACCCCGGCGGGCAGGGGTAGGTCCGTCGGGCCGGCGATGAGTATCACGTCCGCGCCGCGCGTCCACGCGGCCTCGGCGAGCGCGATGCCCATGCGCCCGCTCGAAGGGTTGGTGATCACCCGCACCGGGTCGAGGTGCTCGCGGGTTGGGCCAGCGGTCACGACGACCATCCGTCCCCGCCAGCGGCCCGCGGGGGACAGCAGCCGTTGCGCGGCGGCCAGGATGGTTTCCGGTTCACTCATGCGGCCCGGCCGATCGCTCGGTCCCTCGGCCAACGGCCCGGTCTCGGGACCGACGAACAACCAGCCGCGCTGCGCGAGGGTCTTGATGTTCGCCTGAGTCGCCGGGTGGGCGTACATCGCGTCGTTCATCGCCGGGGCACAGAGGACCGGCCCGGTGCGCGCGAGCAGCAGCGCCGTCAGCAGATCGTCCGCCTGGCCCTGCGCGGCTCGGGCGAGGAGCTGCGCAGTCGCGGGGGCGAGAATCACCAGCTCGGGAGCCTTGGCGAGTCCAATGTGAGCCAAAGCGTGGTCCCGCTCCCACAGGGAAGCCAAGACCTTCCGGCCGGTGAGGGCCTCGAAGGTAAGGGGCCGGACGAATTCCGCGGCACCCGTCGTCATCACCACCTCCACGGTCGCGCCGTCTTCGACCAACCGACGGGCCAGCGTGCAGCTCTTGTAACAGGCGATCCCGCCCGACACGCCGAGGACGACGTGACGGCCGGTGAGCAGCATCACACCTCCTGCCGCCGCCGCCGGACGAGCTTGTACTTGAGGTGTGCCCGCACCAGCTCGTCGAGCGCGCGGGTGGTGAGTTTTTCCTCGAAGTCCACCGAGCGATCGCGCGGGAACTCGTTGACGAACCGGGCGAACTTCGCGGCGACTAGCACGCCGAGGTACTTGTTCTGCGTCTGCACGGCGACTTCCTGCGGAGTGATAATGCGCATGCCTGCTCCTTTTAGTGCGCCCGCTTTAGCTGGCCTAACTCTGCCGCCAGCCCACGAACGATCTCGCTGATGATCACCGGGTCCACTCGGTGGCCCCCTTGTTCGGGTGCATCGATGATGTTGCTGACCTCGGCAACTGCCTGCTCGAGATCGTCGTTCACGATCCAGTAATCGTACAGCACCGCCCCGCCGACGTCCTGCTGCGCCCGTCGCAATTCGTCGCGCGCCTTCTCGAGTCGCAGTTGCAGGGTCTCCCCGGACTCGCTCTGCCGCTGCCGCAGCCGCCGCACCAAGACCTCGGCCGAGGGCGGCAGAATGAACACGCTGACCGACCGTGGCCGCGGGAACTGGCGGCGGACCTGAATCGCTCCCTGGACCTCGATGTCCAGCAGCACATGCTTGCCGAGCCCCAGGACTCGCTCGACCTCGCCCTTGAGCGTCCCGTAGAGTTCGCCAGCGTACCAAGCGGTCTCTAGAAAGTCCCCGTTCGCCTGGCGCTTGAGGAACTCGTCGCGAGTCAGGAAATGATAGGCCTCCCCGTTCTTCTCTCCCTGCCTCGGCTGCCGCGTGGTGGCGGAAACGGAGTAACCGACGTCGGCGCGCCGCGCCAAGAGCGCCCGGGAGAGCGTCGTCTTGCCGCCGCCCGAAGGCGCCGACAGCACGACGACGCGCGGCGTCACTCCAAGTTCTCCAGCTGCTCCCGAAATCGCTCCAACTCGCCCTTCATCCCGATGACCGCTTGGGTCATGCTGGCGTCGTTCGCCTTGGAGCCCATCGTATTCACTTCGCGCAGCAGCTCCTGCGCTAGGAACCCGAGCTGCTTGCCCACGGCGCCGCTCCCCTGCAGCGCCTCCCGGCAGGCTGCGACGTGGGTCCGGAATCGGACCAGTTCCTCGCTGATATCCACCCGGTCGGCCAGCAGCGCGATCTCCTGGGCGAGGCGCTGCTCGTCCAGGCGGACTCCCGCCGCGAGCTCCGCCACCGCCTTCTTCAGTCGTTCGTACTCCGCTGCGAGCCGGGCGGGGGCGCGCTCGGCGACGACTCGCGCGTGCCCCTCCAGAGCGTCCAGTCGGGCCGCCAGATCCGTGGCGAGTGCCTTCCCTTCCCGCTCGCGCATCGCGACCACGTCACCCGCCGCCTGCTCGGCCAGAGGCCGCACGTCTGCCCACGTCACCACCGCTGTGCCCTCTCCCCCCCCACCCCCTCCCCCCCCGTTCCCCGCCACCCTCAGCACATCGGCGTGGCGGGCCACGAAGGCCAGATCGGGCTCGCCCTTCAGCCGGAGCTTCTTCTTCAGCTCGCGCAGCGCCGCAACCACCTGCCGCGCTCGCGCGAGATCGAGCGAGACTGCAACCTCCGTCTCCGGCGGTGCGAGCCAGCGAGCCGACACCGCCACGTGACCGCGCTCGAGCAGCGCCCGCAGCCGGTCGCGTAGCTCGCCCTCGATGCCGGCAAGGTCGAGTGGCAGTCTGAACTGAGAGTTGAAGTAGCGGTGGTTGACAGAACGGATCTCGATCCGCAGCCTTCCGCCGAGAACCGTCCCATCGGCAGATCCGAACCCCGTCATGCTCCGCGGCACAGTCTATAAACCTAGTCGCGGACTGCACTTAATTCAACGCGTCAGTTGCTGAAGACCCAGCGCACCCCGTAGAACTGTGCCCGCCGGGGATAATCCAGCCCGTGCACGTACCCGCCGTGGAAGAATCTGCTGTTGCGCTGCATCCAGAACGCGGTCACACCGACGATCTGCAGTTGTAGGTTGAACTCGGAAAACGTGGCCCCGGGGAGGGGTATCTGCGACGCGTTCCCCAACGTATCACGGTGCACTCCGCCCAGCCCGCCACTCCAGGACTCGAACGCGTACTCCCCACGCAGCGCGAACGCCCCGCTGCGGAAGTGCCGCCAGAACTTCGAGTAGAAGGTCAGCGACACGCGGGCGTGGTAGGGTGGCTCGAAGTCGCCGCCGCCGACGAGGGGATTGAAATACCAGCCGGAGAGGGTAAGGCCGGGGAGCGGGCGCACGGAGCCCTGGAAGGTCGCATAGGTGCTCCGCGGCGTAGGGCCGAGGGCGTTGATCGAGTCACGGCCCAGGAGACCAGCGGCGAAGCCCATGGGGGAAAACGGATCGCGCCGCACGCCGCCGAATTCGAGCGACGCGAAGCGGCTGTCCCAGCGGATCGCGCCGGCCAGGTCGGTCGCGCGCTGCCCCGTGTCTGCACCAAGCGCGGGAGCGTCCAATTCCCTTCCCGTCGCGATGACGCCGTGGGCCGAGAGGCCGAACGGTAGCCGCACGCCGGCGGAGAGATGGGCTCGCTCTCCGGTGCGGCCGAGCGTGTAGGTGCTGCGGCGTGCGTCCGCCGCGAGTGTGAGGAATGGCAGCGGCATCCACGCCGCTTCTCCCTCGAGGCTCCAGGACCGCTGGAATCCCCCGGCAGTCATCGCGACCGAAGCCGTGGCGCGGCGCCAGGTGTCGCTCAGCGCCAACCGCGCCGCGGCCACGTTGCGGTCGGCGACGGCCGAGTCGCCGAGAGCGGCCGTGCTGGCGATCGTGCCGTCTAGACGGAGTCCGGACCCGGCGCTGTCGGGCCGCAACATGAGGAAGAAACGCAGCTGGCGGTCTTGCCGCTTGGCCTTCCGGGGGTCGACGAGACCGGACAGGGCCTTCCGACTCCAGGTCGAGCTCAGGATTTGATAGGAGATGCCACCGCGATTGTTCGGGACATACTCGCCCTTGATCCAGAGGTCCACACTGTTGAACCCGGTGGTCGTCGTCCCTGGCACGCCGGCGATGGCGTTCCAGTCGGCGTCGACGGAGAGTCCGACTCCCGAGCGCCAGCGCTTGTGGAATCCGCCGCGATAATCGGCGATGGAGAACTCGCCGTTCTGGATCCGCACCTCCGAAGCCGGGACCGTGGAGCGCGGCCGCATCGAGACGAGGTAGACGCGCAGCGTGGCGGGTAGAGCGACGACGTCCACGCGCTCGAGCATAGCGAGGGAGATACGCGCAGGGTCGAGCAGCACCGAGTCCCGCCCCATCGGGAGATACGGCATGCCGTCCCAGTAGATCTCGATCCCCTGGCCGCCGCGGCCGCCATACAACACGACCTCCGCCGCGCCGAAGAACCCGCCGCGTGCCACATAGACCCCGGGGACATGCGCCAGCACATCGCTCAGCGTGACCGCATTGGTGAGGACGAGCGAGTCGATGGGAAAGCTGTAGCGGGTGCCGAGCGGCAGGGGGCCCGGTGCGATGCTCGCGGGGAAGGTCGCCAGGTAGGCAGCGGTCGTATCACGCGGCGGGGTGGTGTCGGTCTTCGCACCGCGACCGCGAGTCGTGTCCCGCAGGGCCGGCCTCCCCGCCGAATCGGCCTGCGCGGCGGCCGCCCGCGCCCCCGCGATCAGAGCCCCCGCCAGGAGGAGGCTCCGCAGGATCAAGCGCCCGCGCGCCGCAGCAGGAATTCGGTGAAGAGCCGCACGCCGATCGCCGTAGGTCCCTTCACCTGGTAGGGACCGTCCCCCTCGGTGTACGCGGTCCCGGCGATGTCGAGGTGGACCCACGGAAAGCCGTCGACAAACTCCCGCAGGAACCAGCCGCCCGCGATCGTCCCCGCCCCGCGCCCACCCGAGTTCTTCACATCCGCGATCTCGGACTTCACGAGGTCACGATACTCGTCCCACAGGGGCAGCGGCCAGCACCGCTCGCCGGCACGCTCGCCCGCGTCCCGCACTTCCGCGATCAGCGCCTCGTCGTTGCCCATCAGCCCGATCGCCTGGCTACCCAGAGCGATGGAGACCGCCCCGGTGAGGGTTGCGGCGTCGAGCGCGGCGACGGGTTTGTAGCGGCGCGCGTAGGAAAGCGCGTCGCACAGAATCAGCCGGCCCTCGGCGTCGGTGTTGACGATCTCGATCGTCTTACCCAAATGGCTCTTGATCACGTCGCCGGGCTTGAGAGCCGTCCCAGAGGGCAGGTTCTCGGTGGACGGGATCAGGCCAATCACATTGAGCTTCGGCTTCAAGCGCCCGAGCACCTCGAACGTTCCCAGCACCGCCGCCGCCCCGGACATGTCGTACTTCATGTCCTCCATGTTCTGCGATGGCTTGATCGAGATGCCGCCAGAGTCGAAGGTGACCCCCTTGCCCAGCAGGGCCAGCGGTGCTGCGTCCCCCCCAGCCCCGGTGTATTCGAGGACGATGAACCGCGGCTCCTGCTGCGAACCCTGCGCCACGGCGAGGAGCGCTCCCATCCCTTCCTTCTTGATAGCCGCAAGATCGAGCACGGTGACGGCGAAGCCGTACGTCTTGCCCAGCTGCACCGCCCGCTCGGCGAGATAGCGGGGCGTACAGACGTTGCCGGGCTCCATTTGCAGAGTACGGGCGAGATGGGCGCCGGCGGCGATCGCTGCGCCCAGCTGGCGACCTGCTTCGGCGTCCTTGGACTCCTTCGCGTCGACGACCAGGTCGACCCCTACAACTTCACGCCGCGGCTCGTCGCTCGTGGGCTGCTTGAATTCCGTGAAGAACCACGCGCCGTGAGCGGCGCCTTCGGCGACCACCTGCCCGAGGTCGCGGGCGCTCACGCCGTTGCGGGCTTCCGGCGCGACGGCGAAGGCGAACGTCGTCGCACCCAGCACGCGGGCGCGCTTGCCGGCAACGGCAGCGGCCCGGCGCAGCGCGGTCCGCGTGACTTCGGCCGGCTTGCCCACGCCGACGAGCAGCACCCGCTGCGCCGGGCCGGTGGTGGGGTAGAGCAGCAACGTCTCGTCGCGCTTCCCCTTGAAGTCGCCGCTCGCGAATGCCCGGGCCAGCACACCCCCCGCGGCCCGGTCGAGCTCGGTGAGCGCGGCGGGCAGGTCGCTCCCCGTGGCGAGCGCCACCGCGAGCAGCGGGGTCTCGACCTGGGCAAGGCGCTTTGTGCTGACGGAGCTGTTCATGTCAAGTGCTCGATTATGGCGTCTCCGAATGCGGAGGTCGAGACTGCGGTGGCACCGGAGCGTTGGCGGGCGAGATCGTAGGTCACGCGCCCGGCGCCGATCGCGCCCTCCAGCGCCGCGGCGATCGCCGCCGCGACATCCCGCCAGCCCAGCTCCTCGAACATCATGGCGCCCGAGAGGATCACGCTCCCGGGATTCACCTTGTCCTGCCCTGCGTACTTGGGCGCCGTGCCGTGCGTCGCCTCGAATACGGCGTAGCCGTCGCCGATGTTGGCGCCGGGCGCCATGCCGAGGCCGCCTACCTGGGCGGCACAGGCGTCCGAAAGGTAATCGCCGTTGAGGTTCGGGGCGGCGATCACCGCGTACTCTTCGGGCCGCAGCAGCAGCTGCTGAAACATCGCGTCGGCGATGCGGTCCTTGATCACCACCTTACCCGCCTCCCGCTTCCCGTCGCCCGCCTCTGCTTCGGTGATCGTCCGGTCCCCGAACCGCTCCTTGGCGAGCTCGTACCCCCAGTCCCGGAACCCGCCCTCGGTGAATTTCATGATGTTGCCCTTGTGCACCAGGGTCACCGACGCGCGGCCGGCAGCGAGCGCGTAGGAGATCGCCTTCGCCACCAGGCGCTGCGAGCCGAACCGTGACATCGGCTTGATACCGATGGCACTGTGCTCGCGAATGGTGGCGCCCATTTCCTTAATCAGGAAGTCGCGCAGCCGGCTCGCCTTGTCGCTGTCGGCGGCATACTCGATGCCGGCGTAGACGTCCTCGATATTCTCGCGGAAGATCACGACGTCGAGCCGTTCGGGGACCTGCATCGGCGAGGGGACGCCGCGGAACCACCGGACCGGCCGAATGCAGGCGTAGAGGTCAAGCTGTTGACGCAGCGCAACGTTCAGCGAGCGGATGCCGCCGCCCACCGGCGTGGTGAGGGGCCCCTTGATGGCGACGCGATGCTCGCGGATGACCGCGAGGGTCTCCTCGGGGAGCCAGCTCCCGGTTTGCTTGAAGGCTTTTTCCCCGGCCAGCGTTTCGCGCCACAGCACTCGGCGCCGCCCCTGGGAGGTTTTCGCCACCGCCGCGTCCAGCACCCGCCGCGCCGTCCGCCAGATGTCGGGGCCGGTGCCATCGCCTTCGATGAACGGAATGATCGGGTGGTCCCCGACGACCCAGCGGCCGTCCCGATAGTCGATCTTTTGCCCCGGCTCGCTCACGCGGGACTCCCCCCCGCTCCCCCCTCGCCTACTCCGCCGACCCGCTTGCGCAGCGGCATCCATTTGCGGTCCATCGCGCCCACGTACTCGGCGCGCGGCCGGATCAGTCGGTTGTCGGCGTGTTGCTCGAGCACGTGCGCGCACCAGCCGCTGACCCGGCTCACCGCGAAGATCGGCGTGTATAGGTCGAGCGGAATACCCATGACGTAGTAGGTGGAGGCGGAGTAGAAGTCGACGTTGCAGTACAGCCCTTTCTCGCGCTTCATCACGTCCTCGATGGTGCGCTGCATGGCGAACCAGTGGGCCTGCCCGGCCTTGCGACCGAGCTCCTCGGACATGCGCCGCAGGTGTGCGGCCCGAGGGTCTTCGGTGCGATACACACGGTGACCAAAGCCCATGATCTTCTGCTTGCGGCCCAGCGCCTCGCGGATCCACGCCTCGGCGCGCTCGGGCGTCTTGATGTCGAGCAGCATCTTCATCACTTCGGTGTTGGCGCCGCCGTGCAGCGGCCCCGCCAGCGCCGCGATCGCGCCCGTCACAGCCCCGTGCATGTCGGCTAGGGTCGCCGCGATCACTCGGGCGGCAAAGGTCGACGCGTTGAGCTCATGATCGGCGTGGAGAATCAACGCGACATCGAGGGCGTGCTCGACGTCCGACTCCGGCACCGCGCCCGACGTCATATAGAGGAAGTTCGCCGCCAGGGAGAGGCCGCGGCGTGGCGCCAGGGGCTTCTGGCCGTTGCGCAGCCGGTGGAACATGGCCACCATCGTCGGGAGCTGCGCGATGAGCCGCACCGCCTTGCGGTACTCGCCGGCTGCCGAGTTGTCGGTGCGATCGGGATCCCCGAACACAGCGGCGCTCACCGCAGTCCGGAGCACGTTCATGGGGTTCGCACCGAGCGGCGCGTCCTTGATTACCCCCTGCACAACCTTGTCGACCTTCTGGGCCGCCTTCACCTGCCCCACGAATTCCTTCAGCTGATCACGCGTCGGCAAGTCGCCTTTGAGGAGCAGAAAAGCCGTCTCCTCGAAGGTGGAGTTGTCTGCCAGATCGTGAATGTCGTACCCACGGTAGATGAGCCGGCCTTCCTCGCCGAACACGTAACAAATCGCCGACTCGTTGGCCACGACCCCTTCCAGGCCCCGGGACAACGCGGTTTCAGCGGCGGTGGGCATAGGGAGGAAACAGGACTCCGCAGTTGAGGTAAACCCCGTAGACAGTGCAGTCTACCTAGCGCGGGGCGGGTTGCGCCAGCCGCGGGCAGCCGCGTACACTTGAGGTCCGATGCGACGCAGATCGCTGCTTCCGACCCTGTTGTTTGTTGCGGGCCCCTGGCTTGCCGCCGGGCCCGGAGGGATCACGATGCAAGTGATCGCGGCCTGCCGGCACCATCTGTCCGCGCACGGGTCGCATCATCAACATGAGGTCCCGTCCGGCACGCCCTGCTTCTGCGGCGACATGTCCGGGGGCGGGGGCGCGGACGTGCTGCTCGCCCCTGCTGTGCCGGCGCCGCTGGTCGACGCGGTCATCCTCCTCGGCGCACCGCGCCTCGTCCCCCTCGTACTCTCCTCACTGCCTCCTTCTAGCATCACTCGGGCGCCGGTTCCACCCCCTCCGCTCCGCATCGCCTAGCTCGGGTCTGACAACCAGCGATGGCAGATGGGCGAGGGCATGCCTCGTCCCATCCTCATGCGTACGGAGGAATCGATGTCCAGACACTTGTTCGCGCTGGCGCTCTTGGTGGCGCCGGTGGCGCTCCAGGCTCAGCAGCCGACGCCCCCCCGCCTCCCCCCCC